>JBHIAC010000001.1:0-148942 GCA_046758365.1 bacterium
ACATTGAACCAAATAAATTGAATAACAAAAATCAAAATAGAATTAAATATAGTTGCTACACACAATTTTCACTGAATAATAGACACTTTTAATATACGAATGACATTTTAGCTCTGGCGCACTTTTTAACTTGAAAGGTGACGTTTGCTGGCAACAAATCGCTCTGCTTAGGATCTAGTTAAAAAGGTCTTTAGGCTTTTAAAATTCAAACCGTAAATAAACCTTGGAAACAGAAAAGCAATATGTAATTTATTCCATAGGGCACTCTACTCATCCTAAAGAAAAATTTATTCAAATGTTACAACAGCAACAAATTGAATGTCTGGTAGACGTTCGGCGGTTTCCAACTTCAAAAAAGCATCCTCAATTTATCAGGGAAAACTTAACCGCAAGTTTAAAACAGGTTAAAATCGAGTATATATGGTTAGGTGATAGTTTAGGTGGCTTTCGAACTGGGGGCTATGAAGCTTATACTGAGACGGAAGCATTTAAGTCGGGTCTCAAACAATTAAAATATTATGGTAGGAAAAAGCCTACTGCCTTTATGTGTGCAGAACTTTTATTTTTTCGCTGTCATCGGAGATTCATTGCAGAAAAGCTCACAACAGAAAATTGGAAGGTTTTACATATCATGAACCAAGGTAAACTGTATGAGCATAGAGGAGGAAGAAAATGAACAAAATAATAATTGACGGATACAACATGATTCATCAGGTGCCCGAGCTCTGCCAATTTCTCGATGTAAGTTTGGAGCGTGCCCGTGAGGAATTGGTTCTCCACTTGAAATCTTATTTAGTGCGTCACAAAGTTGATATTATTCTGGTTTTTGACGGGGATCAGCCGCTTGTTGGAATAGCTCGTCTTCATCGAAATAATTATCCTAAAATTTTATTTTCGAAATATCCTTTAAATGCGGATCGGGTTATTAAAGATTTGATTAACAAAGAAGACAAGAAAAAAGGCCTGACAGTAGTGACTGATGATGGCGATATCATTCGATACGCTATTTCTCATAATGCCAAGTCCTTATCGACAAGTGAATTTTATAATCGACTCGAAAAACGTTTTGACAGAAAGGAACTTAACAATAAATTTGACCAGGACTTGTCAGAAGAAGAACTTTCCGAGTGGCTGCAAATTTTTGGTGTAAAATAACACGGTATAATATGAATAGCGCATCTAATTTCGATGAAAAGCTTTTACGTAGGCGCAAGGCTATGGTCACGAGTATTGTTGTGCTTACCGTTATAGTATTACTTGGCTTTAATTTTGGAAGCTGGATTTTTCTCAAACAGATGGGGAGTTATTTAGAAGAAGAGTTGGGAAGACGTTTGCAGGCAGTAGCCACCTTAACCTCCAAATCTATCGAATCAGGAGGTTTTACTTACTACATTGAAAATTATCAGATGTCTCTAATATTGCCTTCACTCAATTCTATTTTAACCAAGGTCCATGAAGCAAATGAGTTGCAGGGTGTGTATTTGGTGGATGAAATGTACCGTGTTCTTGCCAGCAGTCGTGAGATTTTTTCTCCTGGTGAGCGACTTACATTTTTGGAGGAGGATAGCGTTTCTTTCACTCAAGCTGCGCATGGGGTTGCGGCTGTATCACCAATGTTTGTGGTGGAAGGCAATCGTTTCAAAAGCGCCTATGCACCTGTGTTGGGCTCTTTAGATGATGTGGTTGCTATCTTAGTGGTGCAGGCCAATGCGGATTTTTTTAACCTCTTACGATTTTTTAAAAGAGGATTAATTTTCTTTGGCGTGGTCAGTTTAGCAGTCGCCGTTTTATTTTCCATGTTTTTGTTTTGGGCAATATCCCTTCTAATTAAAACCCACGAATCGCTCAGGCAGGCCGAGCGCTTAGCAGCGATGGGTCAGATGGCCGCTACGGTAGCCCATGAAATTCGTAATCCCTTAAGCATTATTAAAAGCACCTCGGATGTGCTAAAATCAAAATATGCCCCCAAAGATGATTCTGATGAACTCTTTGAATTTATCCCTAGTGAAGTACGCCGTCTCAATCGACTGGTGAGCAACTTTTTATCTTTTGCTAGAGATCGAGACTTAGAGCTTAATGCTACGGATCTCAATAACACCGTTGAAAATTCTCTGGCTTTTTTAGAAGATGAAATTCATGAAGTTAATGTGAAGCTGGAAACTGATTTTGAAAATTTACCACCCATTTGTCATGACGAAGATGCGGTGAATCAGGTGCTTCTAAATCTTACTTTGAATGCCATTCAATCCATAAATGGAGAAGGTAGAATTCGAATCCGGTTAAGAAAAGAAGCCAGAAAAGGCCGTCAGTTTGCAAAAGTTGAGGTAGAGGATACTGGCTGTGGATTTGACGCAGAGCAGAAAAAAATCTTCGAGCCTTTTTACACTACAAAAACTTCAGGCAGTGGATTAGGTTTGGCCATTTGTAAACGCCTTATTGAAAAACATGGCGGTTGGATTGAAGCCGAAAGTCAAAAAGGCAAGGGGACCATAATGCGGTTTTATTTGCCAGTGACGTTGAAATAATTGGGTTCGTAAAAACAACGAATGGAAGGGGGTATATTTCCACACGGCAAGTCCTAAGAGAGAGCAGACTAATAAAATGACAAATCAACTTAACAAACGAGTAACCGGAATCGGAGAAATCTTCTTCAAAACCAAAAACTCGGCTAAGCTCAAGGAGTGGTACCACAAACATCTCGGGATCGAGCCAGCAGACGACGGAACCGTTAGATTTGAGTGGTGCGAATTAGAACACTCGGAACATCAAGGTTATACGATTTAGGGGCCGTTTCCAAGCGACACTCGTTATTTCGACCCTAGCACTGCTCCATTCATGATTAACTACCGCGTTGCTAATCTCGATCAGCTCTTAGAGCAACTTCGACGCGAAGATGTTGAAGTCGACGATCGAATCGAGGAGTATGAGTACGGCCGTTTTACATGGGTCATGGATCCAGAGGACAACCACATTGAGCTGTGGGAGCCTCCGTACGTACGAATATAAAATGAAAGGTAATGACAGCGAAGCAAAATGACTTAATGACGAATAACTTTTATACGTTAATTTTCAATTCATTACAGAAAGAAATAATTTTGAAATATTATCATTTTTTGAGGATTGACAATCATGCCCAGCGGAAACATTCTCATCATCGACGACGAACCCAAGATGTGTAAAATATTAAAATTTGCCTTGCAACCGGAAGGTTATTCGGTTAGCACAGCAGAAAATGCTGAAACCGGCCTTGAGAAATTTAACCAGAACATTTTTGATTTGGTGGTAACAGATTTAAAAATGCCAGGTAAAGATGGTCTATTTGTTTTGGAAAATGTAAAAAAGCAAAGTCCTCAAACAGAAGTCATAATGATGACGGCGTATGCTACGGCGCAAAATGCTGTTGAAGCCATGAAAAAAGGTGCTTATGATTACATCATCAAGCCTTTTGAAATGGACGAGTTGAAGATGAAAGTCAAGCACATTATTGATAAGCGGCGGCTGGCGGAGGAAAATGTTCAGTTAAAGAAAGAACTCAAAGATAAATATTCATTGGAAAACATGGTGGGTCAGAGCGGGGCTATGCAGGAAGTATACAAGATGGTGGAAAAAGTGGCTCCGACCGATGCCACCGTCTTAATCAGTGGGGAAAGTGGTACCGGTAAAGAGTTAGTGGCGCAGGCTATTCATCATTTAAGCCCTCGAGCCTCCGAACCATTCGTTGCTATCAATTGCGGAGCGCTTCCTGAAAGCCTCTTGGAGAGTGAACTTTTTGGCCATGAAAAGGGAGCCTTTACTGGGGCGGAAAATATGAAAGTAGGCCGATTTGAATTGGCTGGTGGGGGAACTATTTTTTTGGATGAAATCGGCGATATTTCGCCCTCCACCCAGATTAAACTTCTTCGAGTTCTTCAGAATCGCCAAATAGAAAGGTTGGGGGGTATCAAGACGATTCAAACAAAAGCTCGGACAATCGCGGCCACCAACCGAATTTTAGAAGATGCATTAAAAGAAGGCACTTTTCGTGAGGACCTTTATTACCGAATCAACGTATTCCCTATTTTCCTGCCTCCTCTTCGTGAGCGAAAAGAAGACATTTCAGATCTGACTTTTCACTTCCTTAAAAAATTTGGTAAGGATGAGAATGCCATTGAAAGTACCGCTTTGGAGATGCTTATGAAATATCGCTGGCCAGGTAATGTGCGGGAATTAGAAAATGTCGTGGAACGTGCTCTAATTATGTCAAGTACTGGGGTTATTAGAGAAGAAGACTTACCACCTCATATAAGAAATGTTCCTACTTTGTGGGGGACTACCTCAATTGAAATACCTAATGAAGGAATTTCTTTAGAAGATGTAGAGAAGAATTTAATTAAAGATGCTTTAAATAAAGTAGGAGGCAACAAGAGCAAAGCAGCAAAACTGCTTGGAATCACCAGACGAAAATTATACTCGATGATGGAAAGATTTGGCGGTTTTTGATGCGGTAGCTCGGTATCCTTAATTTTATTGATTTAATCTTTGTACCATAGCGTACATATCGATGTGTACCTCTAAGGACAAGTGTTTAAAATCTATAACCACATTTTAAATCCCTTAGCTTTTCGTTGCATCTAACTCTTTTATTTATATAGCTTAATCATTGTTGAACGATTCATGAAGCTTCATGGCATATCCTTTGCCAATTATATTTTGGAGAAAATTCGCTTTAAAGCGAGGTATGGAAGTATGTATAGAACAATAAATATATTTGTGATTTTTCTGGTTTTAATCTGCCTTACTACGAATATAGGATTTAGCCAAACCCGAAACGATCTTGTTAAAGCTTTAGAGAGATTAGACCATGATTTGGAGAGGGTGAATGAACTGGTCCTTTCCTTTAGAAATCGACGAGCTTTAGAATTGGTTAATGAAGCCCAAGTCTTAAGGAATCAAGCTGTTGCTGCCTTTAAGAATCATGAGCCCGCGGTCGCCGGGGCTAAAATTAAGATGGCCTTTTTTAAATTGGAACAGGCCGTGAAAATTACTCTTGATGGACCCGTCAAGCGATTACGCATTCGTCTGGAGGAATTGATGAGGCAGGCAGATCATGTTGTACTTGGGAGTCATCATAAGGAAGCGGAAAGAATACTTCGAGAAGCGAAATCAAATCGGGAAGCCGCAGAGAAAGCTTTAACTGCTGGGAATATTAATAAGGCTGTGGAGCATTATCGGATGGCCATTACTTTAACCAAACGCTCCCTGGATTTGGTTCATAGGTCGATAGATTCGATTAAGGAAAGAATTAACGAAGAAAAACGAAGATATGAAATCTTGCGAGAACGTGTACAAGAAGTCGTGGAGAGAAGTGACGATCCAAGAGTTAAGCATATTTTTGAACAGGCCATTAAATTGGCCTTATCGGCTGAGGAGATGTTTAGAAATGGAGATTTTGAATTAGCCAAAAAATTTGTAAACCAGAGTATTCTGCTTTTACTTCGAGCTATGGATTTGGCTACCGGAGAATCCCCTGTGGCGGTAAATCAGGCAGAAGTTTCGCTCTTGCGGTTGAGAGATTTAATCGAAGAGTCTAGAGAAGTAATTAATACGAGTGCAAAACCAAAAGCGAAATTGCTTTTCCAGCGTGCCAGTAGATTTGAAAGAGAAGCGGAATTAGCTGTGAATGAAGGTCGCAGCCACGAAGCTCTTTGGAAAATTGATTTAGCGGAAAATATGATCCGTCGGGCGCGAAGGCTTGTAGAAAGGAGAGGGGGGCCGCGGTTTGCTACTAAAATTTTCAAAGAAATTGAAAATACTAAAAACGATATCGCTGAGGTGCGAAGTAAATTGCCCCTCGATTCTCCAAGAGATGCCGAAGTTCTGATTAATATGTCTCAATTTGCCATCGACAGGGCCGAAAGGGCCTCGGCTGCTGGTTTTGGCCGATTAGCTTTAGAAGCTGTTCTTGCATCTCAGAGATTCTTAACAAAAGCAGAAAGAATTTTGAACGCTCAAGAAACTTCTCCCATTTCAAAAGAAAAAATTAAAGTAAGATTACGCCAATTGAATGCGGCCATAGAGGAGTCGGAAAGAAAAGTGGCTGAATTCGATCAGGAATGGACTCGACGTTTATTAGATGGAGCTAAAGATATTCGACAAATAGCAGAGAAATCCTTTAAAAATGGAAACTATAGAGCTGCTGACGAGGGAATTCAAGTTGCTTTTGAGTTAATCAGGAAAAGTGTAAAAAATGTACCAAAAAATAGAAGGAGGGTGAAAATGAGACACAAATGACCAGACTCAATATAAAAAAGCCCCGTCGAGCCAATGGAAACTCTCTTAGTAAAGGCCCACAAGAGGGTCTCCGACAATGACGGGGCATAGTCGATAATTTTGTTAAATTAAATTGGGCTGAATGGAGGTAATTTTAATTGCTTATCACGTCCCCAAAAAACAGTCAAAATTTATTCTTTACTTTTCGACCTGTTATTACTGATATGATTAACTTTCACAATAAGAAAAAACCAGCAGGGAGTCTACATACGAATGTGTAAAACTCTCGCTTTAGAGAAACAATTTAATTTTTTTTACAAAAAAAGTCAATCAAAATTTATTCTCTGAACATGGAGGCAAGATCATGGAAAAATTGAAACTTTTTATGGTTGTATTGGTGGGTATAATTTTGGGTTCAAGCTTTTTTATCCCAACCTATGCTCAAGAGATGGATATTATTGTAAGCCCAAATGAGGTCCAACTTGAGCCTGGTGGCAGCATAAAATTTGAAGTATTTGCCTATTCCAAAATTGGCGAAAATAGAGTACCAGAAGAAATACAAAGTATTTCTTGGAGTGTCGAACCAGACTCTCTGGGCAGCATTACAGAAGATGGCTTCTTTATAGCCGGTAAACATATTGGAGAAGTAAAGGTAAAGGTCATTGCCGTTGTTAAAAATATTGAAATTGTTAAAAGTATAATAATCAAAATTGGTAGCCCCCCCAGACCTTTTTTCAAAGTAGTAGTTGTACCAAGAGAGACTGTTGTGCCGCAAGGTGCTGAACAGCAGTTTGAAGTCATAGTTTTGATTCCCACTGGAGAGCGGGTAAAACCCAACCATGTAAGATGGGAAGTGGTTCCGCAGGACCTCGGGACAATAAACGATGACGGTCTTTTTACGGCAGGTGTTGAAATAGGTCAAGGAAAAGTTATCGCTTTGGTGGAAATAGATGGCCTGACTCTCAGAGCCACTGCACGGGTCGTAGTAAGCCCACCTCCAACGGGGGCCATTGCCGGTACCATCACAAATGATTCAAACGATTTACCAATTCAGGATGCTCATGTGAAAGCCGTTCGTTTGGGCAAAATCCATTGGGTGAAATGTGACACAAGCGATACACAAGGCAATTTTTTGCTTGGTGACTTAATTCCCGGTATTTATGTTCTTTACGCCAACGCCAAAGGATTTATTGGTGAGTTTTATGACGATACAAGAAACTTTTTAGAAGCCACACCTCTCATCGTTGCAGAAAATGATACTCTTACCGATAAGAACTTTGCTCTGAGTGAAGGTGGTAAAATTACCGGTACCGTCTTCACAGATTTAGACAGTCTACCGTTGGCAGATGCCCATGTTGTGGCTTCCCTTGTAGTTAATCCTCGATTCGCCCGACACGCGCTCACCGATAACGATGGTTCTTATGAAATTGAATCTTTACCCCCTGGGGATTATGCTGTTAGGGCCAATGCGCCGGGCTATAAAGAGGAATATTACGATGACGCTGAGCAACTAATCGATGCTGAATTTTTGAGAATTGATTCAACCGAAACAAAAGATAATATTAATTTTGGATTAGCCACGGCGAGTGCCATCCGAGGTGTTGTAACCAATGTTGTGGATGGCTCTCCCATTGCGAGGGCTCGGATTAGGGTTTTCTTGAGCAATGTGCTAATAAGTCATTTATTTCATCGGGAAACTCGCACCAACGAAAATGGTGAATATATTGTCCAAATTCGGCCAGGTCGTTATATTGTTCACGCTTCCGCAGAGGGCTTTAATGGAGAATTTTACGATGATGTTAGAGAACGATTCTTAGCAACACCAGTCGAGGTCTTTCCCGATTCACATACAACCGGCATTGATTTTGATTTAGTACCCCGCGGTTCTATTTCTGGCACCGTTTCAGACCAGTCCACCGGTTCATCTATTGTGGGGGCTGTAGTCGAAGCCTTCAAGGAGAATATAACGCTGGATGTAGCTTCAAATGTTACTGGATTCCGGTCAAAGACAGATTCTCTTGGTCATTATATTATTGAAAATGTGCCGTCTGGAAAATATCTCGTTCGCGCCATTGCAGAAGGGTATTTGCCGGAATTTTTCAAGGAAGCGGCTACCAAGAAAGAAGCCACTCTGGTTACCGTTTTAGACAGCACAGAAGTTGACAGTATTGATTTTACATTGGAAAAAGGTGGCAGTATTTCTGGCTTGGTGGCTTCACAAATGGACAGTATGCCCATTCCAAGGGCATTGGTTCGTGTTTGGGAAGCCAACACCGGTTTTCATCGACGGGCCTATACCAGAGACGATGGTACCTATAAAGTTGAGGGTTTACGAACCGGATATTACTACGTTCATGTCATTGCTGAAAGATTTTTCCCTGAATTTTATGACAATGTACGTCTTCGTGAGAATGCCACTTTGGTTGAGGTTATAGCCCCAGATGATACGCCTGATAAAGATTTTTACCTCGAACCGTTTATAGCAAAAAGAGGTACCATTGCTGGGCGGGTATTCTCTGATGAGGATGGTTCGTCTATCTTAGGAGCGGTTGTAATAGCGGTTGAAAGAAGGGAGTTGATCCCCCATATTACATTTACGGGCTCAAGAGGCTTTTATAAATTAACTGATTTGAAGCCCGGTAAATATTTTGTATTTGCCTGGGCCGAAGGTTTTATAGGTGAATATTATGACAATGCCAGAAACTTCAGTGAAGCTGATCCTGTTTTTGTCCATTCAGGACAGGTAAAAGTTGGCATTAATTTTGGATTAGCTCCCAAAGTCCATAGGGGGGTTTATGCCATTAGTGGTAAAGTTCATTCTGCTGAAACCAACACGCCTATTGAAGGTATTTTAGTTCAGGCTCGATTTGAAAATGATATAGCCGTTAATGCCGTGACTGATGCTGATGGGAATTATGTCCTTGCAGATCTGCCGGCAGGAGCCTATAAAATTGAGGCAACCGGTGTAGGGTTTGCTAATGGATATTTCGGGGGCACCAATGCTGAAAACGCCGTCCCCGTGTCTGTTGGCAATGGTGAAGATGCGGCAAACGTTAATTTTAATTTGGATGTGGATAATGTCACTAGTATAGGCTCTGAAAATAATCCGACATCCGTGCCTGAGAAATTTGCGCTTTTCCAAAATTATCCAAACCCATTCAATCCTGAAACTTCCATCAAATATCACCTTGCCGAGGCTTCACAAGTTACTTTGAAGATATTCAATATCCTCGGTCAAGAAATTCGTACGCTGCTGGATAAACTACAAGAACCGGGCGTATACACAATCAAATGGGATGGAAAAGACAATTTCGGAAGGCAAGTGGCTTCTGGAATCTACCTATTCCAGATTAAAGCTGGTGACAAATTTAGAAAGTCACAACGAATGCTGCTATTAAAGTAATTAATTGACCCTCATCTCCAAGATGAGAGCCAATTATAATATCAATCTGATTTGATATTGAATAGGAGTCAGCCTGAATCGAGGTAGTCCTGATGCAAGTCGTAAAATTGATCTTGGTCTCCACATCGGGACTACCTCAAGGCTAATAAAGATTGGTAAACTAACCTATAAGGAGGTGTACAAAATGAAAGCATTAAAAATATTTTTGGTGTTAGGAATTTTTTTAGTTTCCACATCTTTTGTCAGTAAAGAATTAATTTCTAAGCCACGCCGTCAACGGCACCAAAAGCCGTTATTTAGACTTGAATTATTTTCCGATGAACTTCAGCTAACTGAGGATCAGCAAACAAAAATTAAAGAACTGAGGCTTAAAACTACCAAAGAAGCCATTGAAATGCGCTCCAAAATTAAAATAGCTGAACTTGAATTAAGGCATCTATTACAAAGCGACAACCCAGAGGAAGGGCAAATTAAAACCAAAATTGAAGAGATTGGTGAACTTAAGACTAATCTGCGCTTCGTCTTAGTTAAAAGCCGATTAGACGTAAGAAATTCGCTAACGGCTGAACAATTGGAGAAAGTGAAATCTCTTAAGAAAGAATATTTTAAAAAGAGGTTTCGTCGACAAGGAGACTTTCGAGGCAGAAAACCTTTACGGCCTTTTGATGGAGATAAAAAAGCTATTGAACCCGGTGGTGATTTTACTCCCAACCGGAATGATCTAGAGGGTGAATTCCTGAGCATTTAATATAATATTAATAAACTAATCGTTAAACTAAAATGGAGGATATATGGGAAAACAATATAACAAAATAGAAAAGAAGCGACGCCGCATGAGGAGAATTAAAAGATTAAAAGAGCAAAGAAAAGAAGCCATGAAAAAAAGTCGATAAGAATAAAGGTTTTAATTGAATAAAAAAGAAGACCGAATTTTTAAATAGACAAAAATGGTGGAATTGGTATCTTATGACCTTAACTGCATACCAGCTATGTTAAGTAAACTTAATCAGGTCTGGTGCCTTGATTTATTCAACAAATTAAACGATCATGATTTGGGGATTGAAACGAACTTTTAGAATTAATGAAAAATTATTACTTGCACTTTTTTTTGTAGGCTTGAATATTGGGATAGTAATCAATAAAAACGCCATTGGGCAAGAAAATCTAAATAGCCTAAAAGAGAGCGATTCGGATTCCTTGTTGAAAGATTCCTGGAGCGAAGAGACCTATTATTGGATTGAAAAGCTCCGACTTGAACGCTGGTTAAAGGATAATTCTCAAGACTTAATAGATTCAGCTCTATTGAAAGAAGTTGTTCGTATTAAAAAAGAAGCGGAAGTATTTGCTTCTAAAAGTGATTTTACCATGGCAGGGCTTTGGTTGGAAACTATTTGGGATTTAATCCAGCCAGAACCCGATTCTATTACTTCGGAAGATGAAGTTGACATTGATTATTTCTCTGATCTTGAAAGTGATTTTTCTATTAACAATTCTAATAAATTCAATTGGTCAAGAGAGTTGGTAACAGGCGTTGATTTATGGAGACAAGAATTTGTATATGCATTTGTCCAAAGGGACAGCACATTATTAGAAGGAAATGGCAATCCATATACAGGTATACGACTTAATTTTGATTATAGCACAAGTTACCAAAACTCCATTCAAGGGTACACCTTTTTTAAATATAGCCGCGATTATATTTTTGGCGAAGCAAATTTTAGGTTAATAAAACCTATAAACAATAACTTAAATTGGAAATTAGAGAATCGAATAGAAGGCACCTCTTTCAACCACGACTTGGATTTGAAATACATTCAAAATTCCTCCCTTTTAGCATTTAATTTACGGAATATAGGTGTGTTAGCATTGGAATTTGAAGATGAATTTCTCCTTCGTCGTTATGATAAAGAAAGCAGCACTTATCCTAATTATTTTAATAATACCTTTAAAGGACTTGCGAAATTGGCGACAAGTATTAGCTCTATTATTGGAGCAGGTTACCGCAATACTCAACGATTTCATCCTAATTTTATTGAGAACGATTATCAAGAAAATCGTTTCGACATTACCCTTTTTCAAACAATAGAAAATAGCTCGAGCCTTTCTTTAGAAAATCAACTACGCTTACGAAACTACACTAACATACCAGCCGATACCTCTTTTCAATTTGATTATTGGGAAGAGTATTTCAGTGGTAACCTCCGGCTTTCCTTCAGCTCTACTTTTGGGACGGAATTTCAGGGGTCCATCACTAAACGTAATTATCAGTTAGAGAGTGCAACAACCCCTGATTATTTACTTTGGGAAGTGGAACCAGAAATCTATTTTGACCTTGGTTCAGAATGGCGAATAAGTGCAGGATTTTTTTATAGTAGACAGACCCACGAGAAATTGTTCAATCACTTAGCCGCTGTAACTACCAATGCTGATCTGAGTATCCCTTTTGAGGATTTTTACACTTATGGACCAACCTTTACTATTGAGTTTTTTAGAATCGATGGGTTATTATTCAGCGTGCGAGAGTCCTTTTTCATGGAACGATACCCGAACTTTTCAACCAGAGATATTCAAAGATTTAACCTTTATTCAAACCGAAATATCAATTCCATTTTTTTCTTCTTAACCTGGAATATCTCCCCCAGTTGGAACTTAGGTGTTTTAGCCAATATGGATGACGACCGCAGTCAAAAAGATACTAGTGGTGATTCTCAAAATACCATTGTTGGCATTGAATTTAATTATTCCTTTTGAACAATTAATCGTTAGTTAAGATAAAATTATTAGCCCCTAAATTACAATTGACTCTTTCCTCCTCCCTCAAAAAGCTGATGTAGCAAACATCAGCCTTTTTGTTTTACATAGTACAATTTAAAATAGCTTGACATTTTGTTCAATATTTAATACAATTATACTTGAAAAATTACTACCAAAAGCTAATTTGATATGCATTTCTCATGAAAAATAAGAAATATATTGTACTCAATACATTTGGTAAAAATCAACCCTATCTAATCGCTGACATTTGCAGCACAGTTACCGATTCAAAATTAAACATAGTGGCGGTGGAGCAGAATGCTGTACACAGTCTTTTTATGATGTTCATGGTAACTGAACCTGTGAATATAAATGACTCACCAGAGGAGGCATACCAAAGATTAAAAGAGAACTCTAAGGATCTACCTTTAGAAGTTAATATAGATTTAGTCGAGGCTACTACCCCATTTAAAGCTGTAGATAAAAATTTGCAAGTTTTTACTATAATTGGGAAAGATAAAGTTGGTATATTAAAAGCCATCACAAATACTTTGGCTAATTTTCGAGTGAATATCGAACGGATGCATCATTTAGCTCGAGGAGAATTAGTGGCTTTGGAAATGATGGTGGATGCCTCTGAGTTGAGAGACCTTTCTATTTTAAAGCAAGTCATTCAACAAACTTGTGATGAGGTTGGGTTCGATACTATTATACAACCCGATACCCCTTACCGTCAGCGGCGACGGCTGGTAGTGTTTGACATGGACAGTACAATAATTGAAGGAGAAGTAATTAATGAATTAGCCAAAGCCGCCAACGTCGGTGATAAAGTATCTGAAATTACCCACAGGGCCATGGCAGGAGAGCTAGATTATAGAGAAGCTTTGCGCGAAAGAGTTCAGTTGTTAAAAGGGTTGCCTGTATCCGTGTTGGAAGAAGTCGCAAAAGGGGTGCAGCTCACCTCAGGCACTTATGAATTGATATCAACTTTGAAGGCTATGGGTTTTAAAATAGCACTCATTTCAGGAGGGTTTAAATTTTTTGCAGATCGATTAAAAGAACATCTTGGATTTGATTATACTTATGCAAATGATTTAGAGATAAAAAATGACGTGCTCACTGGGAAAGTAAAAGGGAGAATTATTGACAGAGAGGCCAAAGGTAAAATTGTACAAGAAATTGCTGCCCGTGAAGGCTTATCTCGGGAAGAAATTGTAGCGGTTGGCGATGGCGCAAACGATGAAATAATGTTAAAAAATGCCGGTTTAGGAATTGCATTTAATGCCAGTGAATTGTTACAAAAAGTGGCCGATGGGCGTATCACCAACTCAAACCTCCTTGGTTTACTTTATTGTTTAGGGGCAACAGAGCGAGCGTTAGTGAATTTAAGCAAAAGCTAAAGGCGTAGCCGAAAACTCGACGATTAAGAAAAAATCGAACTGAATAATAATGACTTAACTACCTTGAATATTAAAAATATAGGTTTTCGGGTCCGCCTGTAGTTAGTGATACGCAGTGCATACAAATAATTTAAATACTCCGTATGAATAGTAATAAACAAAAAATATTATCTAAAATACCTCAAATAGATCAAATCCTAAATCATCCTCAACTTCAGCCTTTTATTGATAAATTTTCTCACGATTTTATTCTATGCTGTGTTCAGCACGAAACAAGGAGACTTAGAGAACGACTGCTGAGTGAGTCAATTTCAAATGGTTTGTCGCGACCGGGGATATTGGATGAGATTGTAGAAAAAAGTGTAGAATATATAAATCAGAAACTACAACCGAGCTTGAAAAAGGCTATAAATGCCACTGGGATTATTTTACACACTGGGTTGGGCCGAGCCCCTTTGATGGAAGAAGCTCGAGATAATTTAATGCAAATTACAGAAGGTTATTGCACCTTAGAGATTGATTTAGAAAGTGGAAAACGTGGGGAAAGAATTGAACATATAGAAAAACTACTAGGTAATCTTACTGGCGCAGAAGCAGCCTGTGTGGTGAATAATAATGCTGCGGCGGTACTTTTGACATTAAATACCCTTTGTTTTGGAAAAGAAGCCATTATATCTCGAGGACAACTAATTGAAATTGGAGGTTCTTTTCGCATACCCGAAGTTATAGAAAAAAGTGGGACTAAAATGATAGAGGTGGGTACCACCAATAAGACCCATCTTCATGATTATGAAAGAGTCATCTCAGAAAACACACGTTTGCTTTTTGCCGTTCATCCCTCCAACTATCGTGTGAAAGGATTTACTAAGGAAGTTAAAATAAACGACTTAGTCGACTTGGGTAAAAAATACAATTTAGCTGTGGCGCAAGATTTAGGGGGAGGTGTACTAGTTGATTTACGAAAGTATAAACTACCTTATGAACCTGTAGTACGAGATAGTATTGAAGCAGGAGTTGATGTGGTCACTTTTAGCGGGGACAAAGTTCTGGGGGGACCACAATCAGGAATCATTGTAGGTAGAAAGAAATATTTAGATGCTATTAAGTCAAACCCTTTAATGCGAGCACTGCGTTGTGGTAAATTAACTTATGCCATCCTGGAACCAACCCTTAAACTGTATCTTCGTGAAAAAGAATTTATTAAACATAATCGTGTGCTTAATATGTTGCTTGAACCATTAGATAGTCTAGAAAAAAGGGTTGAGAAAATAAAGAAAAAAATAACAGATGACATCAAATCAAATTGTGAAATTAATTTTGAAGATACAACCGTTCAAATAGGTAGTGGCGCATTGCCTTTAGAAGAATTGCCGAGTATAGCAATTACCTTACGAATGGCAAATGTTCCAACTGAGATTTTAGCGAAAAAATTTCGATTGCATGAACCGCCGATTTTTGGTTATATTCGTGAAAATCGATTATTTTTTGATATTCGAACTGTTTTCAAAAAGGATGAAAAACTATTAATTAGTGCCATGCAAAAAATAATAGGGAACAACTGTTAATAAATTGTATTAAAATTTTACTTGACATTTTATGAAAAATTTATATATTTTGATTAAAGTTTAGCACTCTTTAAAGGTGAGTGCTAACAAATAACCAAAACAAAGGAGGTGAAAATATGAATATCAAACCTTTGGCTGATCGAGTGGTAGTAAAACCTATCGATCTTGAAGAGCAAAAGCAAGGCGGAATTATAATTCCAGATACTGCCAAAGAGAAGCCTCAAGAAGGTGAAATTGTTGCAGTTGGTCCTGGAAAAGTCAACGAGGCGGGCAACAAAGTTGCTATGGAAGTCAAAAAAGGAGATAAGGTGCTTTATGGAAAATATTCTGGGACTGAAGTTACTATAGATGGTGAAGATTATCTCATCATGCGGGAAAGTGATATCTTAGCAATCGTTTAATAGGTTTAAAAAAAATTAAAGTAAGGAGGATTTTACAATATGTCAGCAAAATTAATTGATTTTAGTACAGATGCTCGCTCAGCCTTAAAAAAGGGCGTAGATCAGCTATCTGAGGCTGTAAAAGTTACCCTTGGCCCAAAGGGGCGAAATGTAGTGATTGACAAAAAATTTGGAGCTCCAACCGTGACAAAAGACGGTGTTACCGTGGCCAAAGAAATTGAGTTGGAAGATCCTATAGAAAATATGGGAGCTCAAATGGTTAAAGAGGTCGCTTCTAAAACCAGTGATGTAGCTGGTGACGGTACCACCACAGCGACTATTTTAGCCCAGTGCATTTTCAGTGAAGGTCTAAAGAATGTCACTGCTGGTTCCAATCCAATGCATTTAAAACGTGGCATTGAAAAAGCTGTGACAAAGGTCGTAGAAGAAATTAGAAAGATAAGTAAACCGATTCCGGGTAAGACAGAAATCGCTCAAGTAGGTGCCATTTCTGCTAATAACGATTTTGACATCGGCGAACGCATTGCTAATGCCATGGAAAAAGTAGGAAAAGATGGTGTCATCACCGTTGAAGAAGCGAAAAGTACCGAATCAAGCCTCGATATTGTTGAAGGTATGCAGTTTGATCGCGGCTATCTCTCCCCCTATTTTGTAACTAATCCTGAATCCATGGAAGTCGACTTGGAAGATCCTTTAATCTTAATTCATGACAAAAAAATCAGTGTCATGAAAGACCTCCTTCCAATATTGGAGAAAGTCGCCCAAATGGGAAAACCACTTCTTGTCATCGCAGAAGATTTGGAAGGTGAAGCGCTGGCTACTTTAGTAGTAAATAAACTCCGGGGAACTCTAAAAGTAGCTGCGGTTAAAGCACCGGGATTTGGTGATCGTCGTAAAGCAATGTTAGAAGATATTGCCATTTTAACCGATGGTCGGGTAATTTCTGAAGAGGCTGGGTTTAAACTTGAAAATGCCACTACTTCAGACCTTGGTCGGGCTAAAAAAGTAACGATTGATAAGGATAATACCACCATTGTTGAGGGTGCTGGGAAAACCGAGGACATTAAGGGTAGAATCAATCAAATAAAAAAGCAAATTGAGACAAGTACGTCCGATTACGACAAGGAAAAATTACAGGAACGTCTGGCGAAGCTCGCTGGTGGTGTTGCGGTCCTAAAAGTTGGTGCTGCCACTGAAGTGGAAATGAAAGAGAAGAAAGCCAGAGTAGAAGATGCCCTCCACGCCACTCGAGCCGCAGTGGAAGAAGGCATTGTGCCTGGCGGTGGTGTAGCCTTTATTCGTTCTATTAAAGCTTTAGAAAATTTAGAATTAGAAGGTGACGAAAAAATTGGCGTAGATATTACTCGACGTGCTTTAGAAGAGCCCCTACGACAAATTGCTAATAACTCAGGTTGGGAAGGCTCCATCGTCGTTCAAAAAGTAAAAGAAAGCAGTGATGTAAATTTTGGATTCAATGCGGAGACCGAGGATTATGGTGATATGTTAAAATCTGGTGTCATAGATCCTACAAAAGTAACTCGAGTCGCATTAGAAAATGCTGCCAGTGTAGCTGCTTTGCTCCTTATGACTGAAACGACAGTAGTAGAAAAACCAGAACCCGAGAAACCAATGCCACCCATGCCTCCTGGTGGTGGCGGTATGTATTAATAATTCACCAGCTTTTAATTCAGATTCTAAAGGCCGTTTGTCGAAAGACAGGCGGCCTTTTTTATCTTGACAAAGATTTATATTTTTAATATATTCGTCTGTTTATGAAAATTAAAGAGGTGTGCGGGGTTTTATATTTAAAAGGCGTACTTATTCGCCTTTTTATTTTAGGGAGTAATGGTGCCCTCTGATATCCTAAAACTCAAAAATATGACTTTTCATGCTTATCATGGCGTTTGGGATGAAGAACGGGAAATTGGTCAGCGATTTGAAGTCGATGTTGAATTGAAAGTAGATGCTCGTGCAGCCGCCCAATCAGATAGATTGAAAGATACCGTAGATTTATATGCTGTTTTTGAAGTCGTGGAAAGTGAAGTGTTAAATGCCAAATATTTGCTTTTAGAAACTATGGCAGAAAAAGTGGCCCAAACTATTCTTCAAAAATTTAACGTGGAAGAAGTTTTAATCCGGGTTCGTAAACCTCATGCTCCCATTCGGGGTATTCAAGATGGTATTGAGGTCGAAATTGTCAGAAGTGGTTGAAAAGTAAATTGAAGATAAATAAACAAATTTTTCTTGGACTTGGCTCAAATATTGGGAATTGCTTAGACAATTTAAAGGAGGCATTAACCAGAATTGCTTTATTACCCGATATAAAGATTGAAAATTATTCGTCTGTTTATGAAACCGCACCCGTGGGCTATTTAGAGCAAGATAATTTTCTCAATATGGTTGCTGAAATTTCAACGGTTTTGTCCCCTGAACTTTTTTTGGAGAAAATTCAAAAGATCGAGAGTGATTTAGGTCGTATTCGAAAATTTAAGTGGGGCCCACGAGTTATCGATATTGACATTCTATTTTGGGGCGCGGATTTTTTAAAAACTGATACTTTACAAATTCCCCATTCCGAAATTGAAAAGCGCAGGTTTGTTTTAATACCCCTAAATGAAATCGCTCCTAAATTTAAAACCCCTCATCAGCTTCAAGAAATTGGCGAGCTTCTGAAAAACGTTCAGGATAATAGTTGGGTTGAATTGTTTCTGTCAAAAGAAAAATTTGAATTCAATCAATAATCGAGGTTCTTTTTGCGTCTTCAATATTTTGCCATCGAAGGGGTGATTGGAGTAGGAAAGACTAATTTAGCTAACTTGTTGGTAGATCACTTTGGTGGTAAAGTTTTGTTGGAAAAACATGAAGAAAATCCTTTTCTCAAGGATTTTTACCGAGAACCACGGCAATTTGCATTTCCAACTCAACTTTTTTTCCTCTTAAGTCGTTATCGCCAGCAACATGAAATTCCTCAAAGGGATCTTTTTCATGATATGCTGGTGGCCAATTATATTTTTGCTAAGGATCGAATTTTTGCTTCAATTAATTTAGAAGACAGAGAACTTTTTCTGTATAATAAAATAGCTTCCATGTTGGAGCAGGACATCCCTCGGCCTGATTTAGTTCTTTATCTGCAGTCAAGTACTGAACGCTTAATGTCAAATATTAAAAAACGAAACCGGCCATATGAGAAAAATATAACTGAAGAATATATTCGAGCCCTAAATGAAGCATACAATCGATTCTTTTTTAATTATAAGGAGACTCCTTTGTTGATTATAAACACAACAGACTTAGATTTCGTTAATAATAAAGAAGATTTTGAGGATCTAATTAATCAAATCCTGAGACCAATCTCAGGAACTCAATATTATTCACCTAGAAAATAGGTAAATTGTCATGTTTTTGTTTAGATTACTTCTCTATGGGCTTTTATTTTATTTTGCATATAAAATTGTAAGTTACCTTTTTAGTGGCGGCGAGAAGAAGATTGATGTAAAGGGTAGTAGAAAAGGCCATCCGCCTTTAGATCTTCATAATGAGGACGTAGAGGATGCTAATTTTGAAGAATTGAATAACACTCCAGAATGAAAATAATGTTACGAATTTTAACTTATCTTCGAGATTGCTGGCTTCCCCTTTTGAAATCAACTTTCTATTTTATCATAATCACTTGGCTCAAATGCAGTATTTAGTATGAAGAGTTTAATGGGTGTTTTAACATTTTTTTTGATATTCCATAATGGATGGAACCAGGCTAAATGTACTGAACCTGTTTTTCAGAAAAAATCATTTGCAAAAACACTTGAAGATTCGACGCAAATGACTAAATTAAGAAAAAAGTCCCCAACTGGGGCACTATTAAGATCTCTGGTCTTTCCAGGATTGGGGCAATGGTATAATGAACAAAAAATTAAAGCTGCGATTGCATTTTCAGCCGAAAGTTTTTTAGTAGGATTGGCCGTCTATTTTAACAATAAAGCTAAACAGAGTGAGCCTGGTTCTACAGAACGAAATTTCTATAAAGATCGACGAAATTTAACCTTTTGGGTACTCGGTGGCGTTACACTATTCAGTATGATTGATGCTTATGTAGATGCCTATTTATATGATTTTGATACAGGACCCGAATTAGCCCTGCGCCTTGGCACGCTACCCACTTCAACCTCTATGGAGAGACCATTCGGGTTAGGATTGTCCTTAAGAGCAAAATTTTAAATCTGTAGGATGAGTATGCTGCAAAAAAATCAAAATCTTCACATCGTTACCTGAAATAAGGAAATTTAGAACCGCAAAAGATGAAGTAGAATTAAAGGCTGAATATGACGTAAGGTTAGATTTTTACTTAACGACGATAGGTTTTCTGATGAATTTATGGTCATAGCAGGATTATCCGACAAAGTGATCATTGACGCTAAGACCCTGCAATCCTGGCGGATGAAACTTGATTTTGAACATGATGAAATATTATATGATCCGAGAGGCGTAGTCTAAAAGTCGCTTTTTAGAAATTAATCGAACAGAAAAACAATGATTTAACTGCTGTGAATTGCAAAAAATTAGGGTTTTCGACCACGCCTCGAGCGTGACAAAGTTAAGGATAGGATAGAAACTAATAAAGTGAATTCTTTTTTGGAAAGGTCTTAAACGCTGGAAGGGAGGAAAAATAATGAATTCAAATGGCAGCGAACGAGGTTTGTGGTCTTCGAAGATTGGATTTATCTTAGCAGGTGCGGGATCAGCCGTTGGTCTGGGTAACATTTGGCGGTTTCCAACCATCGCGGGACAAAACGGTGGGGCGGCTTTTGTGTTCGTTTACCTTGCTAGCGTGGTTCTTATTTGTCTTTCGATAATGATTGCCGAATTGACTTTAGGAAGGCACACTCAGAAAAATCCTGTGGGAGTTTATAAAACTTTGGCGCCTGGCAGTGCTTGGAAATATTTAGGGATATTGGGAGTGATAACAGGTTGGGGTATTTCCTCTTTTTACAGTGTTGTATCGGGTTGGACATTAGGCTACATTTATAAAACCGCTACTGGAGCATTTTCAAAAGCCACGCCGCAACAGGTTGCAAATATGTTTGGTAATTTCGTTTCCAATCCAGTGAGCTCCATCGGGCTGCATGCTGCTTTTATTTTTTTAACTATGTTAATCCTTTTTGGTGGGGTAAAGGCTGGTATTGAACGCTGGTCAAAAATTTTGATGCCGATTCTTTTTGTTATTTTAGTTTTATTAGTAGTTCGCTCAATCACCTTACCCGGTTCCAATACAGGATTAGACTTTTATTTGAAGCCAAAATGGGGAGAACTCACGGGGAGAGGCGTATTAGCTGCTATGGGCCAAGCCTTTTTTTCATTAAGCTTGGGCATGGGCACTATGATTACCTATGGCAGTTATTTAACAAAAAAAGAAAATATTATTTCGTCCGCCTCTTGGGTCTGTTTATTAGATACTGTTATTGCTCTTATGGCAGGTCTTGCCATATTTCCCGCTCTTTTCGCGGTGGGATTAGAGCCTACCATCGGTGCCGGCTTAATTTTTGTTGTGTTGCCGAACATTTTTAACGAGATTTTTTTGGGTAATCTTTTCGGTACAGGCTTTTTTATATTGTTAGCTATTGCAGCCGTAACTTCCTTAATCTCAATTGTTGAGGTGCCTGCTGCATATTTTATTGATGAGTTAAAATGGTCTCGGAAAAAAGCTGTTTGGGTAGCAGGAGTCGGAGCATTTCTGGCAGGATTACCCGCCGCTTTAAGCCTTGGTGCTGTGGATTGGCTTTCAAGTTTGCTTTTTATCGAAGGAAGGAATTATGGATTTTTAGACTTGATGAATCTATTATTTGGGCAGTATTCACTGATTATCGGTTCGTTAGGCGTTGCCGTTTTTGTCGGCTGGAAATGGGGAACAGCTAATGCCAATAATGAAATAGCAGAAGGGCACTCTGGATTCAAGAATAAAATGACATTTGCCTTTTTTATTCGGTTTTTCTGTCCTATTTCCATTGTGGCTTTGCTTATTTATTTACTGTTAAATCCAAATGCTTTTGCTTAATTGGATGGGTAGTATTTATTATAAAAATAACGTGAGATTTTAAAATTGGAAAACTGTGATAACGAAATAGATAAACCGCGATCTAATTGTGGCATTGTAGGGGTTTATGGACATCCAGATGCAGCTATATTTGCTTATCAGTGTCTTTATGCTCTTCAGCATCGGGGGCAAGAAAGTTCTGGAATTGTATCTGGTGATGGGAAAAACGTATATCGCCACGTGAGTATGGGTTTAGTTAACGAGGCTTTTTCTGATATTTCGATATTAAAAAAGTTAAAAGGGCATTTAGCGGTTGGGCATAATCGATACTCTACTACCGGCTCCACCATGCTGAATAACGCTCAGCCTTTTCTGGTTAATTTTAAAGATGGACCACTGGCTATTTCTCACAATGGAAATTTTATCAACTCTAAATCAGTTCGGGCTAAATTGGTAGAAGAAGGTTCTATATTTCAAACCACGACCGACACCGAAGTAGTTCTCCATCTCATGGCGCGTTCAAAGGCTCCAGATATGGTAGGAAAAATTCAAGATGCTTTCTCTATCATAAGCGGTGCTTATTCAGTAGTTCTGATTACGCGTGACAAGGTCATCGGAATTCGGGACCCTCGAGGGTGGCGCCCGCTCTGTTTAGGAAAAAAAGAGGACACTTATTTTATTGTTTCAGAGACTTGTGCGCTGGACCTCATTGGTGCTAAATATATCCGAGATATTAAGCCGGGTGAAATTTTAGTTTTGGATGAAAAAAGTGTTCAATCTTTCTGGCTTAAAGAAAAGGCTGAACCCAAGGCCTGTATTTTTGAATATGTTTACTTTTCTCGGCCTGACAGTAAAATTTTTAATGAAAATGTTGATAAAGCTCGTCGTAAACTTGGTAAAAACTTAGCATTAGAGCATCCAGTCGATGCGGATATTGTAATTGCAGTGCCGGATTCCTCAAATACAGCCGCATTGGGCTTTACTAGTCGGTCTGGCATTAAATTTGAAATTGGCCTCATTCGAAATCACTATGTGGGTAGAACATTTATTCACCCACAACAGGCCGTTCGAGAATTCAATGTATGGGTTAAATTCAATCCGGTTGAGGGGGTTCTTAAAGGTCGGCGTGTAGTCGTCGTTGAGGATTCGATTGTTCGGGGCACTACGTTGAGGCAGTTGACTAAAATGTTAAGAAGGGCTGGGGCAAAAGAAGTTCATGTGCGCGTTAGTTCGCCACCAATTATATCTCCTTGTTATTATGGTATGGATTTTCCAACTAAAGAAGAACTCATTGCATCTAATAAAACCGTTGAGGAAATTAGAGAATACTTGGGGGTGGATAGCCTCGGCTATCTTTCCTTGGAAGGTATGGTTAACGCCTGTTCTGATGAACAGAAAGGATTTTGTGATGCCTGCTTTACCGGTAACTATCCTATCCCTCCGGAGAAAGGAGTCACTAAGTTACAGCATGAAGAAAAAAAATAGTTTTTTAATTATGAAACGCTTTCTAAAACCCTTTGATTATATTTTTGTACTTCGACCTACTCTGTTTTTTCCGGTTTGGACTGTTTTTTTGGCTGGATTTTTCGTACAGCAAAAGTTCAGTGTCGCCGCAATAAATACTACAACCAATGATGTTTCCACAACTTATCAAGATAGAGACTTTTTGATTGTTGGCCTTTTTCTTACACTTTTAATGGGAGCAGTTTTTATATTGAATCAAATTAGAGACCGCTTTACAGATCATCAAAATCAAAAGCTGTTTTTAATCGCAAACGGTTATTTGACACCTAAGGCCGCATTCATCGAAGCTTTGATTCTGATAGCTGCTGCGGTTATTTGTGCCTTTCTTTTTTCTAATATCATGGGATTTCTCTTTCTTATAATATTAATCGTTACCGGAATTTTTTACAGTTTCGAACCTTTTAGCTGGAAAGATAAACCCATATTAGGTTTATTTACAAATATCTTAGGAGCTGTCTTAATATTTGGAGGCGGGTGGATTATAGATGGTTCTGTATCACAAAAATTATTGCTCCATGCTTTACCTTACGCTTGTGCTGTCGCGGCTGTTTATTTGTTTACTACATTACCTGATCTACAAGGTGATGCTTCTTCAGAAAAAGTAACTTTTGGGGTAAAATATGGGTTTAAGGCAACAGTTTATCTTGGATTATTTTTTGAAATCTTGGCATTGTTTTCTTCTTTTCGGTTGAATGATGAAATAATTTTCTACCCTGCTTTTTTTTCTTTACCTTTTTTTGTTTGGGCGGTGGTTAAATTAAAAATAAACGATGTTATAAGAGTCATTAAATATTCTATTTTATTTCTATCTTTAACGATATGTATAAAATTTCACTTCTATTTTTTTATTTTAGTGGGTGTATATTTAATTTCAAAAATATATTATAAATTAAGGTTTGGAATTGACTATCCAAATCTCTCTGTTTAGCAAAAATATGTAGAATGCTATGATAGGTGTAATCAACGATAAATGTGACTTTTGCGGTGCCTGTGTAGCTGTCTGCCCCGTCGATGCGATTGATTTGTATGAAGCCAGAATTGCCATTATTGAAAATAGATGCATCGATTGCATGTTATGCGTTTGGATTTGTCCAGTTGAAACTTTGGCGCCGTTAAACGTTGTGGAGGAGAGAGCATGCGAGACAGCTATGACTGCATAGTAGTTGGAGGTGGTCCTGGTGGGGCCTGGGCAGCAAAACATGCCGCAGAAAAAGGAGCCAGCGTACTACTGTTGGAAAAAGATCGCGAAATTGGAACCCCGGTACGGTGTGCTGAAGTAGTAGGGGAAAATGGACTTAAAATGGTGGTGGAACCTCAGCTGCGATGGATTACTAATATTATAGAAGGCGCGGTGCTTGTTGCGCCCAATGGTCGCGAAGTAATCATGGAATCTGAAGGCGAACGCGGTTACATGCTGGACAGAAAAATATTCGACTACGATTTGGTTCAAATTACCACCTATCAAGGTGTGGAAGTTTTGACCAAAGCCTACGTATATGATCTGTACAAAACCAATGGAAAAGTAGAAGGAATTAAGTTACAGCATCTGGGTAAAAAATATGAGATTCGTGCTAATGTAGTGATTGGTGCTGATGGCGTGGAATCCAGAGTTGGAAGATGGGGAGGCTTGAGAACTAATATAAAATTGAAGGATATGGAAAGCTGCATTCAAATGACGCTTTCTAATATAAAAGTCGATCCGAAATATGTGTATTTGCATTTTGGTCGTGAAGTAGCACCGGGTGGTTATCTTTGGGTCTTTCCTAAAAATGATAGAGTGGCCAATGTGGGATTAGGAATTTCAGGCGAGTATGCAAGATATAAATCGGCCATGAAATATTTAAAAGAATTTATAGATAAACACTTTCCTCATGCGGCGGTTTTGTACACGGTTGTAGGTGGGGTCCCTTGCGTCCCTACTTTGAAAAAAATCGTAGCCGATGGATTAATGCTGGTGGGTGATGCTGCCCATCAGGTGAATCCCGTCTCTGGGGGCGGCATAGTTACGGCCATGATTGCGGGGCAAATTGCAGGTCGGGTGGCGGCACAAGCTATTGAGGAAAATGATTTTTCTGAAAAAAGACTCGAACAATACGCCCATGAGTGGCACAAAGCAGAAGGTAAAAACCATGAGAGGTTTTATAAAATAAAAAAGGTTATATACAAATTGACTGACGAGGATTTGAACAATACAGCCGATTCTGTTTTAAGACTACCACCAGAAAAACGCACAATCATTAATATTTTCAAATCTGCATTAGTAAAGCACCCTTCATTAATTTTTGATGTAATGAAAGTGTTTATGAAATAATGATTTGCTAAAGGAAATTTGAGTGTTAAACAGAGAGCTTTTTTATATATCTAATTTATTAAGTATTTCAAGAATAATTTTTTTAATTCCAATATATTACTTGTTAAAATTACAGACCTCCATGGGCAATTATTTAGCCGTGTTAGTGATGATTTTAGCTGCAACTACAGATATCTTTGATGGACGTCTGGCCCGGAGACTTAATCAGGTTACAGTTTATGGACGAATCCTAGACCCAGTAGTCGATAAAATATGTATTGCAGTTATAGGGATGATTTTAGTGGCTACCCGCGATCTGCCTTTTTGGTATTTTATTTTAATAGTTGTTCGTGACATAGCAATTTTACTTATTGGTTTAATTCTGGTTTTCAAAACCAAAATGGTAGTAGAATCCAATATTGTTGGTAAAGTAACTGTTACAGCTTTAGCTGTCGTCGTTATTGCATTTACTCTGGAACTTGATGCAGTAAAGTGGTTTTTCCTTTGGTGTAGTGTTGTTTTAATCGCAGCTTCTTCAGTGATTTATTTAATTAAAATGGTAACTTTACTTCGTGAAAAAAAAGAGCGATATGAGAAAAGTTTAATTTAATTGAGACCTGAGTAAGCTGGAAGCAATTTATTTGCGTATAAATAGGTATGATGAAATGAAAATTAAATTTGGTGAATCATTGCTCGATCGAATGGTGATAAGATGAAACAAATAGACATGTTAGAAGAGCTCAAGAATCTTACAAACACAGATCGATTTGAAATTATTGAAGCCGCTCTGCGCATGATTCGCCAAGATTTTCAATCAAAGGGAAATACACCAGATCGAAAAGAAAGGAAACGGCACATGTCTGCTGCGGCTAAGGCTCTGCTACCAGATTATAACGCAGGTGGCGAACTTACTATTTTCACCAACCTGGATAGTGAAGACTTTAATGAAACGGGGTGAAATTTGGCTCATTAATTTGGACTCAACAGTTGGTGCTGAATTAAAGAAAACAAGACCAGCAGTCATCGTAAATGATGATGCTATTGGTATATTGCCATTGAAGGTAATTATCCCTATTACCAAATGGAAAGATAGATATGAAGGTAGCACCATGGATGGTACGGCTGGAACCTGATATAGAGAATAGGTTGGATAAGATTTCTGTACCAGATACTTTTCAAGTTCGCTCCGTGTCACAGATACGATTTGTAGAGTGCATAGGTAAACTTTCTGATCCAATTATGCAAGAAATTACTCCTGCACTGGCTATTGTATTGTCCATTGAAATATAAATAATTTTTGGGATATATACGTAAGAATTTAGAAAGCATTTATATAAAAACATATTCTTTGACTGAGAAAGAAAATCTATAGAGGTATGGCATCAATTCTTGAAAAATTCAAACAAGGCCTTGCAAAAACCCGCGAAGGCATAGTCGATGAAATCGTCAAATTGGTGCAAAATAAATACACCATTGATGATGAGCTTCTTGAACAATTAGAAGAAACCCTAATAGCAGCCGACGTCGGGGTTGAAACTGCTCTTGGAATTATTGAGCGTTTAAAATTGTATGTAAATAGAGAAGGATATAAAGAAACACAAAGTCTACTCTCTGTATTTAAGGATCAAGTGATAGCCTATATGCTCGAAGGCTCTTCAGACGGAAAAGAGACTACTGAGGATGATTTTTTTAGATCAACGACAAAACCATTTGTGATCATGGTAGTGGGGGTGAATGGAACCGGCAAAACCACAACCATTGCGAAGTTGGCAAAAGTTTTCCACGATTATGGAAATAAAGTATTGTTGGCAGCAGCCGACACTTTTCGTGCTGCTGCCTCGGAACAGTTAGAGATTTGGGCCAAGCGCGTAGAGGTGGATATAGTGCGGACTCAGCCAGGTGGCGACCCCGCTTCTTTAGCTTTTGATGCTTTAAAAGCTGCCATTTCCCGAAATGTCGATGTACTCATTGTGGACACGGCTGGACGTCTGCATACGAAAGTTAATTTAATGGAAGAATTAAAAAAGATTCATAGAGTTTTGGGAAAAGCCCTGGAAACAGCTCCCCATGAGGTGCTTTTAGTTTTAGATGCCACCACTGGACAAAATGCTTTAACTCAGGCCCGACAATTTAAAGAAGCGGTTGGAGTTACGGGTATTGTGGTAACAAAATTAGACGGTACTGCTAAAGGCGGGATGGTTTTGGCCATACAAAATCAATTGCAAATTCCTATCAAATTTGTGGGACTTGGTGAGGCTCTGGATGATTTAAAACCATTTGACCCCAAAATTTATATAGAAGCCCTTTTTCAATGAAAATAAATTTAATAACTATAGGGTGTCCAAAAAATTTGGTAGATTCTGAAGTGCTTCTTGGTGGACTTAAGGGAGAAGGAATAGAGATTATAGAAAATCCCTTGGAAGCAGATACTATCATATTAAACACCTGCGGTTTTATACAGCAGGCAAAAGAAGAATCTATTGAGGCTATTATACAAGCGCTTGAGCTGAAAAAACAAGGAAACTGCCAAAAAGTTTTCGTTACCGGATGCCTGTCTCAACGCTACTATCAGGAAATGAGAAAAGAAATTCCAGAAGTAGATGGATTTTTTGGTAACAGAGACCTGGCTAAAATATTAAAAAAGTTAACACGTCAGCTCGACTTAAAGGGTGATATTCTTGGTGAGCGAATGTTGACCACACCCAGCCATTATGCTTATTTAAAAATTTCCGAAGGCTGCGAAAATCCTTGTACCTTCTGTTCCATCCCTGGAATTCGCGGTAAATTTAGAAGTCGTTCCATAGAGTCCCTTGTGGATGAAGCTCAAATGTTAGTTTCTAAAGGGGTTAAAGAGTTAATTGTTGTTGCTCAAGATACCACCATGTTTGGTCAGGACCTGTATGGTAAAAAGCAGTTGGTTCCGCTGCTTAAACGTTTATCGCAAATTAAAGAAATAAAATGGATCAGGCTTCTGTACACATATCCCGCTCATTTCTCGGATGATTTAATTGAAATTATATCGGATAAACATAATATCTGTAACTATATCGATTTGCCAATTCAACACATCTCGGATAAATTGCTTAAGAAAATGGCGCGAAAAGTGAATCGTCGAGATATTGAGCTGATCATTGAAAAGCTCAGATCCAAAATTCCAGAAATCGCCATTAGAACTTCTCTGATAACTGGATTTCCAGGTGAAACTGAACAAAATTTCCAGGAATTAGTTGAATTTATAAAGGATGTTCGTTTTGAAAGATTGGGTTTATTTACGTATTCTAGAGAAGAATATACTCCAGCTTATCACTTTCCAAATCAAATTCCGGACCATATTAAACAAGAAAGATGGGCTGAATTAAATGATATTCAAAATCAAATTTCATCCGAAATTAATCATAGTTTAATTGGTTCAATTCAAGAAGTAGTCATCGACGAATTTAATGCAGATTTAGGGACTTATGTTGGTCGAACTTCTTGGGATTGTCCTGAAATTGATAATTCCGTGTTCATAGATGAAAAGGTTGATTTAGGGAAATTTTACTGGGTAAAAATCACAAACTGTTCAGATTATGACCTGAGAGGTAAATTAATTCAATAATGACGCAGGGGCAAAAGATAGGAAGCTTTGAATCTTAAGTTGTAAAAGACGTCCTAAAAGTTGAAATTATCCTGTTTTTGCCCCAACGTCATTAATAATTTAACTTATGAATGATGAAAGATTATAAAAGAGGTGTGAAATGAAGAATTTACATTTAAACAGTAAGTTTATTTTTTTGTTAATCTCAGTTTTGACTTTAGCAGCTTTTTATAATAGCTGTCTTTTTTCTCAAACCAATATTCTTTATAAAGTTGAGCAACCTCCTGATGTTCCTGTCTTTGATGTGGTTTTGTTTAATTTTGCATCTGAGAATTTTGAAAAAAGCCGTTTGATGTTCAATATAAAATTCGTCAACGACGAGCTTCAGTTTATTAAGACAAAAGAGGGTAAATTTCGCGCGGATTATGAAGTTTCTATTGTAATCTTTGATGGGGCTGGGTCTCGGGTGGACAGCTTAACTTGGAAGGAATATGTAATAGCGCAAAATTTTGATGAAACCAACTCTATAAATTTATTTAATTTTACTGAAGCAAGTTTTGATCTGCTTGCCAATGAATATCAATTTCGTATTGGACTTAAAGATTTAGAAACCCGGCGTACTGGTTATCAACAAGGTTCTGTAACTTTGCGGGATTATTCCATGGATGAGGTTTTGGTAAGCGATATTTTATTCTTAGATTATCTTTCTGTTGGAGAAGAGGGTGAGATAAATATTAGCCCCAAGATTGCAGGCAATAGACATGAAAAATCAATATTGTACGCCTATTTTGAGGTTTATAACGTGACAGAATCCGACAGTATTAATGTTATGTACCAAATTTTTGGTCCTGGGAATAAAATCATTCAAAAAGGTGAATATTGGATTATAAGCCGTGGTAGAATAACCCCAAATTATATTGAAATTGCAAAGGATAAATTGTCCTATACAGATTATCGAACCGAGATAATGATAACAAACAATGGGAATACCGTAAAGGTTGAAAAACCTTTTAAATTGTATTCCCAATCTCTGTCTCTATCTTTTTCTGATATTGATGATGCAATAGAAAAACTAAAATACATTGCAACAGATAAAGAGTTAAAAAAAATCAAAAATGCTAAAGAGGAAGATAAAAGAAAAGAATTCAATAAATTTTGGGAACTTCACGATCCGACTCCTGGAACCCACGAAAATGAATTAATGGAAGATTATTACCGCCGAATTGAATTTGCTAATGAAAAATTTCCCGGTAATAGGGATGGCTGGAAAACGGATATGGGATTGGTTTATATTAAACTAGGCCCACCAGATTATATCGAAAACCCAGAATTAATCAACAATCTACATTTTATTGATGAGACTTCTAGGCGAAGATATCGAATAGTATGGCAATATTATGACATCGGTCGCAACTTTATATTTTATTATCAGGCTGGAGAATTTCGATTAGCTAACCTCCAGGAAGTCTATGATGTTCTATATTAAGAATTAATGACATAGGTGCTAAGCACCAACGTCATTAATGAAAAATAATAGCTAATTAAGTAAGCGGTTAACAGAACAAATTGATTTTAACCCCCAAAAAGTTAGAAGAAAGAGATACTATTGGAATAGTAGGGCCAGCAAGCCCAATGCGAAAAGAAAGGCTTAAGAAAGGCATTCAATACTTAAAACAACAGGGGTACGAGGTGAGAGAGGGTGAACATCTGAATGATAAATACGGCTATTTAGCGGGATCAGATGAAGACCGGGCCTATGACTTAAATCAAATGTTCCTCGATCCTGAAGTTGACGCCATTTTTTGCACCCGCGGTGGTTATGGAACGCCTAGATTATTAGATTTGATTGATTATGATGTCATTAGAAAAAATCCAAAAATATTTGTTGGTTACAGCGACATAACAGCGCTTCAATTAGCTATTTTTAAAAGAACGCAAGTTGTTACCTTTTCAGGTCCCATGGTGGCAGTTGAAATGGGTAAAGGCATCGAGCCATTTACTGAGACCCATTTTTGGAATCTTCTAATGAAGGCAGAAGCTAAGACAAGACTGGAAGGACATAACGGTTCGCTTAAAATTCTAAATAAGGGTAAATCGGAAGGAAGACTAATTGGAGGATGTCTTTCTCTCATTTGTTCTTTGCTAGGAACTCCATTTCTACCTGATTTCAAAAATGCAATTTTGTTTGTTGAAGAAATTGGAGAAGAACCTTATCGAATTGACCGTAATCTTACTCAATTAAAATTAGCGGGGGTCTTAAATCAAATCAAAGGAATAGTTTTCGGACAATTTCATGACTGTTTAGCGCAATCCAATGAACCAAGTTTAACCATTGAGCGAATTATTTACGATGTGACCTCTGATTTGGATATTCCAATATTAGCAGAGTTGCCGTATGGACATGTCGATAGAAAATATACTATTCCGATAGGAACGCGGGTTTATTTGGATGCTGAAAAAGGGTATTTGGAAATTTTAGAAGAAGCTGTGGCTTAGAGGATCAATGGCGTAGGTGCAAAAAGGTTCAGTAACTAATAATCTTACGTTGTTTAGGACGTTGGATTCATCCTGTAAGATATTTATCCAGTGGGATAGAAATCCTACATCCTTAAGGTTGAAATTATCCTGTATTTGCCCCAACGTCATCAATGATTTCAACATTTGCATTTTTAAATTGAAATTATTATATCTTTTGCTGAAAAAGGGCAAAATACGGGGCGATTATAGACTTTTACAGCGAGGCCATAATTGACGCGATTAAAAGTTGGAGTACTGGCTTCTGGCAGAGGGTCTAATTTAAAGGCTCTGCTTAAAGCCATAGAACGGGGAGAACTTTTTGCTGAAATTGTTTTAGTAGTTAGTAATAAAGCCGATGCTGGAGTTTTTACAATAGCCAGCGAGTATGACATACCTACCCTTCATTTATCCCAAGAAAAGTTTTCATCCACCGAGGAATTTGATCGAGCCTTACTAAGCGCTCTCAACCAGCATCAGGTCGAAGTCATTGCCCTTGCTGGATATTTAAAAAAAATAAGTTCCACCATTATTCGTGCATATAAATACCGCATATTGAATATACATCCAGCACTATTACCATCCTTTGGGGGAAAAGGAATGTACGGAATCAAGGTCCATCAAGCCGTTTTGGACTATGGCTGTAAAGTTTCTGGAGTCACCGTACACTTGGTGGATGAAGAATTTGACACCGGCCCGCCAATTTTGCAAAGATGCGTGCCTGTAAATCAAGATGATACGCCAGAATCTTTGGCAGCCCGTGTATTAGAAGTCGAACATAAAATTTATGCAGAGGCCTTACAGCTTTTCGCAGAGAGACGAATTGATGTTCAAGGACGAAAGGTTTTCATTAAAGATGCACCTAATTAATAAAACTAAAAATTTCCTGCTAATTCTGCTTCTGGTAACCACAATTAGTGGCTGCTCTAAAGAAGAAATTTCCACAGACAAGGTTCAAAAGGTCGATTTAGTTGAGGTCGTAAAATTAGACTCGACAATTTTATTCGATATTCACTACGCCACTACAAACAATTTCATGGAGGAAAAGCTATATCCAGTTGCCAGATGTTTTTTACGGAGAGAAGTGGCGGAAAGATTATCTCACATTCAAAAGGCTTTGAGAGAAGAGGGTCTTGGACTAAAAATTTGGGACGGTTATCGTCCACTTTCCGTGCAGTGGAAAATGTGGGAAAAAGTCTCCGATCCTAAATATGTGGCTGATCCCCGCAAAGGTTCAAGGCACAATAGGGGCTGTGCAGTGGATGTGACTTTGGTAGATGCAGCGGGTAATGAACTTGAAATGCCCACAGGATACGATGACTTTACCGAAAAAGCTCATAGAAATTATATGCAGCTACCCCCTGAAGTCATTAAAAATCGTCAGATTTTAGAAACGGCCATGACCAGAGAAGGTTTTATTCCACTACCCTCTGAATGGTGGCATTTTGATGATCCAAATTGGGAAAAATATAATTTACTGGATATCCCTTTAGAGAAGGTTAATTAATCAGCCTAGTGCGAGTTTCCTAGTTAGCTATGAATAATTTGTCTTAAGTTACACAATAACAGATAATTATAATACCATTGACAGTATTACCTAACTTAATTGTTTTGGATATTTATCCTGAACATAAAATATAAATGGACATTAGTCCCCACGAATTAACCGAATAAAGGGACAAATATCTATTTTACTTTGCATTCAGTATGAATATACCGAACGATCCTAGAACAAACGCTAAACCCAAATGCTTTCGGGGTCAGCGTTTTTTAGAAGGTATATCCACATTTGAACGGTTTTTTGCCAAAATCGATAAAAAACACAGGTATCTAATGTAAAAATGATCTCGAATAACGAATAATAGGAGGATGGGAATATGCCCAAAATTAAACGTGCGCTTTTAAGCGTGTATAATAAATCTGGCATCGTCGAATTTGCAACAATCTTACAGGAATATGGCGTTCAGATAATTTCCACTGGCGGAACAGCCAAGCACTTAAATGAAAATGGCATAAAAACGCGCTCAATTTCAGAGCTCACAGAATTTCCTGAGATATTACAAGGCCGTGTGAAAACCTTGCATCCTAAAATTTTGGGTGGATTGTTGGCCCTCCGAAAAGATTCTGCTCAAATGGAAGAAACGCGACAGTTAAGAATTGATTTGATTGATTTGGTTGTTGTGAATCTTTATCCATTTGAAGAAACCATAGCCAAAAAAAATATATCCCTTTTAGAAGCTTTAGAAAATATTGACATTGGCGGTCCTACCATGATAAGGGCGGCAGCAAAGAATTACTTAGATGTAACTGTGGTGACCGCCCCCAGTCAATACGAGAAAGTTTTAACCGAATTCAAAAATAACCAAGGGGAGATTTCCTTAGATTTGCGTCAACAATTAGCGGCGGAGGCTTTTGCCCGTACTTGCCGATACGATGCCGTAATAAATAGCTATTTGTCGAAAATTGCAACCTCAGAGTCGGTTTTCCCCAACCATGTGTATTTTAATTTTGAAAAGGTACAAGATTTAAGGTACGGCGAAAATCCACATCAACGTGCGGCACTCTATCGAGAGATAAGCAAAGATTTTGCTGGAATTACTAATGCTAGGCAGCTTCACGGTAAGGAGCTTTCATTTAATAACATTATCGATTTGGGTGCAGCCCTGGGTATTGTCCGAGAATTTGAAGAACCGTGCGCTGTAATTATCAAACACACAAATCCGTGTGGAGTGGCTATAGGGGAAAATCTCTGTGAAGCCTACTTAAACGCAAAAGCAACAGATCCACTTTCTGCTTTTGGCGGAATCGTCGGGTTGAACCGTACTGTAGACTTTGAAACAGCCCAAGCGATTTCAGAGCTTTTTACTGAGGCCATCATTGCGCCAGGATTTGAACCAGAGGCGCTAACAATTCTACAATCTAAGAAAAACTTACGGCTTCTTGAAGGTACTGACCATGCGTTTATTAATTCACATGACTTTGATATTAAGCGCGTACAGGGTGGTTTACTTTTACAAGATCAAGATTTATTAAAAATAAACGATATAAACTTTAAAGTAGTAACAAAACGCCAACCCTCGGAAGACGAATGGGCGGCTATGAAATTTGGATGGAGGGTCGCCAAGTGGGTTAAATCTAATGCGGTTGTTTACACCACTACAGATAGAACTAAAGGAATAGGGGCGGGTCAAATGTCTAGGGTCGATGCCTCTCTTTTAGCTGTGGAAAAGGCCAAGCGTATGGGACTTGCTCTAAAAGGCACTGCTGTGGCCTCAGACGCATTTTTCCCCTTTCGTGATGGGGTGGATGCTGCGGCAGAAGCAGGAGCCACCGCAGTCATTCAACCTGGTGGCTCCATCAGAGATGAAGAGGTAATTCAAGGTGCCGACGAGCATAATTTGACCATGGTTTTTACTCACATTCGACATTTTCGTCACTGATGTTTTCTGTTACGCTATAATGATATTTTGTAAATTAAATTTTCAGATAGAATTAAAAACACAAATGAGACAAGAACACTCATGAAAATAAAGACACAATCCTTCTGGAAAAAATATTTTGTTAATGACATTGCAATCGATTTGGGAACAGCAAACACGCTTGTCTATGTAAAAGGCCAGGGTATATTAATTAATGAGCCTTCTATCCTTGCTATTAGAAAAAGTGATCAACAAATTCTTGCCTATGGTAATGACGCCAAAACAATGATGGGTCGTACCCCAGAATATCTTGCGACGGTTCGTCCTTTGAAAGATGGAGTTATCGCCGATTTTGATTTGGCGGAAAAGATGATTCGTCATTTCATCAAGAAAGTTCAAACGAATCGATTAATCCGTCCGAAAATTGCTGTTTGTATTCCATCTGGAATTACTGAAGTTGAAAGGCGAGCTGTTCGGGATTCAGCCGAGCACGCTGGAGGCCGTGAAATTTATCTCATTCAAGAACCGATGGCCGCGGCCATAGGGGTGGACCTCCCGATTGCCGAACCAGTAGGCAGCATGATTATAGATATAGGAGGTGGTACCACTGAAATTGCTGTAATTTCTCTTTCAGGCATTGTTACAGATATTTCCATTCGAATTGGTGGTGATGAGATGAATGAGGCCATCGTACATTACTTTAAAAAAGAATATAATTTGTTGATTGGAGAGAATACAGCAGAATATATAAAAATTACTATGGGCTCTGCTGCCCCATATCAAACTGAGGAGCATAAGAAGGTTAAAGGGCGGGATTTGGTGGAGGGTATCCCAAAAACAGTGAAAGTACATACCAAAGAAATTCAAGAAGCCCTTTCAGAATCAGTTGGATATATTGTAGATGCTGTCAAACTTTGTTTAGAAAGGACACCCCCTGAACTCTCATCGGATATATTAGACCGTGGAATTGTTTTGACGGGAGGTGGGGCTTTACTTAAAGGAATTGATGAAAGACTCCGGATAGAAACAGAACTTCCCATAATTCTTGCTGATGATCCTTTAACTTGTGTAGTTCTCGGTACCGGAAAAATATTTGAAAACTTAAATGGCTACCAAAAAGTTTTAAGTACTGTGCGAAAGTACTAAGATGCATAGATTATACGAATGGTTCATAAATCGTAAAGAATATCTTACATTTTTAGGTGCGGTTATCTTCTCTTTAATTTTAATTTTCACAAATGATGTTAGTCAAATACAAACGGTTAAATCATGGACCCTGGATGGATTTGGTTTACTATTAGAAAAACTCTCTGTATTAGATCGGATCACGTCAATTTATGAAGAAAATCGCTGGCTAAGACAGAAGAATGCTGAATTGATGCTCGACAACAGCAAATTAAAAGAAGCTTTGCTTGAAAATAAAAGGCTGCGACAAATGTTAGTTTTTAAGTCTGAAAGCCAGTTGGACCTAATTCCTGCTAAAGTAATTGGGAAAGGGGGTAATGGATTTATCAATTCAATAATATTATCTATTGGACATAACGATGGCCTTGAAAGAAATATGGCTGTTGTTACCGCCCAAGGCCTTGTAGGAAAAATATTTAATGTTAGCAGATACCGCTCCACGGCTCAATTACTCCTTGATCGCAATTTTCGAGTCAGTGCCTTGATTCAAAGAAGTAGAGTTACTGGGATTATTAAATGGCATGAGGGAAATCAGGTATTCTTAGCTGAGGTGCCAAAACGCTCAGATGTTATCCTGGGCGATGTGGTTGTTACTTCGGGTTATAGTACTATTTTTCCTGGTGGCCTTAAAATTGGTTATGTAATCCGTATCAGTGAAAATGAAGAAGGCATGTTCATGAATATCTTGGTTAAACCATTAGTTGACTTTTCTAATTTGGAAGAGGTATTTGTAATTAGAAACCAAGTTTCTCAATCCATAGAACAGTAGATGCGCACCTTCATTTATGTATTCCTTTTTTTTATATCTCTAATCTTGCAGATAACAGTTATTTCTTTATTTTCAATAAAAGAGATTACGCCTGATTTAATATTAATATTGGTTATTATTGTAGCGATACAAAAAGGGAGAGTTTGGGGAGTTGTGGCCGGTTGTATTGCTGGTGTAATTATTGACATTTTTGGTACTGGAATTATAGGGCTTTCATCTTTAACCAAATCTGTGGCAGGCTATATCGCTGGATTTTTTGGCAGTGAGAGAATTGAAAGAAGCTTCAGTGTCGATTTTGGCCTTTTATTTTTATCATTGTTAGTTCATGATATTTTGTATTTTTCAATACTTTCTATTGGCACTTCCTTCAGTATTTGGAAAACTTTATTAATATATGTGCTCCCAACGTCTTTTTATACACTAATCCTCGCTCTTATGATTCATTTAGTATGGCCGAAAATTCTTTGGGGAAAAAACAAGGAATATTAAAAAGGATAATTAATTTATGTCTGAAGATTTACAAAATAAAAAATTATTCTATACAATAATTACCCTTGTTTTATTTGCAATTTTGCTTGGGCGGTTTACCCAATTACAGATTTACAATTGGGATAAATATTTTAGTAGATCAGAAAGGAACAGAATACGTGAAGTTGTGATTGAACCATCTCGTGGTCTCATTTTAGATCGCCATGGTGAAATTTTAGTCGATAATCGTCCTGCTTATTCTGTATTTGTGGTTCCGTACGAATTTTTAAGAGCAGACAGCTCTATATCTCTACTCTCTTCAATAATTAAGCAAAAACCCTCCCAAATTAAACACAAAATCAAAAAAGAACAAGTTGGACTATTTAATTCGGTAAAACTCAAGCGTCATATTGGATTTCAAGTGCTAAGTGCTATTGAGGAATATAGGTTGGATTTGCCAGGCGTATTATACGGAATTGAATCTACGCGATTTTATCCGGCCGGGATCAGGGCGCCTCATTTATTTGGTTATCTTGGGGAGATAACTTCAAGGGAATTGTTAGAAAGAAAAGATGAGAAGTACAATTTGGGTGATTTGATTGGGAAAAATGGAATCGAATTACAATATGAAAATTATTTGCGTGGAGAGTCGGGAGTTCAATACATTGAAGTTGATGTATTTGGTCGGGAAGTTAGGGATTTACCGGAATTGACTGGGAAATCTCCTGTGCCGGGTAAAAATTTATATTTAACCATTGATGCAGACATTCAAAGATATCTGGAAAGGGTGATGAAAGATAAAAAAGGCGCTGCTGTGATTTTAGACCCCAGGAATGGAGAAGTATTGGCTATGGTAAGCAAACCAGATTACAATCCAGAGATTTTTTCTACTCCTTTAACCCCAGAGATTTGGAAGCAACTTGTTAATCACGAAGATAGACCTTTGTACAATCGAGCCTGTCAAAGCCTTTACCCACCCGGATCTACATTCAAATTAATACTGGCAGCCGCGGGACTGGAACAGGGTATAATTGATCCAGAACGAAAAGTTTTTTGCGCAGGTACTTATCGTTTGGGTCGGCGGAACTTTGACTGTTGGAAAAAAGGGGGACACGGAGAAGTTAATCTATTGCAAGCTTTGGAACAGTCCTGTAATGTGTATTTTTATACTATGAGTTTGGAGGTTGGATTAGAAAATTGGTCCAAGTTTGCTAAGCTATTTCAATTCGGTAAACTGACCCATTTAGATTTGCCCAATGAAAGTGCTGGTTTGGTTCCAAATAAAGAATATTTTGACAGGAAATATGGTGAAAGAGGCTGGACCACTGGAATGCTTTTAAACTTGGCGGTTGGACAAGGAGATCTTTTAGTCACGCCGCTTCAAATGGCCTATTTAGCTATGATATTAGCTAATGAAGGTCTGGCTTTTAAACCCCACCTGGTAAAAAAAATTGAAACACTCTCTTCTGGAAAATTCATTTTAACAGAACTCGATTCCTTGCGGGTACGAGGGGTTTCTTCTGATAGTTTTAAAAAAATTAAACAAGGAATGTATTTAGTCGTTAACGGTTCTCACGGGACAGCTAAAGCTGCAAGGTTACCTGAAATAAAAGTATGCGGGAAAACTGGTACAGCCCAAAATCCTCACGGCGAAGCTCATGCATGGTTTATAGGTTTTGCCCCCATGGAAAATCCTGTTGTAGCTTTCTGTATTTTTGTTGAAAATGGGGGTTCTGGAGGCGCCGTTGCCGCCCCAATCGCTCGAGGAGTATTATCTATAATTTTTAGTCAGTAATAATTTATCTTTTGTTTTTGTGATTTGGGATTTCGTTTCTTTGTTCCTTGTGCAAGGATTTTACTCTTAAGGAATTCATTTATACTATGCTGCAAGAAAGCAAAATGATTCGTCATTTGGACGTGAGGATGTTAACATGCGTTCTGATTTTGGTTGTTTGTGGATTAATTGCGATTTACAGTGCGACTTACACTAGCGAATCTCAAACCGTCCAGTTTAATTTTAAAAGACAACTTATTTGGGTTCTCTTAGGAATGATTATTTTGGGAGCTACCATTTTTACTCCTATCCGATTCATTAATAAATACGCTTTTAGCATTTATGGTATAACTATTCTTCTTTTAATATCTGTTTTATTTATCGGCACTGGTTCTGGAGCTAAACGCTGGATTCCATTTGGTCCATTTTGGATTCAACCGGCAGAATTTGCCAAAGTTGGAACGGTTTTAGCTTTGGCTAAGTTTTTGAGTCAAGATAATAGAAACCTTAAAAATATAAGGGACTTAGCCATCGCCTTTGCTTTAGCTTTTTTGCCCTTGTTACTTATCATTCAGCAGCCGGATTTAGGTTCGGCTTTGGTGTTTTTAGCTTTGATTTTACCCATGCTGCATTGGGCCGGACTTTCACCAATTATATTATTTGTTTTACTTGCCCCATTAATAAGTTTAATATGTGCATTTAATTACTATTCCTTTTTAATTGCTATGATTTTTATTAGTCTAGCCCTCATTCTTCTCCAAAGAGGATTAACCTTTTTTCTCATAAACTTTATTTTGAATATAGGCGTTGGCATTATTACTCCTATATTATGGAATCTTTTAAAAGAATATCAGAAGCAACGCATTCTTACATTTTTAGGACTTGTGGCAGACCCACACGGTTTGGGCTACCAGGTGATTCAATCCAAAGTGGCTATCGGATCAGGAGGTTTTATAGGGAAAGGCTTTTTGCATGGCACTCAAACTCACCTCAGATTTCTTCCGGAGCAACATACAGATTTTATTTTTTCTGTAATTGGCGAAGAATTCGGATTTATAGGAGTGGTCGTGATTTTAGCTCTATTCATTTATCTTCTATTAAGGGGAATAATGATAGCCACAACTGTTAAAAGCAAATTTTCGAGCCTTTTGGTTTTTGGTGGAGTAATTATATTGTTATTCCAAATATGTGTTAATGTCGGAATGACAGTGGGCATCATGCCTGTTACAGGACTCCCTCTGCCATTTTTAAGTTATGGTGGCTCGGCGCTCCTCTCGAATTTAATACTTGTAGGAATCATGTTAAATGCTTCTCTTAGACGATTTGATTATTTGTAATTAATGACTTTGGTGCAAAAAGCTGACCTTCTCATAATTAGTGTTTAGTTTGCATTTAAATAACTTGCGTAACCTATTTGAAATCAAACAATTTAGCATTTTATAAGAAGGTTAGCTTTTGAGTTATTTCGCTTTTTGCAGTTTACTCATTAATACTTTTAATATTATCATTGCTTCATGGGATCAAGCATCTATTTAAAAATTGCCTTGACTTTTAAATTTGAGTTTAATAAATTTACAATACTATTTAATATTTGAGGTATAAAATGAAATCAAAATGCATGTTCACCTTTGTAATTCTTCTGTGCTTTATCGCATTTAGGAGGGACAGAGTTTTTGGTGGAGACTTAGGCTTTGGTATTGGTTTTACTGCTGGAATTAGTCGATTAGAAGGAGACTTAAAAAGTCCACAATTGAGTCCTTTGATTTCAGGTCATATACGCGTATTACCGCTTCCTTATATTGCTATCAGTGGTGAATTGGGTTACTCGCTACTAAACACCAGTAATCATCCCCAATATACAGATTTTAAGAACACAATTATTCCTTTTGAGCTTAGTACAATTGTCAACTTTTTACCCTTTAATAAAATCAATCCTTATGTGATGGCGGGCGGGGGTGGCGTTTATTGGAGTGCTACAGGTAAGAATGCTACAGGTAATAGAATCACTCTTGAGGATGGTATTGATTCATTTCTTAAAACCGGTGGTGGATTAGAATTTCGACTTTCTAGAAGTTTTCGTTTGAATTTAGGGGCAACTTTTCGATTTTCACTTACAGATGCTTTCGATCAAATGGGACAACAAGGTGATGAGAATGATCAAGTATTGGATGTACATGCAGGATTAACGTATTATTTTAAAAAAAGCCGAAATGATAGAGACAACGATTTAATTCCTGATGATTTGGATTTAATGCCTGATATTGCAGAGGACCCAGATGGTTTTTTAGATCACGATGGTATCCCGGAAAAAAATCCTAATTTTATAAATTCTTACGATTCAACATTTGATTCCGACAATAGTACCTCTTCTCCTATTGTGATTCATTATATAGTTCATAAAGCAGAATCTGGCCACAGTATTCCCATTAAGGCCTATGTTTATTCGGACATTAATTTAAGGGTGGTAGCGACACTTTATCGTCCTTATGGGGAGCCCAACTGGAATGTGGTGCGCATGGAAGAGCAAGGAGATAATCTTTATCATGGGGTTATTCCTGGATATGCTGTTAACACGCAGGGATTTGAATATTGTGTTGTTGCAGTCGATGAGACTTTAAGCGGCATTGGGTATTCAGGGCTCCCAAGCAAGCCTGTGCGTGTTAAAGTCTCTCCTAATGGGAAAGTATGGCGATTTTTAGGAGGTACAGTAGGGGCGGCTACAATTGGAACAGCATCATACCTCGTTTTGAGAAAACAAAATTAATACTATATTAATTGGAAGGATCCAATATTGGAGGCAATGATGAATATCAAAACTTTGATTAAAAAAAGTTTTAGACAGAGCATGAACATTTCGACAGCCTTGTTAATTTATGTCTTTTTGTGGGGGTGTGGTGCTTCTAGGCAAGATACAAATTTTGAAGGAGATGAAATTGATATCGATCAACTTTTAGGTGAAAAGGAGATGAGTTCAACGGATCGGGAATCTGAAGAAGCTGAGGTTCTGAGGCTTTTAGGGATTACACCTGAAGAAAATAAAACTCAGCAATCAGAAGTTACCTCTTTACAACAAGAATCTCCCCAGAGTTCTTTACAAACGGATATTTCAAAACTCCAACAAGATCTAGATGAAAAGGATAGAGAAATCTCAACTTTGAGGTCACAGATTACTCAGAAGGAATCTAAAATTAGTGAACTTGAGTCTCGTTTAAGCTCATCCGAAAAGCGTAGGCGGACTTCTTCACGCTCTAACCGATTCATGCAACCAAGCGAAGATTTTAAATCAAAATATCAATATGCTTTAAATCAGTTTAACTCCCGGAATTACCAAGAAGCTCTATCCGTGTTTCGGGAGTTACTTACCCTGGATGTAAACAACACCCTTTCTGATAATTGCCAGTACTGGATAGGAGAATGTTATTATGCCCTGATAAACTACAATCAAGCCATTGCAGAATTTGAAAAAGTATTTTCATTTCCTAATTCTAATAAGAGTGATGATGCCCAATTAAAACTCGGAATTTGTTACCTTAAATTGGGAGACAAACAACAAGCACGAGCAGAATTTGAGCGTCTCCTGTCAAATTATCCCGAAAGCGAATATATTGGATTAACCCAAAGATACCTAAGCAGATTATGAGCGTGATCGTGGCAATAAACTAACCCTATAAACTATGGGTGGGTTCTTCCCACCCTTTTTATTTTTTTCCTATATAAGTATTTCCTTTCACTTGACTTTCTGGTAAAAAATTCTATATTAAATGCTCGTGAAAATAAATCTTTAATTTTATAGGTAAAGATTAAAATTTATATGTCACAGCTGAGAAAGGATCCTATTGTTGGTCGATGGGTAATAATTTCTACTGAACGGGGAAAACGGCCTTCGGATTGGGTTACTGAACCTAAAAGTAAAGGAGGAGGATTCTGTCCATTCTGTCCTGGAAACGAAGATAAAACACCACCAGAGATTATGGCGGTACGATCGAATAATGATCAACGGGATGTTCCAGGCTGGGAAATAAGAGTGGTGTCAAACAAATTTCCTGCCCTGCAAATTGAAGGCGAGCTTAATCGAAAAGGTGAGGGGATTTATGATTTGATGAATGGGGTAGGTGCACATGAAGTTATCATCGAAACACCTAATCATGCTGCCGATTTAACCGATTTCAGTGAAAAACACATTGCCGATATTTTATTCATTTTTCGTGATAGAACTCTTGATCTTAAAAGAGATTTAAGATTTAAGTATATATTAATTTTCAAAAACCACGGGGTCGCTGCTGGGGCTTCTTTAGAACATACCCATTCTCAACTGATTGTAACACCGATAATTCCTAAAAGAGTTATGGAGGAATTGGAAGGAAGTAAACGTTTTTACAATTATAAGGAAAGATGTATTTTCTGTGACATAATTCGTCAAGAAGGCCAATCACAAAGACGCCTGGTCGCCTCTTTTGATTCCTATATTACGATTGAACCCTTTGCACCGAGATTCCCGTATGAGACCTGGATATTACCAACTCAACACTATTCGCACTATGAGAATATGCCGAATGAAATGTATTACGAATTGGCTTCTGTTTTGAAAGATGCATTAAGTAGAATAAACAGTGCCTTAGGTTATCCGCCATTCAATTTTATCCTGCATACTTCACCTATTCAAGAATCCATGTATTTAGAATATCATTGGCATTTGGAAATCATACCAAAATTAACTAAAGTCGCCGGCTTTGAGTGGGGTTCTGGCTTTTATATTAACTCTACACCCCCAGAGATAGCTGCAGAGCATCTAAAAAATGTTTAAAAAACCAATACGATTAATTTAATAAAAACTTTAATCATTAAGAGAAATGAGAGGTAAATTGAAAATTTTTTATGTCTCATCTGAGGTTGCTCCTTTTGCCAAAACCGGAGGGCTTGGCGATGTCACCGGTGCCCTACCTAAATATTTGAAACAGTTAGGGCATGACATTCGTGTTATGATGCCCAATTACAAATTGATTAACGAAAGAAAATATGTCTTGAGGGATGTTATTCGTCTCCAAGGCCTTGAGCTTAAGATAGGAAATGAAATATATCAAGCAAATGGCAAATCTGCTTTTCTCCCTGATTCCAAGGTACAAGTATATTTCTTAGACAATAAGTTCTTTTTCGACCGAGAAGGATTGTATTGTGATAGTAAAACAGGATTAGATTATCAAGACAATGCTGAGCGGTTTATATTTTTCTCCAAAGGTTGTTTAGAAACTTTAAAGTTGCTTCATTGGCAACCCGATATTATTCATTGTAATGATTGGCAAACAGCTTTAATACCGCTCTTTTTAAAAAGCATTTACAAAGAAGATCCTTTTTTCAAAAATACGAAAACTTTATTGACTATACATAATTTAGCTTATCAAGGAAATTTTGAACCATCTGTTGTCCAAAAAGCAGGTCTTCAAGATCATATTTCTTATTCTGATAGCCCGGTTGATTATTGCGGCAAATTTAGTTTCCTAAAAGCAGGTTTAGAATATGCTGATTTACTAAGTACGGTCAGCGAAACCTATGTCAATGATATTCAAGAAAGTCCAGATTACGGTTATGGATTCGAAGGGTTTTTAAAAAAAAGAAAAAATGATCTTTTCGGTATTATCAATGGAATAGATATTCAAGTTTGGAACCCCGAAACAGATAAATTAATTCCTTTTAATTATAATAAACGCACTCTCTCGGATAAATATAAAAATAAAGAGGAGCTTTTAAAACGATTTAATTTAAAGTTTAATGAAAATATACCGGTAATTTCAACTATTTCTCGTTTAGTTGATCAGAAAGGATTTGATTTGATAACAGCTATAATAGATCAACTAATGCAATTGGACTTGCAATTAATAATATTGGGAATTGGTGAACAGAAATATCACAGTTTTTTTCGAAAAATTCAAAAAAAATATCCTACGAAATTTGGAATTGAATTGAGTTTTAATAACCCAGTAGCCCATTTGATTGAAGCTGGGAGTGATATATATCTGATGCCCTCGCGATTTGAACCGTGTGGTTTGAATCAATTATATAGCTTAAAATACGGAACAATTCCGATTGTAAGAAAAACAGGGGGGCTTGCAGATACCATTGAAAATATTGACATTAATACAATATCTGGCACTGGATTTGTTTTTAAAAAATATGATTCCAATGAATTACTAAAAATAATAAAAAATGCTTTAAAGTTATTCAATAAAAAAGATATTTGGGTAAAAATTATACAGAACGCTATGAAACAAGATTTCTCTTGGAAATCATCAGCTCAAAAATATGTCAAACTATATCAAAAGTTGATGAATACTAAAACTAATAAAAAATAAATGAAGTAAGTACAAAGCACCAATTTTATAAATTCTAAATTATTAAATTTTCAAAATATTCTATTTAAAAACGCGTGGAAATACCTTTTTAATTTAGGAATGCCAGGCGTTTCTTTTTTTAGAAATGAGTTTCATTTAAGGCCCTGTTTCATTGCGGAACAATGTTTCGGACTAACACATACTTAACGACGATTAAATTTCAAATATGAGTATAAATTTAAAACAACGTATGGTAAATATTTAACATAGGCGAAAAGGGGTTTAATTTAATACCTGGCATAAATTTTGTTAATTTTTAATTTTTAAGTATCACAAAATCATCAAATTAATATTCAACATTTTATATGGAAGGTATCGAAATTTCAGAAGGAAGAGTGGGGGCCAGAAGAGATATTAAATTGTTGACCATAAAAGGTTATGTTGATACCATGACCTGTTCTATTTTACTCAACAAAATTACTGAAATTCTAAATAGTAGTTTCTTCCATGTAATCATTGACATGGCGCAGGTTAATTATGTAAGCAGTGCCGGATGGGGCATTTTTGTTGGTGAATTAAAAGGTGTCCGGGAAAAGGGCGGTGATTTAAAAATTGTTCAGATGACCCCAGAAGTTTATGACGTATTTGAGATGCTTGAATTCCATCGTATTCTTTCTTACTACGAATCCATAGAAGAAGCGATTAACGATTTTGATCTATCGATTGGTTTGGATATCACCAAGAGTGTTAAAAAGAGTTATAGTCCCGGGAACGGACAAACAGTCGGAACCGTACCAAGTATGGTGCAGCGGTCGGTGAAAAGTTCCCCAGGTAAGCTCCATTCTCGATATGTATTTACAAACACTAAAGTTGATGAAAGGAATTTGCCTTTAACTGAAAAGGTTAAATTAATTATCATAGATGACCCGAATCAGGGGGGATTAAAAATTAAAAGGGTACTAAACACTAAGCGTTTTGGCTTCACGAAAATTAGCTTTTTTCAAATTTACAGATTACTAAGAAAATTAAATCTTGAAAATAAGGCTAAACGTTATCGTTTTTTTAGATCTAGATAAAAAGTTCACCTAATACTTTAATAAACAAAGTTACTAATAATAAAAGAGAGACAAGGATATGAGCGCTAAAAACAAACAAGGAAGGGTAAAAATTGAAGTAATTTTTGTTTTTATATTACAATTTTTAATTCTATTCCCGAATGAAAGTCTTAAGGCTGAATTACAAAGAAGTAGTCTCACTTTTAGAAAAGGCGATGCCATTCGATTAACGATTTGGCTATCATGGGGGATTGGAAATGAGAGAAATCAAAATATAAACTTGAATGGCGATTATCTTATCGATAGTCGAGGCTATGTTTTTCTACCGCTTCTTGGAGATATTAAAGTGATTGGTCATACTACTAGGACTTTATCTGAGACACTCAGAAAAAAATTCAGCCAATACATCCAAGAACCAATTGTGATTGTTGAGCCACTGATTCGAGTAACTATGATGGGTGAATTCCGACGGCCTGGTACCTATTTAATACCTCCTGATGCTTCACTCTGGGAACTAGTAGATTTAGCTGGTGGGCCAAACGATGACAGCAACCTAAAGAAGATGTGGGTTGAAAGGGGTGGACGAAAAGTTAAAAGGAATCTTTTAAGTAGCTTCGAGAGGGCCTATTCCATAGAAGAAATTGGAATTAAATCGGGCGATCAAGTCTATGTACCTATTCGACGTCGTTTTCAACTCAGAGTTGCTTTTGATATTCTGAGGTTTACAGTATCTCTCATTAACCTTTATTTCTTAATTAGCAGATTATAAATTTAAATTTTATAAATATTAGGAGATGAAGTAAATATGGAGCCGTTTTTTATTAACGAAGATGAACAATTCGATGATGAGAAATTAGATTTACAAAAGTACTTCCGGGTGCTCATTAAGCGTTGGTGGTTGATATCGATAATTACATTGGTTGTATTGGTACCTTGGGTTTTACATTTAAAAAGCCAGCCACCTGTTTATGAAGCCGAGGCCCTAATTCGATTTAAAAGCTTTGCGGGTAGTGATCCAAGTAGTTTAATGAAGAGTCGAATTACAGAACTTACCAGTAGATCTTTTGCTGAAAAAGTCGTGGCGCAGTTAGGCCTATCAATGCACCTTAACTCTCAAAATAAACGATTAACAAAAAGGAATGAATTCTTTGATGTATTTTCGACATCAAAAAAACCTGTATCAGGGGACTATATTCTTCGTTTATCAAGTGATCAAACTTATACATTAACTTTTAAGTTGTCTGATAAAGAAATAGGCCGGATTATACAAAAGGGTTCTATTTCCGAAATTACAAAGAACGTGTGTACAGTAAATGGATTCTCTTTTAAATTGGTTCCAAATGGATTAGAATTGCCGCTTGAAATTCCTTTCAAAATTGGAAATTTTCGCAAAACCGTGGAAGCCTTTATATCACGAACGAAAGTGAAGCCATCTCGTTCAGGTACTCTAATGAAAGTGACATTAACTGATACCGATCCTTACCTCGTAACAGAAATGACCAATCGATTAGCTGAAATATTTATTGAAGAAAGTGCTTCTCTTAAGAAGAAGTCGATTCAAAGCAAACGCCAAATCTTGGAAGAGCAACTTCATTTAGTTGAACAAAAGTTAGATGAATCAGATAAAGCGTTAAAAAATTTTAAGGAGCAGTACTCTACTAACCTCGATGCTGATCAGAAAAACCAACTTAATGATTTACTAGGTACAGAAAAACGAAAGAAATATATTGAAACGGTTATAAGCACCCTTAATGCTCTTCTGGCCAAACTGAAAGAAAAGAATGAGACCATAATTGGTGATGGTGTAGATCAAAGCGAAATAAATCGTAGATATGTTATGCGAGAGATTGCCAGTCATTCAGTTTTCGATGATAATGCTACTATGTTGATATCCCGCCAGAGGTTGAGAGATTTGGAAGCTTCTTGGAAAGAACAAGTCGCCAGAACTTCAGAAGAAAATTTTAGGGCTAAAGAGATTTTGCATGAAATAAAACAGCTTCATTATCAAATTGAAAATATTGCAATCCAAGAGATTCAAAAACTTGAGAAGGATTTAGTGGTTACTAATCAAGAAATTGCCAAACTAGAATATCGATTGAAACAGTTACCAACCTATCAGTATCAATTAAGCGAATTAACCCGGAAACATCAGGTACTTGAGAATCAATACATGGATCTCCTTGCTAAAACTCGAGAAGCTGTGATTTCAGAAGCAGTAGAAACTGAAAATATTGAAATATTGGATCCGGCTATTATTCCAGAACTTCCAACAAATAGAGATAAAAAAAAGAAAGCCGCCTATGGCGGTATATTTGGTTTAATGCTTGGCGTGACCGTTGCATTAGTTCTCGAATTTTTAGACAAAAGTATAAAGACGGCTGATGATGTAAAAAAATATTTGAAATTGAAAATACTGGGTAGCATTCCTCAAATAGATTTTAATGATGTTTATGATTTTCAAGATTCGGAAAAGATAAAACAAATTGATCAGCAGTTGGTCACTCACGACTACTCTCCATCGCCCGTGGGAGAGGCTTATCGTTCTCTCCGAACTAATTTAATGTTTTCAAAGGAAACAGGTAGAATTCAATCCTTAGTTATAACTAGTAATGAACCTGGAGATGGTAAATCTTTTACCGCAGCGAATCTCTCTATTACTTTCGCACAGCTAAAGAGTAATACATTGCTCATAGATAGTGATTTAAGGCGTGGCGTACTTCACAATACATTTGGAGTTTCCAAGGAGCCAGGATTAAGTAATTATCTGACCAATATGGTACCGCTGCAAAGCATTCTAAATGAGACCCATATTCCTAATTTAACGCTAATTAGTTGTGGTTCTTTAATCCCGAATCCATCAGAATTACTTGGTTCCCACCAAATGCAGCGATTCTTGGATGAAGTAAGAAGGAAATTCGAATTGATTATTTTCGACAGCCCGCCATTAAATGCAGCTACCGATGCTGTTGTTATCGGTACACAAGTTGATTCCACGGTTATAGTTATTCGAGCAGGGAAAACTGATCGAGAGGTAGCCCAGCAAAAACTTGAATTGTTTTCCAATATGCCATCGACCGTTATAGGAGTTATTCTCAATGGAACGACTGCTGATATGGCGCATCCAGGATACAGTTACTATCATTACTAAATCAATCTTGAATCTCAAATTTAAAGCCTATTTTTAAATATGAAAAGAATCTTGGTAACAGGAGGAGCAGGATTTATCGGGTCGCATCTCTGTGATACTCTATTGAATCAAGGACATGCAGTAATTTGCCTTGACAATTTCAATACTTATTATAATCCACAAATCAAACGACAGAATATAGTATCTATTATATCCAACAAAAATATTAAACTTTTCGAAGGTGATATTCTTGATTTACAATTTTTACGCCAGATATTTCAAACCTCGGCCATTGAAATTATCGTGCATCTGGCTGCTCGTGCTGGGGTACGACCATCCATTTATAAACCATTGTTATATCAAAAAGTGAATATCCAAGGCACAAACAATCTTCTGGAAATGGCTAAAGAATTTCAAATTGAGAAATTCATTTTTGGGTCTTCGTCTTCTGTTTATGGGCAAAATACAAAAGTCCCCTTTCGCGAAGATGATTCTGTGGATCACCCTATTTCACCCTATGCTGCAACAAAGAGAGCTTGTGAACTTATTTGTTATACCTATCACCATTTATATAAACTGCCAGTCACGTGTTTAAGATTTTTCACAGTCTATGGACCCCGTCAGAGACCAGATATGGCTATACATATTTTTACGAAAAGAATTTTTCATGATGAAAAAATTTCAATGTTTGGTGAGGGAAACTCTCAACGAGATTATACTTATATTTCTGATATTATTGACGGTATTTGTAAATCTATCGAACACTGCAAGGAATTCCACATTTACAATTTAGGAGATTCAAGAACCATCGAGCTGCGAAAATTGATAGATTTGATCGCAAATTGTATAGGCAAAGAGCCCCTTATTCAGATTTTACCTGTACAACCCGGGGATGTTCATATAACTTTTGCAGATATATCAAAAGCTAAAAGAGAGATAGGATATCATCCAAAGTTTGAAATTGAAGAAGGAATAGAAAAATTTGTGGATTGGTACAAAACTATGAATTCTTTATCCAAGTTCAGATTTTAAAGCTTTATTCATTATAAAATAAATTACCTTCAGAAGGTTTTGCATGGTACAAGAAAAAGAAGCGTTTCTAAATAATATTACAAAAATTATCGACGCTTTAAGCATTTTGATTGCTTTTATTTTGTCCTATTTTATTGCCTTTTATATACGACGGGATTTTATGGGTCTCAGTGGTATGGCTTACGCAATTACTCCAAATTTGCAGGGCCTTTTATTTTTTACCAAAAAAAATGCTATTATCATCATTTCATCCATACCCATTTGGTTATTATTACTTTCATTACAAGGCGCTTATAAGATTATACGAACTAGGACTTTTGTAAAAGAATTTAAGATTATTTTTAAGTCCGGTATCTTGGCTACTATAACCCTTGGTAGCTTTATTTTTATCCTCAAGATGACATTGACGAGCCGTCTTTTCATCGGCGTATATTCAATTCTAACCGTCTGTTCAATCACAATTGCCAAAGTACTTCTAAATAAGTTTTTTGATTACATCCAAAAAAAAGGATATAATCAAATTAACTTATTGATTGTTGGTACGGGTAAACGCGCTCGTGAGTTTATCAAGGTAGTTAAGAGCCATTCCAATTGGGGTTTAAATATTGTTGGATTGATTGATGATGAGCATGGCATGTTTGGTAAAGAAATAGATGGATTTCGGGTATTAGGGCGTATTCAGGACATCCCTTTTATATTGCATAGAAAAGTAATAGATCGCGTGATTTTTGTCGTTCCAAGATTGTGGCTTAACCGAATTGATGAAGCTATCTTAGCATGTGAAAGGGAAGGTATCAGCACATCTATTTCAATGGACCTCTATAATCTAAGAATTGCAAAAGTCCGACAAACGGATTTTAGCGGCTTTCCTCTTTTGGACTTTGAAACTTTTTCTGCCGGCCAGTGGCAGCTCTTTTTTAAACGATCTATGGATATAATTTTATCACTTTTATTACTCATCTTATTTTCTCCAATTATTCTGATTACGGCTCTTGCAATTAAAATTACATCCAAAGGGCCTATACTATTTACCCAAGTTAGGTCTGGTCTGAACGGTAGAAAGTTCAAGCTATACAAATTTCGGACGATGTTTGTTGGGGCTGAAATGAAAAAGCGAGAGTTGGAAAAAATGAATGAGATGGATGGCCCGGTATTTAAAATAAAAAAAGATCCTAGAATCACGAAGGCAGGTAGAATTCTGAGAAAGTTAAGTATCGATGAAATACCCCAATTAATTAATGTTCTGAAGGGCGACATGAGTATCGTCGGACCCCGGCCCCCTATACCAGTGGAAGTGGAATTATATAAAATGTGGCAGAGAAGGAGGTTAAGCCTAAAACCAGGAATTACTTGTATCTGGCAAGTGAGTGGTAGAAATAAAATTCAATTTGAAAAATGGATGGAAATGGATCTGGAATATATTGACCGATGGTCACTCTGGTTGGATTTAAAGATTTTATTTAAAACGGCTTTTGTCGTTTTATTTGGCTACGGTGCAAGTTAAAATAATTCATCAAGTTTTATAAAATTCATGGAGGACAACTATGCACATCAGCGTCTTTGGCACAGGATATGTTGGCTTGGTAACAGGTACGTGTTTTGCCGAATTTGGTAACGATGTCATTTGTGTGGATATTGACGAGGATAAAATTAACAACTTGAATAAAGGTACTCTTCCGATTTATGAGCCAGGTTTAGATGTACTTGTGTCAAAAAACACAAAAGAAGGTAGACTTACGTTTACCACAAATGTGAAGCTTGCAGTAGAAAATTCATTGGTAATATTTATCGCCGTTGGTACCCCACCCAAGGATGACGGGTCCGCAGATTTGAGATTTGTGGAGACTGTTGCGAAAGATATTGCTAAATATATGAATGGTTATAAGGTTATCGTTAATAAAAGTACTGTGCCCGTTGGTTCAGGAAAATGGATTCAAAATATTATTGGAGAAAACGTATCTCCAAAATACAATTGCAGTGCAGTGTCAAACCCAGAGTTTTTGAGGGAAGGTTCGGCTATTGAGGACTTTATGCGCCCGGATCGAGTGGTGATTGGGGCGGAATCCAGCGAAGCTATCGCAATAATGAAGGATCTTTATTCACCGCTTTATTTAATTGAGACCCCATTTGTTATTACTAATTTAGAAACCGCTGAACTGATAAAGTACGCTTCTAATGCATTTTTAGCTACTAAAGTTTCTTTTATTAATGAGATGGCTAATTTTTGCGACATCATTGGAGCCGATGTGCATCATGTTGCCCTTGGCATGGGCCTAGATAATCGTATCGGTAAGAAGTTTCTACATCCAGGGCCTGGCTATGGCGGCTCATGCTTTCCGAAAGATACTAATGCTTTACTCCAATTAGGCCAGAAATATGATTACAATTTTAGAATTGTAAGATCCGTTGTGCAGGTAAATGAACTGCAAAGTAATCTTATGATTAAAAAAATTAAAAATGCTACGGGAGGCGTGAAAGATAAAACTTTTGGAATATTGGGATTATCTTTCAAACCTAATACAGACGATATGCGAGATGCGCCTTCTGTTAGAATTATACAGGGGCTTCTAAAAGAGGGTGCTATTATTAAGGCCTTTGACCCAGTGGCCGTGGAAGAAGCCAAAAAATTGCTGCCGAATTTAATCTATTGTCGTGACACTTATGAGGTAGCCAAAGATTGTGATGTTTTAATATTTATTACTGAATGGAATCAATTTAGAAGTTTGAATTTAGACAAAATAAAGAATCTTATGAAATCTCCAAACATTATAGATTTAAGGAATATTTACGAGCCTGAAAAAATGAAAGAAAAAGGTTTCAATTATACTTGTGTGGGACGTCCAAAGTAAAAAATAGCATTAATTTATTGTATATAACTATTTAAATTTAAATAACATAAATAATTTCAAGAATGTATTAGAGGTTCTTTTAAATTTCTTGAGTTCCATTCCAAAAGAGATGGTTTGGTGATAGTTGATATCTTTAGGTTTTGACTCAAGCCAAAAGATTTTCATGGAAAGCTTTAATAATCACCGGCTATCTCTTTTTTATTTTGTGTCAGTTCAGTACATCGTTTCAAAATGGCACAAGGAATTGCTGTAACTTCACTATTTATCTTAAAGTTATGACTTAATAAGCATATATAAAATTGGGAGTTGATTGGCTATATATCCATCAGGATTCAATGGCACCATAATTGCTAAAGTTAATAGACTTGAGGCCGATTTATATCATAGCTTTAACAATGTGTTAAGATATTGAATGAATTAGACTAACCTTATTAAGCTCGCATCATTTTTGTAGCTTTCAAAACATGTAAATTGATTAAATATTTATTTTTATCTGAGTTCATGTTTAAATTGTTTATGTTATAGGAAAATCAAGCAAATGAAAACTTTAATGATTGCTCCTCAACCGTTCTTTCAGCCAAGGGGAACCCCGTTTAGTGTGCTTCATCGGCTAAAGGCATTAACCCAATTAGGTTACAAAATTGATTTGTTAACCTATCATTTGGGAGCAGACGTTGAGATTGATGGAGTGTCTATATACAGAATTCCCAGAATACCGTTTATAAAAAAGATAGCCATCGGTCCTTCAAAAAACAAAGTTATTTTAGATGTTTATCTCATCCTAAAAGCTATAACAATGCTACGTAATGGTAATTATGATTTAATTCATTCACATGAGGAGGCTGGGATTTTTGCTACCTATTTGGCAAAAATATTTGGTACTTTACATCTGTATGACATGCATTCCAGCTTGCCCCAGCAGTTATCAAATTTTAAATTTACCAGATCCAAATTATTGATAAGTTGGTTTGAGAAATTAGAAAACTATACTATTAAAAATGCTGCGGCGGTTATTACGATTTGTCCAGAAATGTTTAATTATGTTAAACGTATGTTTCCAAACCAATATAATACTCTGATAGAAAATGTAGCTGACAACAGTTTAGTTTTTCAAACTCAACCCAATTCGATTCACATAAAGGAAAAAGAAAAAACCAATGGAGAATTAATTGTTTTGTACACTGGCACTTTTGAGCCTTATCAAGGCATTGATTTATTAATTGAATCAAGTACAAGAGTGATTCAACAAGTAGATAACGTAAAATATGTTTTAGTAGGAGGGATACCTACACAAGTTGAAACCTACAAAAATAAAGTTAAAGCTTTAAATCTGGATAAGTATTTCGTTTTTACAGGTTCCATTTCTCCTGAAGAGGTACCCCAATATATTGAAGATTCGGATATTTTAGTTTCCCCAAGAACGGATGGCAATAACACTCCATTGAAAATTTATTCGTACTTACGATCAGGAAAGCCCATTGTTGCCACAAAACATATTACCCACACGCAGGTTTTAAATTCAGAAGTGTCGATTCTTACTGATTGTACTCCGGAGGCGTTTGGGGAAGGTGTAATATCGGTACTTAAAAATGCCGATCTGCGAAAAAAATTGGGTAATAAAGCAAAAAAGTTAGCCGAGGAAAAATACAGCTACCAATCCTTTTTAAATAAGACGAAAGAAGTATACGATTATTTAGAGAAGCAATTAGAAATTAGGAGGAGAGTCCATTAATGTGTGGCATCTGTGGAATAACTTATTTTGATAGAGAAAGAAAACTCTCCGAACAAGATATTCAGCGCATGTGTGATGCCATGTACCATCGTGGGCCTGATGATGCCGGTTGGTATGTTAAGGGCAATTTGGGAATTGGCATGCGACGGTTAAGCATTATTGATTTGGTGACTGGACATCAGCCAATTTCCAACGAAGATGGCACTATTTGGATTGTTTTTAATGGAGAAATATATAACCATTTAGAGTTGCGGCAAGAACTCAAAAAGAAAGGGCATAAATTCCAAACGCGGGCTGATACCGAAGCCATTGTCCATGCTTATGAAGAATATGGAGAAGATTGTCCTAAAAAGCTAAATGGTATGTTTGGATTTGCCATTTGGGATCAAAGGAACCAAACCCTGTTTTTAGCACGAGACCGTTTGGGAATTAAGCCGCTTTATTATTACCACGATTCCAAAATGTTTGTATTTGCATCTGAATTGAAATCTATCTTACAAATTCAAGATATTCCTAGAAAAGTGGATTTGCGTGCATTGGATATTTACTTAACTTTTGAGTATATACCATCGCCTTTTAGTATTTTTAAAGACATAGCAAAATTACCACCCGGCCATACTTTAACTTTAAGAAACGGTAAATTTTCCGTCAAAGAATACTGGGATGTACATTTTGACGAAAACAAGGTGAGTGAACAAGAGCTTTGTGAGCAATTAATTGAGCTACTTCAAGATGCCGTTAAAATACGTTTGATGAGCGATGTACCTCTTGGAGCGTTTTTGAGTGGCGGCATTGATTCAAGTTCTGTGGTAGCCTTAATGAGCCGAGTGATGGATAGACCTGTTAAGACGTTTTCTATCAGTTTTGAAGAAGCAAGTTATAATGAGACTCATTTTGCTCAGAACATTGCAAAGCATTTTAATACAGAACACCATGAGTTTAAGATTAAGCCCAATGCCCTGGATCTAACAGAAAAATTAATTAGACATCTGGATGAACCTTTTGGAGATTTTTCAATTTTCCCGACCTATTTGGTCTCAAAAATGGCTCGTGAATATGTAACAGTATCATTATCAGGCGACGGAGGGGATGAACTATTTGCGGGCTATGATACCTATATTGCTAACAAACTTGCGTGTATTTATAAACCGTTGCCTAAGTTTGTTCGAGAGAACCTAATAAATCCTATCCTAAATGGAATTCCTCCCACGGATAAGAAAAAAGGTTTGATTAATCGGGCCAAACGATTTATTGAAGGATTACGCCTACCAGAAGAATTGGAACATACCAGGTGGATGATTTTTCTTCAAGAAGCAGAGAAATCCCAGCTTTATTCACAGGAGATTCAAGATAGCCTTAATGGTGTAATTCCCTATGATTTCATTTGTGACTATTTTGGGAAGGCTAAGACCTCTGATGATGTAAACCGACAACTTTATGTAGATATCAAAACATATTTGGCCGATGATATTTTGGTTAAAGTGGATCGCATGAGCATGGCAGTCTCTTTAGAAGCAAGAGTTCCTTTTCTAGATCATAGATTTGTTGAATTTACAGCTACGATCCCGAGTCGCTTAAAACTGAAAGGAACCAACACTAAATTAATTTTAAAGAAAGCCATGCGGGATATATTGCCTCCAAAAATTCTTAAACGCGGGAAAGAGGGTTTTAGTATTCCTATCAAAAATTGGTTAAAAAACGAACTTAGACCCCTAATGTTGGACATGCTTGATCATCAAAGAATCAAGAGGGAAGGATTTTTTGATTCTGCTTATGTGCAACAACTTACCCATGAGCATTTAAATGGCATCGAAAATCACAGTCATCGTCTTTGGGCTATGATGGTATTTGAAATTTGGCAGGATCTGTATTTGCGGAGTGAACGAGTAACCTATGAAAAAAAGAATCAAACATCTAACCAACTTATTGAGATTTAATCGAGGCGTGGAGATTCCAGTAATCGGCCCGCTCAAAGCGGAGTGGGAAGTTATTAACACCTGTAATGCAAAATGTACGACCTGTCTCCATTGGAAAAATAAACCTGATTCATCGATTTTATCAACATCTGAAGGTAAAAATCTCATAAAGCAACTTGCTGAGTCTGGACTGCTAAAATTATGTATTACCGGCGGTGAGCCACTGTTACGAAAGGATCTAAATGAGCTTATCTATTTTGCCAATGGGCAAGGCTTATCTATCTCCTTAATAAGTAATGGACTACTGATTACTGAACGACGTGCCAGGGAATTGGTTGATGTTAATCTAGATACCATTTTCATTTCAATAGACGCAGCCCAAGCCAATTTAAATGATAAAATAAGAGGGCTGAATGGTTATTTTGATTTGGCTATGGCGGCCATTGATAATTTAAAATCTATGCGGCGAAATGCATGGCCAAATATTTTTATTAAAGCAACCATCACAAAATTAAATGTCAATCAATTAGTCTCTCTTGCAAAATTAGCGGTATCAAAGGGTATCGATGGACTCAGTTTTCAACTGGCTCAAATTTTGGAAAATGAAAACTTTATTTTTAACAAATCCTTACTGCTGGATGCCAAAAATCAAGAAAAATTGATAGAAGAACTCGATAAAGTAATTAATAAATACGGGAAAATATTAACGGGTTCATTAGAATACTATCACGCAATGCGAAAATTTTTTGAAAAACCTGATTATTTTAAACAATATCGTAGTGTGTCTGGTTTTTCATACGTTGTAATCGATTCTTGGGGTAAAATTTTTACTAACCCGGCAAAAATTAATAAAATCGGCGATATTCGGGAAGACTCTTTTAAAAATATCTGGTATGGCAAAACAGCAAATGAACTCCGAAGAAGGAAAGAAGTGCAGGTTGAAACAAGTTATCTTTTTGATTCCATTGGGAGTATGAGCGTAAATTTTTCTGATTTAAATCTAAAGCGTTTCTTTAAACTGCTTCGTCCCATTTTCCACGGAGCTGAATTTATCTAATTTTATACGAACCAAAGGAAAATTCCTGATGACCCAAACTGCAGTAGAGATTCGAGAACCAAATTTAAGATTAACAGACCCATTGATGGAAGAAATTCGAAAATATTGGAACGATCATATTCATGATTTGGAGTTGGCGAAGCACCCTGTTGGCACGAAAGGTTTTTTTGACGATCTGGATACATATCGATTTGACAAATTACGCTATTTACCCAGATTAGTAAATTTTAAAGGCTACAAGAGTAAAAAGTTCTTAGAAGTTGGCTGTGGAGTAGGTATCGATTTGGTAAGGTTTGCAAAAGGAGGTGCCATAGTGACTGGGGTAGATCTAGCAGACAGATCCATAGAGCTGGCCAAAAGAAATTTCCAACATCATGGAATTACAGGTCATCTAATACTGGGAAATGGAGAAGATTTAGTTATCGAAGACAATAGCTTTGATGTCGTTTATGCTCATGGAGTCATACAATACACCGCAAATGACCAGGCTATGGTAGATGAATTATATCGCGTTGTTAAACCTGGCGGGGAAGTCATTATGATGGTTTACAACCGTCTGTCCTGGCTTAATTTTTTATCGGTTACCTTAGGGGTGGCCTTGGAACATGAGGACGCCCCCGTTTTAAAAAAATATTCCATTAAAGAGTTTAAAGAACTTTTGAAAAAATTTCCAAAAGTAAAGATCATACCTGAGAGATTTCCAGTAAAGTCCCGATTACAAAAAGGGGTAAAGGCCATGTTTTTCAATGGGGTTTTTGTACCCATATTTAATTTGATTCCTAGATTCATTACTCGCCGCAGTGGCTGGCACCTTTTGGCCTTTGCTTATAAATAAAAACAACTTTAAGAAATTGACGGTTTGAATAAAAATCTGAAAGTCAGAACTTCCTTTTAGTAATGAAAAGAGAATTGGCTCAATTAGAGGGGAATCAATTTGATGTGCTCATTATTGGTGGCGGAATTTATGGTGTTTGCACGGCTTGGGATGCAGCCCTAAGAGGTTTATCTGTTGCATTGGTAGAAAAGAGTGATTTCGGAGCCGCTACATCTTCCAATAGCTTAAAAATAATCCATGGTGGACTTCGCTATCTACAGCATGCTGACTTCAAACGCATGCGTGAATCCATCGTAGAACGACACGTATTGATGAGAATTGCGCCTCACCTTGTACATCCACTTCCTTGTTTAATGCCAACTTATGGTCATTTTCTTAAAGGCAAAGAAGTGATGGCCTTAGCGCTTTTTATCAATGACTTAGTTGGTTTTGATCGAAACCGTCTTTCTGACCCACAAAAATATATACCTCGGGGTCGGGTCATTTCGAAACAGGAATGTAAAGAATTGATACCAGGGGTCGATGAAGAGGGCCTGACTGGTGGAGCCCTTTGGTATGATTGTCAAGTGTACAATTCGGAGCGAATGCTCATTTCTATACTTCGTTCCGCTGTTGAGTTTGGGGCAGTTGTGGCCAACTACGTTAAAATGATTAAATTTATAAAAAGTGGCCATCGGATTTCAGGAATATTAGCAAAAGATGTATTAACAAACGATCAATTTGATATAAAAGCAAAATTAGTTATTAATAACAGCGGTCCCTGGGTAAATAACATCTTAAGTCATTTGAATGGACGTGTGTCAAAGTCAAGGGTTAAACTTTCTGCTGCTATGAATTTGGTTGTAAAAAAGCAAATCATTCCCAAGTACGCCGTTGGGATTTGGAGTAAGTCCAAATTGAAAGACGAAGATGCTGTTATTAGCAAAGGCTCTCGGCTCTATTTCATAACGCCATGGCGATATTATTCTTTAATTGGCACTACCCATCTACCCTATAAAGGGAATCCGAGCCATTTTAAAGTAAGTGAAAAGGAGATTGAAAGTTTTATTGAGGAGATAAACAAGGCTTATCTTCCAGCTAAACTGAAGCGCGAAGATATTTCATATTATTATGGTGGTATGTTGCCCATAGATGGAATTAATGAACAAACAGGGGAAATAAAACTCCTTAAACATTATCAGATTATCGATCACAAAGAAGAGAATGGGGTAGATGGGTTGATTTCGGTTATCGGAGTAAAATATACGACGGCCAGAGACGTGGCTGAAAAAACCATTGATTTTGTATTAAAAAAATTCGGAAAAAAGCCATCAAAATCTTTAACTTCGACCACGCCAATTTTTGGTGGCAGAATAGAAAAATTTAAAGATTTTCTGGTTGAAGAAAAATCTAAAACCCCTAAAGGATTAAGCAAGGATATGGTTGAGCGCTTGGTGTATAATTACGGGTCAGAATATCAACGAATATTGAGATATTGTGATGAGAATCCTGAATGGGCACTACCTGTCCATGAGAAGAGTGAGGTACTAAAAGCGGAAGTGATTCACAGTATTCGTGAAGAGATGGCGCTTAAGTTATCTGATGTTATTCGACGTCGGACGGAACTTGGTTCAGCCGGAAGCCCAGGAGATCAATGTCTAAAAACCTGTGCAATTCTAATGGCCCAAGAATTGGGTTGGGATGATTCAAGGGTTCAAATAGAGATTGAAGAAGCGAAAGCTCTTTATATCCCTGAACCTTTTTAGGACTGCGTGAACTGTGGCATTTTTTAAATCAGGTTAAAATATTTAATTAAAATAATGAATAAAAAAGCTTTTGTAACAGGCGCTAGCGGATTTACTGGCGGCCACCTTTGTAGGATTTTAGTAGAAAGGGGCTACACAGTTTCAGCCCTGGTAAGAAAGAGCAGTAAAATTGACCATTTAAAAAAGTTAGGAGTAAAGTGGGTATTAGCCGATTTAGCAGAATCTGCTACACTCAATGGTATTTTAAAAAATATTGATGTGGTTTTTCATGTTGCGGCTGCTTACCGACAGGAAGGAATTTCTAAAGAGTACTTTTGGAAAGTTAATGTTGATGGGACTCGGGCGATGCTTAAACAGGCACTGGAGAGCGGAGTTAGGCGGTTTGTCCACTGCAGTACCGTTGGTGTGCAGGGTGAAATTGCCAATCCACCGGCTAAAGAATCAGACCCTTACAATCCTGGCGACCATTATCAGGAGTCAAAAAAGGAGGGGGAAAAATTAGCTATTGGTTTTTTTGAGAAATGTAACATGGAAGGGGTGATCGTTCGACCGGTGGGCATTTATGGGCCAGGCGATACCCGATTTTTGAAATTGTTCAAATATACTTTCAATGGCAAATTTCGAATGATTGGTGATGGAAATGTCTTATACCATTTAACCTATATTGATGATTTAGTAAATGGAATAATTTTAGCGGGAGAAAAGTCAGAAGCCGTGGGGCATATTTTTACCATCGGGGGTAATGAATATCTAACTTTAAAGGAATTAGTCGCTTTAATTGCAGAAGTTTTAGGCAGGCCGGTACCTAAAAAACAAATACCTTTATGGCCTGTTTATACGGCTGCCATTTTATGTGAGACAATTTGCAGGCCGCTTGGTATTGAACCTCCCATATACAGAAGAAGATTGGATTTCTTCAAAAAGAATCGCGCTTTTGACATTTCTAAAGCAAAATTATTGCTCAGCTATGAACCAAGGGTTGATTTGAGGACAGGCTTGCGTAAAACAGCACAATGGTATAGAAACCAAGGCTTATTAACTAAGTAGTACATTTAATACTGCATAATGGTGATTCTGAATGGATGATTCTGTCAAAAAGATTTGTGTTATTGGGAATTTTTCAGGAAGAAACGCAGGCGACGCTGCCATTTTAGGGTCGCTGCTGGAAGACATTACTAAACAGTATCGTAATCTTCTTTTTCTAATACCCACGGTTAATCCAAAGTTTGTTTATAAGCACTATTCGAATTATCCAATCAAGCCAATTCCGCTAATGCCATGGAATCTCAGTTTAAAAATATTGGGATTACCAATTTTCAACTCGGTTTTATGCTCTGATTTAGTGCTTGTGACTGATGCCATATTGTTTGACCTTAATCTCTTTAACCCACTATTTAATTATCTTTCTACGATGGCTCTTGTGCTTCCTCTGGCCAAAAAACGTGGTATACCAGTAGTGCTTTATAATGTTAGCCTGGGTCCAATTTCATCTAAAGCTGGCAAAATTTGTTTGCGACGCGTTATCGATAGCTCGGAAATAATTATTGTTAGAGATACCGAGTCAATTGCGATTCTTAAAAATACACAAATTATTAGGCCTGATATTAAAGTTGGAAGTGATTGTGCCTTGAATGTCACTCCAGCTAATAGTAACAAACTTGATGCTATTATTCGAAAGGAGAGTCTACAATTCAATGGACAGGGAACTATCACGTTTAACGTAAACAGTTACATCGATGTATTTGTTCGTGGAAATAAAAGAGCCATTGGGATCGAAAATTTCTCTAATCTCATATCTGCTAGCATCGATAAAATCGTTGAAGAATTGAAGGTAAATATACTCTTTGTCATTACCCAACCCATGGATTTCAAGATAACAAAGAAAGTAATTTTAAAAATTAAAAATCGCGACCGAATTAGACTTGTCACAAATGTCAATTATAATTATCAGGAACTTGCTGGGTTATTTTCTAGAGCGGATATTCACGTTGGCATGCGAACACATTCTTTAATTTTAGCCTCCTCCGTAAATACACCAATCGTCGGAATTATTGCAACCCCTAAAAATCGTGGTTATATGCAGTCAATTAAACAAGACCAACGGATGGTCGAGTTCAAAGATTTAACAGTAGAGCGATTAGTTGATGTAGTGAAATCAACTTGGGTACAGCGGGAACATATTCGTAAAAGTCTTAAGAGAATTATAGAAACTGAAAAAGCTAAAGCGCGCAACAGTGCTCTTTTATTAACACCATATTTAAATTAACAATAAGCAAGTAAATGAATAGAGATAAAATCAAATTTGGGTTAAAACTATTAATTACTGTTTCATTAATCACAATTCTTCTGTTAAAGGTCGATTGGCGTGATTCGCTTTTAACAATCTCTAAGATTTCACTGCTGTATATAGTTTTACTTCTTTTAATTGCTTTTGTAATGATTACAATCAGTTGCATTAAATGGCAAATTTTTTTAAAGGCTCGGAATATAAGTGTTTCATTACCTCGACTAATTCTACTTTATTTGATTGGTTACTTTTATAATAATTTTTTGCCAAGCAACGTTGGTGGAGATTTAGTCAGAGGATTTGTTCTTGGAAAACAAATCCGAAATAATCTAGATTCGTTTAGTTCGGTCTTTCTTGAACGTTTCACCGGCTTGCTTGGATTACTTATTTTAGCTATTACTGCTTTTGTATTTAATATTCGACTGTTTCAAAACCCGGCGATTGGCGTTATTTTGGCATTTTTTTCAATAGCTTTTTTTAGTATAATTTTATTATTATTTAATAAACATGCACAGCGTATTCTCAATAAAATTATAGAAGTATATCCACTTAGACTAATCAAAAACAAAGTTATCAAATTTTTGAATGTTATATACTCCATTAGAAATAAACCGATGGTTTTAAGTAAGGCTATGGCTATTTCTTTTTTCTTTCACATTATGACTATCGTCAACACATTTGTAGTTTGCTTAGCAATTGGGACGCATATACCTGTACTTGATTTAGCGGTAATTGTACCAATTGTTTTGTTAGTTTCCATGGTTCCTATTTCACTTAATTCAATAGGCGTATGGGAAGGATCATTTGTGTATTTTTTATCATTAATTGGCATTAATCCCTCAGTTTCTCTTTCGATTGCTTTAGTGCTTCGTGCAAAAAACTTGTTCCTCGCATTAGTTGGTGGAGTTGTTTTTGCAATTTGGAGTAAATTGCCTGAAGAGCGGTTAGTATGTGAGTAAGTAAAGGAAAGTCAACAAGAATTCGATTGTATTTGAATTTGTTCAACTAAATTGTATTTAAAATATACTTGATGAATTTTTAGGTAACATAAATTCAATCAACCTCTGGGGATCAAGATGAGGCAATTTTCTACTGCTAGATTAGTCAATCCGTTAAGCGAAAATTTGACTATTGAAAAAGTAGTCAAGAATGATCTTTGCACAAGATGTGGGGTGTGTGATCCGATATGCCCTCACGATTCTATAAAATTTGACGGAAACTTCTATCCTTGGGTAGATTGGTCCACGTGTACCAATTGCGGATTGTGTGAGTTAATATGCCCTGGTTTAGAATTCGATTTTAAAAAACAGTATCAGAAGATGTTTGCAGTCGACCATCCAATTCACATGCCAGAGGGTTACTTTAAGAAAGCTTACATTGGTTATTCGAATCATAATAAGATCAAAGAGAAAGGCAGCAGTGGTGGTTTGGTTACCCAAATCCTGGTCTATTTGCTGGGTGAGAAAATGGTGGACGCGGTCGTATTGGTTTCAGATAACGAGCATGATCCCACTGCACCAATTCCTAAAATCGCTCGAACGGAAGAAGAGATCATTGCAGGAGCAGGTTCCAAATATAGTGTGGTTCCTATTACCAAAATTCTAAATGAAGTTAGAAGAACGCGTGAGAAAATTGCTTTTGTGGGGGTGGCTTGTCAGATCCATGGATTGCGCAGATTAGAGGAATTGAATAAGAGGTTGTCTAGAAATGTCAAACTAGTTATTGGTTTGGCATGTAATGCCACACTAGAAAACGATGTCATTAAGGATCTTCTATGGAGAAAGGGATTGACCAAGTCTCAGGTGAAGCAAATAACCTATCGCAATGGAACATTTCCCGGTAAGCTAACAGCTACTCTAAAAGATGGGAATAAGGTACAACTCATGAAACATGGTATGTGTGAATCCTATGGCCGGTTGCGCTTATTGTACGAGCCGCCGCGTTGTCATCTTTGTTCCGATTATACTGCCGAGTTCGCAGACATATCCGTGGCTGACATCATGCTCAGGGGCAGCAATGGAGAATATTTATTTTCGGATGGTCGATCCGTCGCCCTGTGTCGTACCGAGGCCGGTTTAAAGGTGATGGAAGACATGGAAAAAGCTGGTGTGATCAACGTGTCACCCTTGTCGTCAGATTTGGTTCAAAAAAACTTCAGGAAAATGATTCTGGTCAAGAAGATCCTTCCATATCAAATGATCAGAAAGTTAAAAAATAAGAAAAAATTGCATCCAATTTACAATACGAATGGACTGCCGCCGACTTTACGCCATATTCTTTATGAGATGGTTCGTACTCCAATCTACCGTTTCTATTCATTCCCAGTTGTACGTAAAATTGGGGTAGCCCTTCTGTTTTCCAAGTACGGAGAGCATTTAACTAATCTAAAATTCATTTGGAAAAAACTGAAAGCCAAGAGATATAAAGAACCTTGTTAATGTTATACTGAATAGTGCCGGATTGCAAATTGTGTGTAGCGCTGAAAATGTTACGCTAAATTCAACTTTTCTAACTAAGTGAAATAGATATTTTTGAAACATCAACCAAGTCGTGGTTACTTTTATGATAAGGCGTTTAATACTTCTTTTTCTACTGATAACTTTTTCAGTAATTATCGTTTTGGTGTTAGTGCACGAATCTGATATTCAGAAGAGGGAGCTGCAATTTTTTAATGGTGGTTTAATTTTGATTGGCGATCTGTATATTCCTAAACAAATTACTTCAAAAACTGGAATAGTATTCTTGCACGGGAGTCTCCCCGAAGGCCGGAAATTGTTGCTCTATAAGACCCTGTGTGAAAGACTTGCCAGCAATGGGTATGTAGTTTTTAGTTTTGATCAAAGGGGATATGGAGACTCGGAGGATCCGGAAAAAATTAGTAGCGTCGCTGAGTTAGATTTTGTTTCAGACGCAGAGCAGGCCGTCACGGTGTTTCTTGAGCAATCTCTTAAGTATGGTGTGCAGTCTGTGGCATTGATAGGACATTCATTCGGCGGTGGAGTGGCAGTAGCAGCCGGTGTCAAATCTTCAAAAGTGTCTAAAATCGTTTCCATTAGCCCCGGTCGGAGAATATCCTCTCGTTTTTTTGGTAATAATGCCACTGATGATCTTCAGTATGTCCAGGAAAGAAAATCTAATGACATGAGGCTTACCGAAATGATTCCTATCGAAGTTGTGAAGCCAATGTTAGATTTGTATAATGTGGAGCAATTTAGGGGTGTGACTTTTCAGAAACCACTTCTTCTCATCGAAGGCAGCGAGGAACCTTTAGAAGACTTAGCCTTCACAAAGAAATTTGTTTCGACCCTAGGGGGCCCGGTCTTTCATATCGTAATCAATAGTGCTGCACATTATTTTGGTACAAGAAAATCGAAATTATGGAAATTTTGGCGATGGCGTGTTGAGGACAGAGGCGTGATTAACAAACTAGTTAACACCATCGATAACTGGATAAATGACACTCCAGATTCATTGAAAATAAAAGCTAAGCAGGAATGAACTGCCGAAACTAAGCATTTACATGAACATCATTAAGTGACTTTATCAATCATGTTGTTTTCTTCAATTAAGATAGGAAATTGTTAAATGAAAAAGCAGCCTGAGATTTCAGAGATGGATAAGGGTTCAAGTGACAACTTTGGATTTTACAAATTTGTTGCTAACCAACATACCTCATCCCTTAAAAAATATCAAGACTTGATGATTGGAGACTACAAACTTCTGAATTTGATTAAATTTGAATTTCTGACCTCTTTTCTAACCTATTTTCCCGGGATGCTTGGTATGTTTCTGCGTCAAAAGTTTTATAGATTTCTTTTTAAAAGGCAAGGCAAAGGCGTAATCATTGGTTCAGGTGTTTCTTTACGGCAACCGGCGAAGATAACCATTGAATCTGGCTCTATCATTGATGATTTGGTAAGCCTTAGTATACGGGGTACCGATAAAGCTGGAATTCGTATAGGTGAGAATGTCTTTGTAGGTCGGGGTTCTATATTGAATGCTCGAGATGGACTGATTGATATTGATAACTACACAAGTATAGGGAGTTTTTGTCGTATCGCGACTGCTAAAGGGCAACTGCGAATAGGTCGATATGTTTTAGTAGCTGCGTATTGCTACATTGGTGGCGGAAATCACCGAACAGATCAGATAAATATTCCAATGGCTCTCCAAGATTATGAGAACCGAGGTGGCGTGGTTATCGGTGATGATGTATGGATAGGTGCACATACTATCATAACCGATGGCGTAAAGATCGGTAAAGGCTGCATCATCGGTGCTGGATCTTTTGTTAATAAGGATATTCCGGATTATTCCATCGCATTTGGTTGCCCCGCTAAGGTTCAGAGAAAAAGGGTTTAGAGTCTATAGTTGCTTTTTAAAATAATATGCCATCACCAATTGGACACTCATTAGCTGCGTATGCAATCTATTCGAGCACGACTAATAGTAAATTAAGGCCGGATCGGGTTAAATTAATTTTATTTATCCTGGTTGCTAACCTGCCAGACATTGATTTTTTACCAGGCTTTTTAGTTGGCTATCCCAATAAATATCATCATCAATTCACGCATAGTTTGAGTTTTGCAGTTATTATTGGAGTTGTTGCTTATACTTTTTTGAGGATTAATGGTAATAAGCATTACTGGCAGAATTTCTTAATATTCTCAGGATTGATTTTATCCCATGTAATATTAGATTTTTTCACTCTTGATACTAGTGCCCCTTACGGAGAGCAACTATTATGGCCATTTACGGAAAAATATTATTTGGCTCCGGCCTCGGTCTTTAGAAATATTCAGCGTGCATTTTCAAGTGATTTATTTATCAGCAGTTTATTTAATATACACAATCTGTGGACCGTGGCTTTTGAATGTGTCGTACTTTTTCCAGCGATTACCATCATTCATGCCTTAAAAAAGAAGAATATCTTGAAAGTAGATTTTAGTAAATGAAAATAAATCACAGTTTATAAAAATCCCTATTTCGGTTTAATTTTAGAGTAATATGATTCATAAAGAAAAAAAGATTCAAAGGCAGAGCGATGGAATAGAAATTTCCGTGATTATTCCCCTCTATAACGAGGTGGAAAATTTAGAATTATTATTCTCATCAATTAAAAATGTTTTAGATGGATTGGATAAAACATACGAAATGATTTATATCGATGACGGAAGCACCGATGGAACCTTTGAGGTACTAAAGCGCAAAGCGGATAGCAACACGAAAGTCATAAAGTTTCGAAAGAATTTCGGGCAATCGGCAGCCATGGCTGCTGGTTTTGAGCACGCCAAAGGGCAGGTTGTAATTTCCATGGACGGTGATTTACAAAATGACCCCAAGGATATTCCAGCTATGGTGGCAAAGTTGGAAGAAGGGTTCGATATAGTGGCGGGTTGGAGAAAAAATCGAAAAGATAAAATGTTTATACGAAAAGTACCGTCTAAAATTGCTAATAAAATCATACGCTTTTTTACAGGCGTCCAGCTCCACGACACAGGGTGTTCTCTTAAGGCCTACCGCTCTGAAGTCATCAAAAGGCTCAGGCTTTATGGTGAATTACACCGTTTCATCCCTGCCTTGGCTCGAATTGAAGGTGCTAAAATTTCTGAAATTGTGGTGTCTCATCATGCTCGAAAATTCGGCCGTTCAAAATATAATTTATCCCGGACCTTCAAAGTAATTATGGATTTAACCACGATTAACTTATTTATCAAATACTTATCCAATCCTGTTTATCTTTTCGGTAAACTTGGCTTCTTTTTTAACCTATTTGGTTTAATGACGCTATTTGTTTGTCTCTATTTAATAATTTTAGAAAATTATGATTTATCTGGCATAAATGTTTTAGTAAGCTTGGCCTTTCTTTTGATTGCATCAGGATGCCAGTTTATTTTCTATGGACTTATTGCCAATATGGTGGTGAAAACCGCTGAAGAGAAAAATGGGCAGATCATAGAATATTTTAAACACTAAATTAAACTTCTATATTTAAGGGTAATACAATGGAAGAGCAAATTCTTACAAAAAAAGAACCAATAGATGGGAAAATTAAAAAAATATCGACTCCTGCCAATATTCAAACTTCCGTAATTGTTACGGTTTGTAATTTTGAGAAACAGATTGCAGAAGTTTACAAAGCTTTGCTGGAGGATTTGGAAAAGTCAGGCCAGAAATTCGAGGTGATTTTTGTCGATGATGGAAGTACAGATAATACCTGGAAAACCCTAAAAGAATTGGCTAACCATGACCGTCGAGTTAAACTGGTAAGATTTAGAACCACTTTCGGGGAGGCCGCTTCTTTTGACGCAGGATTTAAACAAACTGATGGTGAAAAAATTGTTTTTTTCACCACCCGGGTACGTATTAATCCTTCTCAGTTATCAAAGCTTCTTACAAAATTAGAGCAAGGTTATGATTTGGTCATGGGATGGCGATACCCCCGTCGGGATTCTTTTTTCAACCAAATCATTTCAAAGATTTTTAATAGGCTGATTAAATGGTTTACTAAAACTACCCTGAACGACATCAATAGTGGTGTATTTGTGACCCGAAGGGAAGTATTGGAAGATATTCCTATCTACGGACATTTAAATATTTTTCTTCCTATTATAGCAGCTCAAAAAGGATTTGTAGTTAGTGATGAAAAACTTGAGCAGTTGCCTGGTTCCTTTCGGCAGTCCAAGTATGTGTCTGAATATTTTCAAAGATTGCTGGACATCTTAACTGTTATTTTCTTAACCAACTATTCCAAGAAGCCCCTGCACTTTTTAGGATTTTTTGGTCTAATATTTGCGCTTTCTGGCGCGGCTATAAATCTATATCTTTTTATCTATCGATTGTTTCATATTGGGCCAATTGCGGGCCGGCCATTGTTGCTTTTAGGAGCACTACTTTTAGTTATCGGAATACAAATGATTTCCATAGGACTTATCGGTGAAATGATTATTTTTACGCATGCCAAGGAAATCAAAGAATATAATATCGAAAAGATAATTTCAAGAGGTGATGATTTAAATTATGACCATTTGACTTAGATCAAATGCGTCCACTTTAGTAAAAAATCTGATTTAATAATGATAAACGCATAAATTATGAAGCTAATCATTCAAATTCCCTGCTTTAACGAAGAACAAACTTTACCCTTAACTCTGAGGGATCTTCCAAAAAGCATCGGCGGAATTAGTGAAATTGAAACTTTGATAGTAGATGATGGAAGTATAGATAACACCGTGGAGGTCGCGCGCAAGCATGGAGTTAACCACATTATTAAGCTGACTAATAACAAAGGACTTGCAGAGGGATTCATGGTTGGTATGGATGCCTGCTTACGTCTTGGCGCTGACATAATTGTAAACACCGATGCGGATAATCAATATAATAGCGCAGATATCCCAAAATTGATAGAACCAATTTTGCAGGGTAAGGCTGATATGGTCATCGGGGATCGTCAGATAAACAATGTTCCTTACTTTTCTCCGATAAAAAAGAAGCTACAAAAGATTGGGACATGGGTAGTACGGAATGTATCGGGCACGTCGGTTCCAGATGCTACTAGTGGTTTTCGAGCATTCAGCCGAGATGCAGCATTGCGCCTAAATGTCGTTACTCGTTTTACGTATACCCTTGAGACTCTCATTCAGGCGGGTAAGAAAAATCTTGCTGTTACGCATGTTCCAATTCGGACTAACGGTAAGTTTCGTGAATCTCGGTTATATAATAGCATTCCCAGTTATATTCGAAAATCGATTAGTACCATTTTTCGTATCTACACGATGTATGAACCATTGAAGATGTTTGCGACCATTGGTTGTACTACTTTTACCTTGGGATTACTGCTTGGGTTTAGGTTTCTTTATTATTATTTTACGGGCAACGGAGCTGGACACATCCAATCTTTGATTCTTGCGGCTGTATTCTTTATTATTGGATTTCAAGTAATCATGTTAGGGCTAATTGCTGATCTCAATGGTAATAACCGTAGGCTAATCGAAGATGCTCTGTACAGGATTCGGCGTCAGGAATTAAAAGATGTGTCCGATGGTAAATCACTTAATGTAAATGATGAATCCCGGTAAAAAAGACTGGTTTGTAAGGCGGAAGAAAATTTTATGCGAATCTGTTTAATAGGTCCTTCATTTCCCTTCCGAGGAGGAATTGCTCATTATACCACGCTTCTTTATCGTTATTTGCGGCAGCGTCATGAAACCGTGTTCCTTAGTTTCTCAAGACAATACCCAAAATGGCTTTATCCAGGAAAGTCAGATAAGGACAATAGTAACATTGCACTAAAGGAGGAAGACGTTGAACCTACACTGGATTCCATGAACCCGTGGTCATGGTATCTAACTTATAAAAAAATTTTAGCTTATCAGCCCAATTTGGTTATTTTCCCCTGGTGGGTTTTTTACTGGGCGATTCCATTTTCTTTTTTAACCAGATTAATTCATAAAAATACAGAGGCTCGAATATTATTCATTTGTCATAATGTAATTCAGCACGAAAGTAACTTGTTAGCACGTTGGTTTACAAAATTTGTTTTAAAGCAAGGTGATCTATTTCTAGTACATTCCAATGAGGACTTGCGAAACCTAAAAGAGATTATCCCTAAAGCAAGGGTTGAGCATGCTTTTCATCCGAGTTATGATGAATTTCCAAAATCGGGTCTAGGAAAAAAGTCAGCAAAACGACTCCTTGGCCTCAATGGAAAAGTATTACTATTTTTTGGATTTATACGGCCATACAAAGGTTTAGATTACCTGCTGGACGCATTGCCTCGAATCTTGTCTGAGATATCGGTCACGCTTTTAATTGTGGGCGAATTTTGGGGCGATAAGGAACGGTATCTAAGAAAAATTCAAAAGATGGGGCTGAATAATGCCGTAAGAGTCATTGATACCTATGTGCCAAATGAAGAGCTCGAAAGGTATTTTGTTGCATCAGATTTACTGGTCTTGCCTTATACTAAAGCGACCGGTAGCGGCATAGTTCAATTAGCATTTGGTTTTGATCTCCCTGTATTAGTAACATCCGTCGGGGCATTACCAGAGGTCGTCAAGGAAGGTGAGACCGGATTCATCGTGCCATCCAAGAATTCGGAAGCTCTCGCAGATAAAGTGATTAAGTTTTTTAGTAATGGAATGGCAAAAAGTCTTGCTAAAAATATTATAAAAGAAAAGAAAAAGTTCACATGGGACAATGTTATAAAAAAAATCGAAAAGCTAGAGCTGTATTAAGCAAATTCAATTTTAGACACCAAAAGATTAATAAGCTGGTTAATCTACTGGTTTTTGTTGTAATTGCTTTCGGTTTATATTCTTTAATCCGGGGTTCTGGTTTACGAGAACTCATGGAGATACGTGAGCATCTTCATTATAAATATATTATTGCCAGTGTATTCGTTATTGCTATAAATCTGTTTGTAATATATCTACGATGGTATTTTTTACTAATGCCAATAAAGCCTACCGTATTACTGCGTAACGTAATCTTTATTTCAATTTCTTCGGTAGCGGTAAATTATTCGACCCCAGGGAAATTAGGGGTCCCAGCCAAGGCGTTTCTCCTCAAAAAACTGGAGAAGGTTGATATTAATCAGTCTATTCCTTCATTATTTGCTGAACTTTTTTTGGATTATGGATTTATGTTTGCTATGTTAATTTTGGCTGGAGCCCTGGGGGGCTATCTTCATGCAGCTATGGATGTTGTAGAATTATTAAGCCTTTCAAGTGTAAGTTTCTCCTTACTAATTACCTTTTTGATTTGTTTAGCAATGGGAATTGCTGTTTTGATCTTTTGGAGAAAGATTCGGTCAAGCAAATTCTTTCAGAATTTATCAATGGCAGTGCGCATGATGAAAGCACGTCGAGATTATATGCAGTTAGTGATTTTTTTAACCTTTGGAAATCTCATTCTAAGTTTCTGGGGTGATTTACTTCTGCTCAAGGGTTTAGGAGTTAAAGTGCCATATTTATTTGTTATCTTTAGCTTTTCTTGTGCTGGGATCATTGGTTTCTTATCACCAATTGCTGGTGGCGTGGGTGTTCGTGAAGTAGTCAATGCATATTTATTCAAGCTATATAGTTACTCGGGTCCAGTTGCACTCATGGCCACTTTATTACGCCGTATTTTGACTTATATCATTCTTTTATTGAATTTATTGTTTTTAAAATTTCAAAGTGAAAATATATCTTTAACAGTTGGTAGAAAAATAGAAAACGCTTTATGAGAATCGGCATTGAGATTGATTGGGCACACAAATTCGGCGGTATGCGAGCGGTTGCGATTAACCTGTTAAGAGAAATTATAAAAATCGATAACAGGAATGAATATATTGTTTATACCAATACTAAATTCCCTAAACTTGCTCACAACAAGATTAAACAAACTGTCATACTTTCTCCACACCCTTTAATGCATGTGATTTGGGACCAGTTCATTTTACCCCATATCATTTTCCCATGGAAGTTTTTACAGGATAAGATTGATATTGTGCTCTATTCAGGTACTATTTCATCTTTTTATAAGGTCAAAAGATCGGTATTGATGATTCATGATCTTACGATTTTTACAGTGCCGGAAAGTTATAATAAGATTCACAGAACTTACCAAAGGCTTTATTACAAGTGGGCAGTATATAATGCTGATCACATAATAACTGTCTCGGAATCTTCAAGGAGAGATATTCTTCGTTTATTCAGGCTTCCTGAAGATAGAGTTACTGCCATAGCTTTGGGAGTAGGGGAGGAATGCAGAGTAATTAACGATGAATCTCTTCTTGCACGCGTGCGCAATCATTACCGCCTTCCTGGTCATTTCATTTTAAACGTAGGGACCATTCAGCCCCGGAAAAATCTAGTTCGGTTGGTGGAGTCTTTTGCACAACTCCGCAACGAATTACCCCACAAATTAGTGATTGTTGGCCGTCAGGCTTGGCGCGCCGAAGAACTTTTTTTTGCTATCTCAAAGCATAAACTCGAAGACCATGTTATCTTTCTCGGGATGGTACCCAATGAGGACTTACCTGTGATTTATAACCTGGCCGATATATTTGTGTATCCTTCCCTATATGAAGGATTTGGTTTGCCTGTATTAGAAGCAATGTCCTGCGGCACACCCACAATAACCTCAAATAATTCTTCTTTAGCAGAAGTAGCCGGGGATGCGGCCCTCTTAGTGGATCCAAAGGATGTTGAAAGTATTACTGAAGCACTGCGGGAGTTGGCTTTACACCCTAGCCATCTTAATGAGCTTCGGTGTAAAGGACTTTCGCGCGCGAAAATATTTTCTTGGGAACGTACGGCACGTGAGACCTTAAATGTCTTTGAAAACTTTAGAACCAGCAATTAAAATTAATTAAAGCAAAAAAACAGTTTTCTAAATATAATGCATTCAATTATTCTATATTTTCTTCCAGGACTATTAATTGCTCTATCGCTTAAAAAGAAGATAAAAATCGATTTTTTGCAAACACTTGCTTTTTCAATTGTATTTTCAATCGGTAGCAATGGATTACTGTTTACACTATTAAGGATATTTCATTTATATACCTATAAGGTAATACAAATCTATTTAGTTTTTTTATTTCTAATTCTAATCATATTACTCTGGAAGAATAGAAATAATATTATTCTAAAAAATTTAGCGATTACTAAAATTAATGCCAAGCAATATCTTTTTATAATCTTAATTTTATTTACCCTAATTTCTTTATATTATTCAGTTTTCTTTCCACCTCGAGCTTATGATAGTTATTATTATCATCTCACCATTGCAAAAACTTCTGCCGAAGGAACATTTTCTAAGTATATTAATGAACAAAACGGCGTAATTTCTTGGCTGTTTAGAACCTTTCCACAAAATGTCGAGATGTTTTTATCACCGTTTTTTTTCTTTAAGTCAAATTTGTATACCTTGTTTCCTCCTATTACTGGTTTAGTATTTCTGCTTACGGTCTATAATTTAGGAAAAACGCTGAACCTTTCCGAGAAAACATCTACAATTGCCGTTTTTTTAGGGGCTGTTTCTCCTATCATTATGTACCAAAGTGGTGATTATTGGGCAGATTTGTTAGTCGGAATTTATTTATTAAGTTTTACGATTTTATTTATACACTACATTAATAAAGAATCTTTATTAATACTTGTTGCTTCAGCTAGTTGTTTAGCATTTGCTGTTTTATCTAGATATCAAGCCTTGCACTATACGGTTTTTCTTTTTACGGTTGGACTGTTAGTGATAATTTATGGATTCTTAAAAAATAAATCTCAGAGCCACATTTGGATTAGAAATTTTGCAAAAAACTATGGTTACGCACTGTTTGTTCTTATCCTTCTAATCATTATTCCATTACTGAGTAGAGATAATTTAAATGATGTTAGAGGTGGGTTTTATGGGAGAAAGCCCATGACTTTCGCTTGGTTTAAAAAAGCGAATTTAATTATTATTGAAAATATTTTTAAACCTGGCGAACATGGGTTGGTTTTCGTGGTGGTTGTGACCTCTTTGATATTTTTGATTATTAGTCTAAGAAAAAAGGTAGATTGGAAAATTTATTTTATCCATTTTCTATCACTTAGCTGGTTAACTATGATATTAATTGGGGCTATTTTTGTCATTCGTCGCCAGGATTCATGTGCATTTTCTGGTCGATACATGCTTCCTGCCTATTCATTTATGCTAATTGGCAGTAGCATAATTATTGAAAAAACTATTCAGAAAATATCTTCTTTAAAAGGTAGAGGGTTATGGCGCAGAATCAACTTAATAACTTTGACTTGTGTAATCATTATTAGCATGTTTGTAGTTCTCAATCGTGATATAGCTTTAAAGGTAAAAAGGATTGGGCGTAGTTATATAATTGCTGTCGATGCAGTATTGCCGTTTTATTCGATTTTGAGGACCATGTTTAATAGGTATGGTTATATAACCTTTCATCCCTTTGAGTCTACTTCTACTAAATTGAGGTGGTTATATGGAAATAGTTACAGAGCCTGGGAATACATAAATTCGGTCGCCAGCGAAAGAGATAATATTTTAATAGATGAGCAGCAGTTTATGTTACTTAAACCTTTTTGCTATGATGCGAAATCACCAGGAAATTTGAAATCACTCCAAGAAACGATAGAATGGATTAAAAGCAAGAATATTAGATATATTCTTAAATCCAAAAGCCCTAATTTTTTCGCAATTTATAATCCATTTATTATTGATTTTGTGAATACCTCAATGGTTACATTGAAATACGAGAATAGCGAATGGTTTGTGTACGAAGTTAAAGGGTAATATATAAAAGTACAATTTTTCTCTTGAAAAAAGTGAGCTGAAATGAAAGATATGAATACACAAAAGCATAGAGTCAATTTGCATTCTGAAAATAAATTAAAAAACACAAATAACAAATCTCAAGTATTAACCGAGGTTGAATATTCGGTTGTGATACCAGTGTATAATTCAGAAGACACACTTCAAGAATTATACAACAGACTTGATGATGTCTTTAAATTAATCAACGGCAGTTATGAAATTATATTCGTTGATGATTCAAGTGTGGATCATTCTTGGGAAGTTCTTAAGGGATTAGCTAAGAAACATCATGAAGTAAAAATAATCCAATTAATGAGAAATTATGGTCAACATAATGCTCTGATGTGCGGTTTTAATTATGTAAGCGGAAGACATATTATCACCTTGGATGACGATTTGCAAAACCCACCAGAAGAAATTCCTAAATTAATAAATAAAATCGATGAAGGACTGGATGTTGTTTACGGGATATATGAAAGCAAAAAGCATAACTGGTTTAGAAACTTGGGGTCCAAACTCATTGGTCTATTTTACAGAAAAATTTACAAATTAGATAACAAAACTTCTGCTTTTAGAATTCTCAATAAAGAAATAATTGAATATTTAATAACCTATGATAAAAACTTTACTTTTATCGATGGGCTAATTCCTTGGTATTCTAGTAAAATTGGTTTTGTTATTACAAAACATGACATGAGAAAAACAGGATCGTCTGGATATTCGTTTCTGAAACTTGTACATCTGGCTCTAAACATGTACACGAATTTCTCAATTCTACCATTAAGAGTTGCATCAATTTTGGGAGTGATTTTTTCAAGTATAGGGTTCTTTCTTGGATTTTACTTTATTATAAAGAAAGTAATTGGAGGCGTGGGAGTGAGTGGTTTTACTTCGCTGATTGTTTCGGTTACAATATTTTCCGGGGTTCAATTGCTTACTTTGGGTATTTTAGGGGAGTATATTGGAAGAATCGCCCTAAATATCAACAAATTGCCTCAATTCAAAATCAGGAATTCGGAGGGATTTTTGAATAATCTTGAATCGAATTTTAATTATTAGGAAAAAGTTAAATGAGAAAAGTTGCAATAATTCAATCAAGTTACATTCCATGGAAAGGGTACTTTGATATTATTAACGAGGTTGATATTTTTATATTTTTGGAAGATGTCCAATTTACGAAAAGAGATTGGAGAAGTCGAAATAAAATAAAAACTTCCAATGGAACTGAATGGATAACTATTCCGATTCTTGGAGGTAGGAATCAGATGCTCAGTGAGGCAAAAATTGATAATTCTCAAAATTGGCAAAAAAAGCACTTAAATAAGCTGCAATTTAATTACGCTAAGTCAAATTTTTTTGATGAGTATTTTGATGACCTAAAGAGCCTTTACGAAATGGATTGGGAATATTTGTCAGACTTTAATATTGCTCTTACTAAATATATTTGTAATTTACTGAATATACGAGCTAAGTTATTAAAATCACAAGATATAGGTTCAGTTAGAACAAAGGATGAGAAGCTGATTGATTTGGTTAAAAAAGTGGATGGCACTTGTTACATTTCAGGACCTGCTGCGAAAAGTTATATCGACCCCGATTTATTTTTTAACGCGGGAATAGAACTGAAATATAAAGATTATTCTGGATATCCGGAATATCCTCAATTACATCCACCATTTAATCATTACGTTACTATACTTGATTTGATTTTCAGCGTGGGCATGGATGCTGGTTATTACATTTGGGGCTGGAGGGAAGAGTTGAAAAGTAATATAAAAAAGTTAGAAACTGTGGTCGCAAACTGATTTAAGGACTATTTAAAATCATGATCGTGCCATTTAATAAACCTTGCCTTACTGGTAAGGAATTGCATTATATTTCAGAGTCAGTCCTCTCAGGTCAAATATCTGGTGATGGCATTTTTACCCAAAAATGCCAAAAACTCCTTGAAGAAACATTTGATTCCAAAAAGGTGTTTATGACCACGTCGTGTACAGATGCTCTTGAAATGGCTTCAATATTAATAAACCTGAATCCCGGTGATGAAGTCATCGTCCCTTCTTTTACTTTTGTTTCTACAGTAAATGCCTTTTACTTACGGGCGGCACGACCAGTTTTTGTGGATATCAGGAAAGATACCTTGAATTTAGACGAAGCTCTTATCGAAGAAAAAGTAACCGAGCGAACAAAAGCCATTTTCCCTGTCCATTATGCTGGGGTCGCATGTGAGATGGATGAGATAATGAAAATTGCGCATCGCTTCAATCTCTATGTAGTCGAGGATGCGGCTCATGGTATGAATGCTACTTACAATGGCAAATACTTGGGTACCATCGGAGATTTCGGTGCGTTTAGTTTCCATGAAACAAAGAATTTCACATGTGGGGAAGGAGGCGCATTAATTATAAATGATGAAAAGTATATAGAAAGAGCTGAAATCGTAAGGGAAAAAGGAACTAATAGAAGTAAATTTTTCAGGGGAGAAGTTGATAAATATACATGGGTCGATATTGGTTCTTCTTTTTTGCCCTCTGATGTATTATCTGCATTCCTTTTTGCACAGCTAGAGTATATGGGTGAGATTACTGAGAAAAGGAAACGAATTTACAACCTATACTATGATAGTCTGATAGATCTACAATATGAAGGCAAGCTAATTCTGCCATTCATACCTGAAAACTGCACGACAAGCTATCATATGTTTTACATTTTATTACCTAATGAGAACGAACGAAATTCATTAATGGAATTTTTAAAGGGAAAAGGGGTTCATGCAATTTTTCATTATATCCCATTGCATTCATCTCCCATTGGAGAATCTTTGGGTTATAAAAATGGTGATTTGCCCGTGACCGAGGAAATAAGCCAACGTATTTTAAGACTGCCATTTTACAATAGTTTGACAGAGAAAGAGCAAATTCATGTAATTGAAAGTGTAAAGATTTTTTTTAAGGGTGCTAAAGGAACAGCCGAAAAGTCTAATAACGCTCGTGCGAGTATCCTCACCGGCCCCGATTAATTCAAGAGGAAAGTCGGGGTCAGCATTTAAACTCTTATTTTTTTGTCCGGCGAGGACGCTCGACAGAGCCCAGTAAGTAGTGTTCAGTCAGACCTCTATACGTTATTTGCATCGGCGACTAAAATTAAAGAAATTTTGTAAATAATTAGTAAATTGAGAGCAAGTTAGTCAGTATTAAATAAAAAATTATAATGAACAATAAAACTAATATCTTTAATCAAAATTATTTTTATCTATTTAGTATTTACTTTTTAATTTTAGTTTATACTATATCTTTTAGTTTACTTTCGATTTCGCGTTTTGAGAGTTTTAACTCAGGTATATATGATATGGGCATCATGGATCAAACGGTTTGGAATACCAGTCACGGGCGGTTATTAATTGAAAGTGTAAATTTGGGATATCCGATTTCTAGGATTTGGTCAGCCCATTGGGAAATTATTTTTCTACCTTTGTCTTTGTTTTACCATGTATGGGCCTCGCCAAAATTTTTGTTGATATTACAGTCTTTAGTTGTTGCATTAGGGGCTATGCCTTTATATCGGCTAACAAAAGAGAAACTTGGAAATCACCTGGCCGTGATTATAATACCACTTGCTTATCTTTTATATCCGGCTTTACAAAACGCCAATTTATTTGATGTACATGGTGTGACTTTTGCGACTTCATTTCTAATTTTTACATTCTATTTTTTAAAACAGGGGAAAAAACTATTTCTTTGGGTATTCTTTGCCCTCTCACTTTTATGCAGAGAAGACAGTTCGCTTATACTATTTATGTTTGGACTTTACGCTATCTTTCTGTTAAAAAATAGGCGTACTGGGGTTCTAATGGTGTTGATAAGTGTAAGTTGGTTTCTACTTTATTTCAATAAAGGCCAAGTGCGAGAATTATTGGGACTATCTGAGGTTGTTCGAACAATTGAAATACCCGGCCGTTGGGATCACTTGGGTGGCGGTGGACTCTTTGGAGTGGTAATATATATTTTGACTAATCCCAAGGTAATATTTAATTTATTATTTACAGCGGAAAATCTAGAATATCTTATAAAACTCTTTGCCCCATTGGCCTTTATATGTTTGTTAGCACCTGATATAATGATTCTTGCTGCTCCAATTTTTCTGATAAATTTACTGAGCTCATCCCCATTTACACACGGCATAGAACATCATTATAATGCTACGATAATTCCGATTTTATTTATTGCAACGATTTATGGTATTAAGAGGCTAAGTGATTTTTGCAGCCGCATAAAGATGAAAATATCGTTTCTAGAAAGATTAAGATTTGTGAACAGTACTTTTTTTAGTTTAATAGTTCTTCTTTTGTGTTTACTGGCTTTTATTTTTAAATCTAAGGCTTGGGCAGCTCGGAATTGGGTGAGAACTTCTCATCATGATGTGATTGAAAATATAATAAAAAGTATACCACAACAAGCATCACTGGCTACGACCAACATGCTTGGCGCTCACGCGGCTCATCGAGAGGAACTTTACATTTTACCAATGAATGTCGAAACGGCTGATTATATTCTATATGATTTCTATCGTTCGTTTGATTATTTAAAAGCCATGGAGACCTATGAGATGCCAAAAGTGAAGCCGATCAATAGGTATAGCCTGGCTCTACTGGCGGATACGAGTTTAGGTATCATACAATATGAAGAAGGAGTAGCCTTATTTAAACGGGGTGCAGATTATTTGGCTGGAATTAGGCAGTTAGCTCTTGAAGAAGATTTGCAGGCCATACAAAATCAGAGTAAGATTTTACTTCCTGGGGGAATCGAATTATTAGGGTATACTAAAAGAAATAAAGTTGGTGTTTGGCGAGGTACAGTTCATTTAACAGTATATTGGCGGGCATCAAAGTCGCTCTTCCATGATTTGAAATTTACATTAAAAATTGAAAACAAGGATTTCGAAAAAATTATTGAACATACACCAGTCTTTAGTGTTTTTCCAACCCATTATTGGAATGAAGGTGAAATTGTTCGCGATGAAATCTACATTGAAATACCTAAAAGTAAACATGGGAATCAATTTTCGATGTACGGGGCAGTTAACACAATAGGTAATCATAAAAGTGCAGATGATTTCATCCACTTATTTGATTTTTATGTAGAATAAAAGCTGACCTTCTTATTTTGTGAAAATTATAATGATTATTAATGAGTTACGTAAAAATATTAAAATAGATTTTTTAATAAAAATTAAAAGAAGGTCAGCTTTTTGCAGTTTAGTCATGAATAATTTTCTATTAAAATTGATGCCAATTAAAAGAATGAGTGATCCGGGAGTCATCATACTTGTAGCTGTGTTTACAGTTTCGGCATTTATTCTTTTAACCCCATGGATATATGGCCACGGCGTGGGATATTATGCCTGGCTGCGAAGTTTGTTTTTTGATGGTAATCTGGATTGTACCAATGAGTTTCAACACTATATAGAAATCTTTCAAAAAGAATATGGCTGGCAAGGGGTAACCGATGATTTAACGATTATCAGAACTGAAACAGGTTTACAAAGCAATAAATACCAGCTCGGATCGGCCATTTTATGGCTGCCATTTTTTCTTATTGGGCATCTAATAACCCTCCTGATTAATACTTTCGGAGGTAATTTAGCTGTAGACGGATATTCTAAATTTTATGTGTTAATGATCTCAATTGGATCAGCACTGTATGGTTTTATAGGATTACTTTTAGCTTATTTTTTATCTCGAAAGTTTTTCTCTATTAAGATCTCTTTATTAGCTTCGATAGGTATTTGGTTCGCTTCCTCGACGGTATTTTATATTTATTTGCATCCATCTCTGTCCCATGCCAATGAAATTTTTGTTGTTTCATTGTTTATATATTATTGGTATCAACATGCCATAAAAGGGAATAGTTTGAATTGGGCAATCTTAGGTTTAATTGGTGGACTGATGCTGGCTGTGCGGATGGAAAATGTTGTTTTTTGTTTATTACCCTTCATTAGTTTAATGAAAAAATTAAAGGAAAACTTTACGGAGCAAAAAAGGGAAAAATATTCTCAGCTTTTATACAACGGGTTAATTTTTTTAGGTACATTGATTTTGGGATTTCTTCCCCAAATGCTGGTTTGGAAAGCAGTTTATGGAAAATATATATTAAATAGCTACGGCGCTCACTTTGTTCTTGTTCATCCGGTACTTAGCAATGAAATAGGTGATGCTGGTACTGGTGATACGAGTTTCTTCAAATTTCTTACTCACCCTCATTTGTTCAATACCTTCTTCGGTTCAGACAAAGGTCTTTTTTTATGGACACCAATTATTATCTTTTCTTTCATTGGTCTTGTTATTCTGTTTAAGAAAGAAAGAATTTTAATAGCTTCCTTATTTATTACCTTTTTTACTTTTGCATATATTGTAAGCTGTGCTGGAGGAGGGGGGGCTTCTTTTGGTGCCAGATATCTAGTACGTTGTTCTCTAATATTCATTTTGGGTTTAGCTGGATTTATGAGTTTCTTGTCAAATAAGTTGAAATCTATTTATTTATTTGGTTTTGTGTTGTTATTTATGATTTGGAATAATTTTTTTATTATCCAATATGCCACAGGGATGGTCAACCGCGCAGGTCCAGTAAATTGGACTAAAATGGTTAGAAATCAATTTACCAAAGTCCCACAATTTTTATTAACAAAAGGTACAGGATTTCTGACTGAAAGAAATAAATCCTATAAAAATAATAACTGATAACTACTTAATTAAGGTGTTCAATGTATTTAGAAGAACTAAAAAAATGCTACGAAAATAAGAAAGTTTTGATTACGGGTGGTTTAGGATTTATAGGCAGCAATTTAGCTATTCGATTGGTTGAACTCAATGCAGAAGTTACTTGTGTGGACAACATGTTACCCCGTCAGGGTGGCAATCTTTTTAATGTCCAGGATATTAGGGATAAAGTCAAGATAGACTTTTCTGATATCCGCAACGAACTTTCTATGAGATTTCTGGTGAAAGACAAAGATTTTGTGTTCCATTTAGCCGGTCAGGTTAATCATATTGAAAGTATCCGCAGCCCTTTAAAAGACCTTGATATTAACTGCACAGGTACATTAGTTCTATTAGAAGCCTGTCGCAACAATAGCCCGGATGTGAAAGTAATTTTCTCTGGTACCCGCGGACAGTATGGTCCAAGCGCGAAACTACCCGTGGATGAGGAGCATCCGATGAATCCTAAAGGTATTTATGCTATTACCAACATGGCTGCTGAAAAAATGATTTTGGTATATCATGAGGTTAACAATATCAAGGGAACCTGTTTACGCCTCACCAATACTTATGGGCCGCGGCATCAAATGATGCATGATGAATATGGTGTCGTAAATTGGTTTATTCGGAAAAGTTTAGATAATGAAACGATTAATGTTTTTGGTGATGGTAGTATTGTTCGAGACTATTTATATATAGACGATGCAGTCGATGCACTTCTTATGGTGGGGGCTTCTGAACAGGCCTATGGTCAAGTGTTTAACATTGGAGGTGAAATCTCTGTCAGTTTTATTGACTTAGCCAAAAAAATAATAGAGATTGCTGGTACAGGATCTATTAATTTTACCGAATTTACAAAAGAACGCAAGGAATTGGAACCCGGAGATTATATCGCTGATATTACAAAAGTTAAGTATATGGTTGGATGGGAGCCGAAGGTTAGTTTGGAAGATGGGTTGCGCCGCACTATCCAATTCTATAGTATTCATAAACATAAGTATTGGGGTGGGAATAATGCTTAGAACGGGCAAAGATTGGTCTAAAAATGCTAAAATCGATGAGGGAGTCATCATTGGATACCCGCCTGATCGTAACATCGAGAACCTCAATTTGATTATGGGCGAAAATCCCCGACTGAGAAGTGGAACTGTTATTTATCAAGGATCAAAAATAGGTAAAAATTTTCAGACGGGTCACAATGTCATAATCCGTGAGGAAAATCAAATTGGCGAAAATGTGGTGGTAGCAAGTAATTCTGTGGTTGACTACGGTTGTACGATCGGCAACAATGTAAAAATTCACTGTAATGTTTATGTGGCTCAATATACTATTATTGAGGATGATGTCTTTATCGCTCCGGGAGTCGTAATTGCTAATGATCCTCATCCTGGATGTGAATTTTCAAAACCGTGTATGAAAGGGCCTACCATTAAGAAAGGTGCACAAATAGGCGTTAATGTAACTTTGCTGCCGTACATTGTAATTGGTAAAAAAGTTCTGGTTGGCTCAGGCTCTGTGGTGACTAAAGATGTTCCTGATGAATCAGTCGCGGTTGGTAATCCGGCAAAGATTGTCGGTTCAATTTATGATATTGAGTGTTTTACTGGATTAACTGATAAGCCATATAAAAAAATAGGTTCAAATAACTTATGAGAGTTCCGTTTGTTGATCTGCTTCAACATCATGCGAATATTCGAGAAGAAATCAATGGTGCTATCGCAAGGATTATTGACGAAGGTAATTTTATTTTAGGAAAGAATGTACGACTGTTTGAAGAAGAATTTGCAAACTACTGCGGGGTAAAATATGGTGTGGGGGTAGCCTCCGGTACCGATGCATTGCATTTGTCGCTTAGGGCTTGTGAAGTTGGACCTGGAGATGAGGTAATTACCTCAGCAAATACTTTTTATGCCACCGTATTAGCGATAACTATGACCGGGGCCAAACCGGTTTTGGTCGATAACCATCCGAATACTTACACTATGGATATCGAAAAATTAGAAACAGTCATAAGTGAGAAGACGAAAGCTATTATCCCGGTGCATCTCTATGGTCAGATGACGACCCATATAGATAGACTATTAGAGATATCTCAACGGCGGGGGATTTGGGTTATTGAAGATGCCTGTCAAGCGCATGGGGCTGAATATAAAGGGCGAAAAGCAGGAAGTTGGGGAGAGCTAGCCTGCTTTAGTTTCTATCCAGTTAAAAACTTAGGGGCTTTAGGAGATGCCGGCCTCGTTGTTTCAAATAATGAAACCATCATTATGCATTTGCGGCAAATGCGGAATTTGGGGGAAAAGCAAAAGTATCAACATGTACTTAAAGGGTTTAATAGCCGTATGGACGAAATCCAAGCGATTATTTTACATGTAAAGTTAAAATATCTAAATCGATGGAATAAGCAACGTCAGCGTATTGCAAGAATTTATCGAGATACCTTAAATCCACAAGTTTGTCAATTACCCGTTGAAGCTGAAGGATGTAAACATGTTTATCACCTATTTGTTGTTCGAGTTAAGCATCGGGAGTCATTACAACAATTTTTGCGACAAGCTGGAATTAGTACTTTAATTCATTATCCTTATCCTATTCATTTACAACAAGCCTTTTCCGATTTGGGATATAAAAAGGGTGATTTCCCGATAGCAGAAAAATACGCTGAAGAAATCCTATCCTTGCCACTTTATCCTGAAATGAAAGAGGCATCCGCTCATTATGTAGCTCAAAAAATTAATGAATTCTATTTAACATAGGACAAGCCATGCAAGTATCATCTCTTTCTATAAGCATACCAGCCTATAATGATGAAGCAACTATTGAAGAGGTCATCAAGGAAGCTGAATCTGTGGCCAGCTCTATCACAAATGATTATGAAATTTTTCTAGTAAATGATGGAAGTTTAGATTCAACCGGATCGATTATCGACCGGATGGCAGATAGCAATGAGAACATTCGAGTTATTCATCATGGAATCAATAAAGGATTTGGTGAAACTCTAAAGAAAATTTTTACTGAACCTAAGAGAGAGTATATCTATTTTGCTCCAGGTGACGGTCAAGTTAAAGTTAGAGAAATATATAAACTCTTACCATTTATGAATAGATTGGATTTTGTACTCGGATATCGTAAAAACCGTCGAGATCCTTTTATACGGTTAGCGAATTCCTATATTTACAACTTGTTGATTAGTTTATTTCTCTTTAAAAGAGTCCGGGATGTTAACAGTGTAGTACTTTTTAAGCGAAAGATTATCGAAGATATGGTACTTGAAAGTAACAGCGCTTTCATTCATGCTGAATTGTTTATTAAAATAGTAAAAAAAGGCTTACGTTGGGGGGAGGTAGTGATCGACCATTATCCTCGAATCGCTGAGAATCCTGGTGGGGGAGGAAATTTCAAGGTCATTTTTCGAACTATATTAGACCTGTTTCATATTTCAAAGAGACTCAAAGATTTCAACAATAAGGATGGACATGAAATTATTCAAAACTCAGAAAGTAAAATTCTCACTCGGAATCATTATTAGTCTAATCTCCTTATATTGGGCTTTCAAAGATGTTAATTTTCAGCAGATCATTGATAGTTTTAAGCTTATTAATTTTCAATATCTACCTATTGTTCTAGGTCTTTTACTATTGAGTCTTTTTTTACGTACTCTGCGTTGGAAACTATTACTCTCTCCTATTCGAAAAGAAAGTATAAAAAATATTTTCTCTGTTTTGATGATTGGGTATTTGGGCAACAACGTTTTACCAGCTCGTATGGGGGAAGTTCTGCGTTCTCTGGTTTTAAATAAAAATTATGGCTATAGTAAAAGCGCTTCTCTTGCCACCATTATCTTAGAGCGTCTGTTTGATGGCATTACCCTTTTAATCTATTTGGGAATAGCACTTTGGTTTTTCCCTTTTCCAGAATGGGTAAAAAACGGAGGCCGTGTCTTAGGCGCAGCTTTTTTATTTGCCATGATTCTTTTGTATGTTATGCTGATCAAAAAGAAAACCGTAATTAAATTTATTTCTCTCATATTCGTCGTTGATTCCTTGTCGATAAAAATCAGCGCACTTTTTGACAGATTTAATTCTGGTTTAAAGATATTGAAGGAGAAAAGGAAGCTTTTGGGTATCTCCGGTCTTTCTTTATGTATTTGGTTTATCGAGGCTCTATTTGTTTTTACCATTATTAAATCCTTCGGGCTCAATCTTTCGTTCTTAGCTCCTCTATTTGTTACCATTATGGTGAGTTTGGGCACTATGATTCCATCGTCACCTGGCTATGTTGGAACTTATCAACTTCTGTGTATTGCTGCATTTGTTCCTTTTGGTGTTGAAAAAGATTTAGCCTTAAGCATATCCATTTTGATGCACGGAATAATTTTAATTGTCACTACTGGTCTGGGTCTCTACAGTTTTTGGCGGGAGCATGTGAATTTGATGAACTTTAAACAGGAAGTAGAACGCAGTACAATGAAACATAAAGTATCAAAAATCCCGCAAGAAGAGATTTTTGAGCACCGCAATAACTAAGGACTCAATAACATTACACCAAATGAGTAAAAATAAGGAATATCTGCTACTATTTGTCATAATTTTATTAGGTCTTGTGCTTAGATTATACCGACTTGATAATCAAAGCCTTTGGATTGACGAGGTAATGCGCCTAAATATAGCTACACAAAACAGTATATCAGATATCCTCAGTGTGAATTATAAATGGGACAGTCAACCACCTGTTTATCACTTGTTGAATCATTGGTGGCTCAAAATAAGCCAGAGGGTTTTTTGGATAAGAACGTTACCCCTTATTTTCGGTGTGATGACTATCCCCCTTATTTATGCTTTAGGCGCATACTATTTTAATAAAAAAGTAGGACTATTGGCCGCTTTTATTTTATCCTTATCGCCGTTCCATGTTTGGCATTCTCAAGATGCAAATATGTACACCCTGTTGATTTTCCTTACGGTATTATCAATCTATTCTATGTTAAAAATATTAGATGAAAAGCGATTGATTTGGTATATTGTATATATTTGTGCAACCTTATTGGGTTTATATACCCATTATTATTTTAGTTCAGTAGTTATCGCTACAAATCTATTTGTATTTTTATTCTTCAAGAAATATTCTTATAGAATCCGCTTTTGGATTATCACACAAATAGGCATTGGGTTATTAACTTTACCAGATATCTGGTTTTTTTTAAAATTAACTACGCCTTTTTATGACATGGGTGTTCAAGGAAGAGGATTTACCTTTTGGTCATTTCCATATACATTTTTTACTTTCATAAATGGATATTCAATAGGTCCCGCACCAAACGAATTGCATTCCTCTTTATCGATTAATTTTGTTATGGGAAAATATGCCTATATTATTTTGCCTATTTTCTTAGTGATTTCATTTTTGGTTTTGGCTGGTTTTTTGAGGCTGAAATCTTTTGATAAGGTTGCATTTTGGTTTATAATTTTAATCACACTTATACCCGTTCTATTTATTATGGCGGGCGTCATGATTGTTTTTCCTAAATATAATGTCCGCTACGCCTTTGGGGGATTTCCTACCCTTTGTTTGCTACTAAGCATAGGAGTCCACTACTTTAAAAATAAAGTATATCAAAGTTTAATACTAACAATCTTTATTGCAATGAGTCTTTTTTCGCTGAGTAATTATTATTACAATACGAAATATCATAAAGAGGAGTCTAGAGCGGCTGCTCAGTATATCCATTCCCATATCAAGAATAATGACGCCATCTTAGTTTCTTTAATCAAGGAACCGTTTAAATACTACTTTGGCGAAGAGAGAAATGTTTATGGTGTCTATGGGAATGATTTGGATTCATCTGATGGATATGATAAACTTGATCAAATTCTTGGTAAACATAATAGGCTTTGGTTGGTCTATGCAAGAGCCTGGATCACAGATCCTAAGGGAGATTTATTAAAACATTTAAATCGGACTTATAAAATGAAGCAAGTTAAAAGTTTTCCTGGCGTGAAAGTTTTTCTTTTTTCCTCTTAAAATATTTTTAGACCTCTTAATAAGGAATTGGTAAAAAAATTTCAATATGGTTTAGCAAATGAAAATAGCGATAATGGGTATCAGGGGCATTCCTGCCAACTATGGTGGATTCGAGACTTTCACAGAAGAATTGGCTACCCGCCTGGTCAAAAAAGGGCATGAAGTAACAGTATATGGTAGATCAAATAATATAAAATATCATGACAAATTTTATAAAGGAGTGAGAATTAGAGTTCTTCCAACAATTAGCCATAAATATTTTGATACGGTAGCCCACACCTTCTTCTGTGTTTTAGACACCCTTATACGTGATTTTGAGGTTATATTGATTTGTAATAGTGCAAACAGTTTATTCTCTTTTATTCCACGATTGACCAGAAAAAAAGTTATTGTGAATGTGGATGGATTAGAGTGGAAGCGAGATAAATGGAATATCCTCGGTAAATCTTTCTATAAAATTTCTGAATTTCTTTCCACCTTTATGCCCAATGCTATTGTCACCGATGCAGAGCATATACGGGATTATTACTTAAAAAAATTCAATAAAATTTCTACATTCATTCCTTACGGGGCCCCAACCCATAGAGTTCAGACCTTTGAGGTTTTGAAAAGATTTGGACTAGAAAGTAGAAAATACATTCTATATGTTAGTCGTCTTGAACCAGAAAACAATGCGCATCTTGTAATTAAAACATTTGAAAAAGTCAAAACAGATTTAAAACTGGTAATTGTTGGCGATGCCCCTTACAATACTAAATATATTCAAGAGTTGAAAGCAACAAATGATCCCAGGGTGATTTTTACTGGTTATGTTTTTGGCAAAGGATACCAAGAATTACAAAGTCATGCTTATTTTTATGTTCAGGCTACTGAGGTTGGAGGAACCCATCCCGCACTTGTAGAGGGAATGGGTTTTGGTAATTGTATCCTTGCGAATGACGTTCCTGAACATAGAGAAGTGTTAGCGGATTGCGGATTATATTTCAGTTCTGAAACGCCGGGAGATTTCCGAGATAAAATACATTACCTTGTAAATCATCCAGAGCTTGTGGCTGATTTTCAAGAAAAAGCAAATCACCGGGCCAAAGAAATGTATTCTTGGGAGCGGGTTGTCCAAAAATACGAAAACCTTTTTTCCGAGATTTTGAAAAATCCACTTCCCAAAAACCAGAACGATTCTAAGTTAATGGAAAATAAGATGAATAATCCAGTACAACAAACCTTGCAAAGAGATTTGAAAGTACAAAAATAATATGCATAAATCATTTGATAATAATTTACAGAAAATTGCTGCAGTTCATTCACTCCCTCAAGAAAAAATTTTAACTATTTGTTTACTCGCTTGTTCTTTAATTCTAGTGGGTGTTTCCTTTTTTCTTCCTAGTGAAATATTACCTGATGAAGCTGGGTATCTTGAACAAGCGCACAAAGTTGCTTATGGCGGCCCCAATATGGGTTGGAACATTCGCCCATATTTTTATCCAATTATTTTGAGTATTTCCCAATGGCCTGTAAAATTAATTGATATGAATAATTTTGTTTTAGAAATATATCTTTTTAGATTTTTTCATTTTTTTATAGGCTCTTTGACAATTTTGTTTGTTTATTTTATCGCCAAAGAATTATATGAGAAAAAAGTCATAGCTTTTATAGCAACTCTGTTATTTGGATTCTCAAATCTTTGGATTACGCAAAGTCCGCATGTAATGATGGATATCCCTAGTACACTATTTATTGTTATTGCATTCTGGTTTTTTATCAAGGGCTTAAAGGGATTCAATATAGCGAAAAATATTATTATTGCAGCTGTTGCTTATGGTTTTGCAGCTATGACAAAATTTTCCTCCGGTTTTTTTCTTCCTGCATTCTTTTTAATACCTTTTTTTACATTCAGACTCAGTACTAGAGAAAAGAAAAAAATATTGGGGCTATTCATAACGACCTCGTTCTTAATGTTGATAATTTTTATAATAATTGACCATTTAGCTTGGGGAGGCTTCTTATCTAGTCTTCGGGGACATTTAAAATATCTTGCTAATGAATCTACATTAGCTAAACAGGAAAATTGGATTTTATATCCAACCCCATTTCTAGTAAAAATGGAAATCTTTCATGAAAGTATTCCTTTAGCCTATTTAATATTTGGAGCATTAGGATTCATAAGTTCTATTCGAGAAGGAAAAGCTATTTTTATTTTTGTTATCCCTTATCTTTTATTTTTCTTTTTTGGATATTCTTATGCAGCGGAGTCCCGATATTTTGTGCCAATAGTCCCATTTGGAGCCATATTGGCTGCTAAAGGTATTTACTTTGTGATCATGGAAAAATTTTATGCTGTTAATCATATTAAATGGTTAAATAAAATCTTTCACGTTAAATTAATTGTACCAATTATAGCTGGCCTCTCATTAGGCTTGTTTCTTTTTAACATGTTATCTACTTATGCTACTAATAGTTCAATATCATTTCTAAATAATCGTACAATATTTGTAATAGGATGTATTCTATTTATTGTTTTAGCCTGGATATTCATAGCTTTTATTAGATCTAGTTTAAAAGAAGAAAAATTTGTGTCAGCTATTTTGAGTAGTGCGGTTGTATTCTGGCCTTTATTTTTTCTTCTTCTCGGGTTGTCATTTAACTTAAAAAGATTTCAGCTATTATATATTATTTCTACTTTTTCACTTTTTCTGATTGTATTAATGTCTTCATTAATAATAAACCAGAAAAGAAAGTTATTATGGTTAAGTATTGGAGTTGTGATCGTTACCCATGGACCTCTTTTATTTGCTTTTAAAAAAATTGTTAAAGTACCGTCTCCCAGTTGGAAGCAATTGGCACTCATTATTGATAAAGAGAGCCATGAATATCCAGTAATAAAAAATATCGGTATTTTTGCTGGTTATTCAACTCTTACTAAATTTTATTCCCCCACCAAAAATGTGGTTGGCTATTGGCCTCGTCAGTCTGGGGAAGAAAGATTCAGGAGTGATCTTAAAAGTAATTTACATTTAGTTGTTGTAAAAAATGATTATTTAAGTCACATTAAAAAGTGGCTCGAAGAATTTGGATTTGTTGTACATTCAGAGTATCAGCAATGGAATACAACAACCTATATAAATTATCAAAGATTTTCTCTCTACGAAATTAAACAACACATGTAACTAACCAAGCTATAATTTATGAAGCTTTTAGTATTTTTTGCAGTAAATTTCGCCGTTATTTTCTGGTACTTATATAAATATCGAAATATTAAGTACTGGTTTATCCTGTTTCTTATTCTTTCCTCGTTACTTTACATTGGTCTTTACAGTTGGTTTTTAGGTGTGGATTATATTACCCTTTTTGATTTCTCATTGATTGGGCTATTGATTTTAGTATTAAATAAAAAGAAACCTCATTTAAACAAATTTTCGCAAATTATCCTTCTTTTAGGATTTTGTTTTTTATTATGGACTTTATTATCTGCATTTGTGGCTTCTATTAATATATTATATTCATACGGGGGATTAATACTTTATGTTAAATCGTTTTTAGTTTTTTTTGTGATTTACACTCATATTGAGAGTACACGAGATTTTAGTGCTGTGCTTTATGCATTATTTGCTGCTCTCTTTTTTGAAGCAACGTTAGGATTTTATCAATGGAGATTTGCCACGACTGGATTAAATTTTTTGCATGATACCCATGGTTATTATCGTTCGGTAGGCACATTCAATTTGCCCAATCTTTATGGCGCCTATTTAATAATGATTATGCCAATCCCACTTATTCTTATTATTTCTAAGTCTTTTAAGTTACATTGGAATAGTTTCTTCATTTGGTTAGTCTCTGGGGTTTCATTATTAGCCCTGTTAGCTTCCTATTCTAGAAGCGCTTGGATAGGTTTTATATTACAAATTTTCATTTTGATAATGCTATTACTCTTAAGAAGGAAATTAAAATATCGTGTGTTAAAATTTGCTATCATGATAGGATTAATTGTTTTACCTATAATAGCAATATACGGAAATAGGATGATTGCAAGGTTTGAACATGCAGTAGAATCCTTAGAACAAAGAAATGTTTTGGTGGATGCCGCAGTAGAGACTATAGAAAAAAATCCAGTTTTTGGAGTAGGGTTAAAAAATTATGCTCGCTTTGGGTATCCAAAATGGTTAAAAAGGCCAGTAAATGCACGAGATCCAGAGAACGCGTTTTTATTGATAGCTGTAGAATCAGGCTTGCCAGCGGTTATCTTTTTTGTTTTAATATTAGGTATAACCATATTTAAAGGTTATAAATTCATGAAAGAGATAGACAATAAGTATTTACTTTTGATTTGTGCCGCAATTTTGAGTGCTATAATTGGTTTTATTGTTCAGAATCAAGGCGTTCCAGAATTCCGACATTTTCCTATTCAAGTTTTATTTTGGTCAGAACTTGCAATTTTAGCAAAAGTAAAGTATCTCGATAGATTAGTAAATAGGGGAATTAAAATAAAGAATTATAGGAATACTCCTATGCCCCTAATTTCACAAAGTATTTCTCCGATGGATACTATTCAAAATGAATACCGGAAATAGTATTTTTAAAAATACGACATATCTTATTGGCGGCCAATTTGTTTCAAGGATTATTAGAACAATCCTTATCATTATAATAGCAAGACAATATGGCCCAGAAGATTACGGGCAATACTCGTTCGCATTTGCCTTGGTTATATCATTCATTCTATTTGCCGATTTAGGTCTGATAAATTTTATTACTCGAGAAGTGGCAAGAAAAAAAGAAGATTTTTCTTCTTTTATTACCAATACATTTATATTAAAATCGTTTTATTCTGTTTTTACTGCTCTTACTATTTTAGGAATATGTTTTATCTCTCAGAAAAGTGACCAAGTAGTTATCATTGTATCCATTATTTTATTGGCCAGTATCATTGACTCTTTTATACTCGTTTTGAAGGCAGTTTTACAAGCGTTTGAAAAGATGGAGTATGAAGCAATAAGCGGAATACTTAAAAGTCTAATCATAACGGTATTTGCCGTTACCTTAATTTATTTTGAGCTTAAACTTCAAATCGTTGTGTTAGCATTCTTGATTGGACAAGTGTTTGAAGCCCTGTATTTGATTAAAATATATAAGGCAAAGTTTGGTAAAATATTCTCACGCCCCACTCTTTCACATTTGCCTAGTCTTGTAAAGAAAGCTCTGCCGTTTGGATGGCAACAAATCTTTGCTACCTTTTATACCTATGCGGATCGTTCTTTAATTTCATTTATTAAAGGGGATGAAGCCGTAGGTTATTATGATGCATCTTATAAAACAATTGTAATCGCTACTTTCATTATGATGGCATTTGGAAAAGCTGTTTATCCAACTTTTTCTCGTTTATATGAGACATCTTTAATATCGTTCAATAAGCTTTTAAAGAGTATAATTAAAATATCTGTATGGGTAGGGATTGGATTTGGAATATTAATTTTCATGAATGCCAAATCCATTGTCCTTTTTTTGTTCGGGAATCAATATCTATCAGCCTGCAATTCTATGAAGATTCTTGCTTGGGCTGGCTTATTCTTAATTATCAATTTAGTTTTGGGGCCAATTATTAGAGCTATGAACAGAGAACGTTTCACCGCAAAAGTTGCAGTAACAGCTTTCTTTGTTAATATTCTAGCCAATCTTTTTCTAATTAAAAGAATAGGAATCGAGGGAGCAGCTATATCAACATTACTGACTGAATTTTTAGTTTTTGTACTCTACATTAAATTACTTCATCAAGAGTTTAGAACTCTCATTTCAAGTCTTGATTTTGTGAAACTGTCTTTTTGTACCTCTGTTTTTGCTTTTTCAAGTTTTATCTTCAAAGACATCTCTTTTGGGATTACAATTATTCTACTTCCTGGCATTTTTTTCGTGTCATTAATACTAACTAAATATATTAGTGCAACCGAAAGAAAGATGTTTTGGGAATGGCTTGTACCAGCAGCCGATGAATATTAAATGAAATTCAGTGATTGAATCCTAAGGTGGAGTAAATAATAGTATTGGAAATTTTATTGAATTGGGAGTTTTGATTTGTGAAAGTCGTTTACTTTAATTATGTACACGATTACAAAGAGACTTCGGTAGGGAGTTGGACACATGTTAAACAATTTAGTACCGCTTTCACTAATCTTGGTCATACAATATCAGTTCATTCTTTGAATCTGAAGAACAAATCTATTAAAAAAGAAAAAGTGCTAGAAAAAAGTGTGCTTCGAAAAGTCGCCATGAAATTTGGCAGAGATTTAAAAAATTTTCTAAAAAATTTTGGATATGCATTAAACGAAATAACAATTATTAAAAAAGAGAAGCCAGACGTGGCAATAATCCGACATAATCCGTATGTACTCTCTTCTCTTTTGGTTTGTAAAATATTTCAAGTGCCAACTATATTAGAATTTAACGCTCCAGGCGCTTTTCAAGTTAGAAAGTACGAGAATGAATTTTTCCATCTGCCATTTCTATTTGAATTTCTTGAATGGCTTGCATTACGTTTAGCCTCAGCTATCACAGTCACATGTAAAGAAATGATCCCATATCTCAATTCATCGAAAGAAGATCTTGACAAAATTGTAGTTAATCCCATGGGAGTTGATTTTGATCATTTTAATAACAAGCATTCAAAATCCAATGAAATCCTTCATAAAAGGAATGGCAATTTAGTATTAGGATTTGTTGGCTCCTTAAATCACTGGCATGGTATAGATAACTTATTGAATATTATAAAAATCGTTTTATCAAAATATGAACATTGTAAATTTTTGATCGTTGGCGACGGGGTAAAATTTAAAGAAATAAAGCAATTTATAAAAGAGAATAAAACAGAGGACTCAGTTATTCTAACAGGTTATATTCCTTATGAAAAACTTCCAGATTATATAAATGCAATGGACATTACTCTCGCTCCTTATCCTTCAGATATGGTATTCTACTATTCTCCCTTGAAAATATTTGAATATATGGCAACCGGAAAGCCTATACTTGCTACTAAAATTGGTCAAATTGCCGAAATTATGACAGGACAAAATATTGGGATGTTTATAAAGCCTGAAAATCTATTAGATTTGGAAAACAAGCTAAATGCAATAATTACCGATGAAATGGCCCGCACTAATATGGGAAAGAATGCTAGGAAGCTAGCGAGGCAGTTTAGTTGGGATAGAAACGCTAAAGTAGTGCAGGAATTGTGTAAATCGCTAATATAAATTATATTTAGTATTACCAATAATAAAATTCAACTTTGTTAAATTGTGAATACAACTTTGTAATTGAATTACGATATTCTTGACTAAATTTCCAAAACATTATATTTACATTATTTTTATGTCTATTATTACTAAGAGATTATGATTTGTGATTCAATGATGGCACAATATTTGATGTATGATCTTAGGATTCATATTTGTGATTAAAGATTGTTAATTAAAGGTCTTTAATGGTTTATTATTTAATTATTTTTTTCTGAGGAGGAGAAATAGAAATTATGAACAATTTATGTGCTGTTAAAAATATATCACTCATAATCTTATTGGTAACAATTGGAACGGTTGAAGCTTTGTCACAAAATAATACCACGTCTTATCCAAAAGTAGCCGCTTGGAATTGGGCGGGGGGTCGGCCTGAATGGTATGCGAAGTTTGGTCTTGTAATCATTTGGCCAAGAGATGCGACAGCAAGATATATCCATGAAATAAATCCCAAAACAATAGTACTGCCAACGGATGCCTGGACTTTTCACAGAAATCTTCCAGAGGAATGGTCCATCAGGGACGGAAATGGTAATATAATCACCGGGCTTGGTGGCTCTGCAAATATGATGGACATGACCAGATTTTGTCCAAAGGTTAACGGGCGCACCTATAATGATTATTTCATTGAACATTATCAAGATTTTGATTTTGTTAATGCATGGGATGGTGTTGCATCAGACTGGCTTTGGGTTTTTCCGTGGAGGGCTGATAATGTTGGTATTGATCTGGATAGAAATGGCGTAAATGATTATGACGAATATGGGCGATCTTGGGTTCAGGATGAATGGACAAGCGGGATTCGCGATTTTCTGTCAAGATTGAGAAATATTCTACCAGAAGGCAAGGTAATTCTTTATAACCCAGGAGGAAGTTCAGGGTATTGGAAAGATCTTACTAATGGGAAAATAACAGAAAAGTTTCCATTATGGGGTGCTGGTAACTGGCGAGCTTGGTTTGATGAATACATGAATTGGACCGCAAACGGTCAAAAACCATCAACCTATTTAGTAAACGCACATGGTGATTATTTAGCAAAAAACCAATTACCAAAAAGTAATGAAAATTATCGCTATATGAGATGGGGTCTGGCGAGTGTATGTATGGGAGATGGATGGTATAATTATGAAGCTTATCATGAACACTGGTATAATGAATATTATGATGAATATGATTTAGACTTAGGTCAACCAACTAGTGAACCCCAAGAGATCCAGAGTAATGTTTTTGCTCGCTTCTTTGATAATGGTGCAGTAATAGTTAATGGAACAGAAGAGACACGTTCGGTATCAGCATCTGATTTACAGAGCCTGAATGGATACAATGGGCCCTATTATCATTTTGTGGGTAATCAGGATCCAAAAGTAAATAATGGCTCATTATTTACCAGTTATACTTTAGAAGCAGATAATATATATGGTGATGGTTTATTTTTGTTAAAATCTCCAGATACCGTGATTACAGAAATTATTATCGATAATGCCAGTCACCCGACTACCGCCGGGCAAAGTAAAACAAATCTTATTGGTTCTTGGACGCCAGGTAGAGAGCCGCGTTCGTCCTCGAATCCATATACAGACAACCCCGCCTGGACTGTGGGTCCTGATTGGAGTCCTGATAACGAGGCGGTCTATCGGTATCATTGGAAAAATTCAGGTTCAGGCTCTGCCTCGGCAATTTTTCAAGTAGAGATAAATGTGACAGGCCAGTATCATGTGTATGAATGGCATGGTTGGATAGGAGATTCTGAAGCTCAAGTAGGCGAGGCAACCAATATGCCGTATACTGTGCATCATGCGAATGGAAGAACCGGTGGTACAATCAATTTACGAAATAACCCCGGTAAGTGGAATTATTTAGGTAAATTTCAATTCAATACTGGGGGAGATAATAAAGTAGTCATCACTGACAATGCTGACGGTCCTGTTATTGCAGATGCACTTAAATTTGTATTCGCTAGTGGGGAGAATGAACCAGTTGATACCCAAGCTCCAAAACCTCCAACCGGAGTAAAAGTTGATAAACCTTAGCGCGGCGAAGCCGCAAATTTCAGAATTGTAGGGATTTGCTTATTAGTAGTTTAGATAAAAAATAATGGGGTCATTAAGTCATAACGCTTCGCTGTCATTTATAGTCATTGATATTATTAATCATTTTTTCTTACCCCAAAAAACAAAGATATAATTGGTAATACCATAATATGGAGAAATAAAGGAATGAAGTTTAATCACGATAGTATTATACCACGAAAAGTGCTCTTTGTTGGAATTGATGGCGCTACATATTGGCTAGTTGAAAAAATGATTGCCGTTGGAAAGCTGCCAAATATTTCCAGATTAATACAAACGGGCTCGACCTTCCGGGTTGAAACTCAAGAACCAGTTATTTCTCCATGCGTCTGGACGAGCATCGCGACCGGTAAAAAACCTGATAAACACGGAGTAAAAAGTTTTTTTGCTTCATCTTCTTCTGTGGCTACGAAGCGGATATGGGAAATATTCCAAGACCATGATCTCTCTGTAGGTATTATGGGATACTTTGTTACTTGGCCACCTCAAGAAGTAAATGGCTTTATGATTCCAGATTTATTAGCCCTTGATAATCAAACTTATCCAAAAGAATATGGCTTTTTACACGATATCACAGATAATTATAAAAAGGGGAAAAATACGAGTTATTTAAAATTAATAAAGTATGCGTGGTCATCAATCAAGTATGGTATCCAAGTTCATAACCTTTTGGCAACTGCTTTGATATTGATGAAAAAGAAAATTGTTAAACCTGACTTATTAAACTATTTGTATGAAATACGGGTGCTAAAACAAAAATTATACAGTGATTTATTTATTGCTCTATATAAAAAATATAATCCCACCTTTGCTTATTTTCACAATCATTTACTTGATTATTGTTCACACAGTTTTTGGCGTTATATGGAACCAGAAAAATTTGATGATGTGTCCGAACAAGAGATTACTCAATATGGTACTAAACTTTTTGATGCCTATAGTGAAGCGGATAAAACTTTAGGAAAAATATTAAAAATTGCAGACAAAAATACTCTTTTAGTGGTAGCTTCTGATCATGGTTTAAAAGCCGCTGCTAATCCTAATGTACAGTGGCGCCAACCCAATATCAATTCAGAGCTTTTAATGAATTACTTGGGGATTGAAAATGAAGTTTCATTTTCAAATGTGGGATATGATATTGTAGTAAAACCCCGAGTTGAAAGGCCAGGGGCTAAAAAGAAGTTGAAAAGAACATTTGAATCAATCACTATGGTAGAAGAGCAATTGCCATTATTTCAAATTTTAGAATATGATACAAGTAATCTTTGGTTAAGACTCAATAATTCTATTCAAAAAATTGATGGTTGCAACATCAAATGGCAGGATGATATACGTCCTCTAGATGATTTTATACAAACAACAGAAATACGTTCATCAGGTGTTCATGATGGTAAAAATGCTATATTGATTTTTAATGGATTTGGCGTAAAACAAGGTAAAAAATTTCTAAATAGTCCTGCAGAAGTATTTGATATCATCCCTACTATTTTGGCCTTAATGAATATGCCAATTGGTAAAGACATGGATGGTAGAGCACTGACAGAAGCAATTGCAGAAGATTTTTTGATTAAATATCCAGTCTCTTACATTGAAAGTTATGATGATAGCAATTTGACTAGTGAAGCCACTCCTGATATGGTCGCTAATGAAAAGTTAAAAAATCAATTACGAGCCTTAGGATACCTGTAAGAATAAATTAAATGGGATTGAAAGATTGGATTTTTGATGAACAGGTGAATGCAAAACTTTGAAACACCTTACAAACAGGTCTTACCAAAATATCTTTTTTAGGACTCCCTCACAGCCCAAGCAATAATAAAGAAATTTGCAAACTTTGCACTTTGGAGGAAGAGTAAATGAACAAGCTTCAAACATTTCAAGAATTTTTAGCAACACAAAGTGTGCAAGTTCCAATTTCGGGATTTGTGTTTAATCTGTTCATGGCGGCTATTCTGTCATTCTTCTTGAGTCGTATATATGTAAAATATGGCCATTCGCTCTCTAATCGCAGGATGTTTGCAGGAAATTTTATTCTGATCACATTAACTACCATGCTGATCATTACTATTGTTAAGTCGTCTTTAGCTTTGTCTTTAGGGCTTGTTGGAGCCCTATCCATTGTGAGATTCCGGGCGGCTATTAAAGAGCCTGAGGAATTGTCGTATTTGTTTCTTACGATTGGTTTAGGCTTAGGGTTTGGTGCAGATCAAAGATTAATCACCGTTGTTGCGTTTGTTATTATCATTGGAATTATTTGGCTTAAAAACTTTTCTAACAAATCAGATGAAAATCAAAATCTGTATTTATCAATTACCAGCCACAATCCTCATAAGATTGAGTTGGAGCAAATCGTCGAAACATTGAAAAAGCATTGTTCTAACGTCAATGTAAAGCGATTTGATGAAACTAAAGAATTGATTGAAGCTTCATTTCTTGTTGAATTTGATGATCTTAACCAATTGCAAGAAACCAAATATGAATTGCAAAAATTAAATGATTCAATCAAAATAACTTTTTTGGATAATAAAGGAATTTCTTAAATAAATGATATTGAAGGATTCAAATAAACCTACTATAATATTAAGTTATTTCTTTAGAATTTTAAAAAGCAATAAATTTATAATTCGTGTTGCCATAATTTGTTTCTATTCAGGCGTAGTATTTTTTTTCGGAGCTCTTGCGCATCGCTCAAGATTGATTAGTGAAGGAATGATAAATCACATCTTAGGGACAAGAATTATTAATGAAGCATTAAAACCGCTGAGAGAAGGGATAAAACCGATCTTGTTGGGAGGATTTAAAGTTCCTTTTAACTATGTTAATAGTTTTTCGGCTAATCCGGAACACATAATAATTGACATCAATCACAAGAATTTTCAGAAGTTGGCGTATAAACGGGAAATGGCATTAAGAAAAGGATATTTGGAATTTGACGATGAAGATGATAATTATGTTAGCGCTTATATTCGGTATACAGATAAAAATATGAGGGCAAAGGTAAGGCTAAAAGGCAATATATTAATTGGAATTAAGGGGGATAAATGGCCTTTAAGAATAATTGTAAAAGGAGATAATAGACTATTTGGAATGAAAAAGTTTTCAATTCAATCACCACGTGAGAGAGGATTTTTAAATGAGTGGTTTTTTCATAAATTTTTAAAATATAATAATTTGCCATGTTTACTTTATGACTTTATTGATGTTACAATAAATGGTAAACATTTAGGAATTTATGCTATTGAAGAGCATTTTAAAGATGAGCTATTTCCAAATAATAACCTTAGGGAAGGAATTATTATAAGATTTGATGAATCTTGGACTTATTATAAATATTTTGTGCCAACCACGATAACAGAAATAAACTTACAAGCCTATACTAGTTCTACATTAAGTGCTCATAATTTAGATCTGGTGGAAACTGATTCTACGAAATTCAAACAATTTGTTGTTGCTAAAAATTTATTGGAATCTTTTAGGAGAAAAAAACTGAAAACCAGCCAGGTTTTTGATATAAAAAAGATGGCTAAATTTTTTGCTATCGTTGACTTGATGGGAAGACAACATCATGCGATTGCAAAAAGAAATATGAAATTTTACTATAATCCTGTCACTTCTTTGTTAGAGCCTATCGGATATGACCAAAGGTTTTTGCTTCCTGCGAAATATTTAATCGGCTCATCAAAACAAATATCTAAATTTCCATCAATAAAAGACGATATACCAATCTGGGAAGACACATTTTTCGAGGATAAGTTTTTCTATATTGAATATATAAAGGCTCTGGAGAAAATATCAGACAAAAAACTTTTAGATTCTTTTTTTGAAAAATATAAAAACGAATATAAAAGAACTCTTAATATAATACATAAAGATTATCCATGGTATAATTTTGATATCGACATTCTTTATAAAAATCAAGAGACAATAAGAAAAAACTTAATTCCTAAGAAAGCTATTAATGTGTATTATAAAGATTATAGGCAAGACACTCTTAAATTACAAATAAGTAATATACATTATTTTCCTATAAAAATTAACAGCTTATCTTATAATGATTCAGTTATAGTATATCCTACCAAAGAGTATATCGTGCAGTCTAAGGTGATTAATCAACCTATGAAATTTCAAAACATAGACTTTGTTTTACCAATAAACAGTACTAGGAAAGATTCGATTATCTTTGATTTTAAAATTAATTACATGGTCTTAGGTACTGAAAAAATTTTGCAGGAATCTATTTTACCAGTGACCTACTTAGATGAAAATTTTATACAGAATGATTTTATTAGGCAAGAATCAAATATCAAAGAAATTAATTTTCTAGTGGTCAACGATTCTTTAAAAAAAATTATGATAAAACCGGGAGAATGGAACCTTGATCAGAATTTACTAATTCCAAACGGGTATGATGTTTTCTGTTTTAAGGACACAAAAATAAATTTAATTAATTCTGCCAAAATCTTATCTTATTCTCCCATTTATTTTTCGGGTTCTGCGGATCATCCCATAATATTTTATTCTGCAGACTCAAGTGGTCAGGGATTGGTTGTAATGAATAGTAACAAAACTTCTTCACTTCAATGTGTCCTTTTTGATAATTTATCAAATCCTTCTCAATCTGACTGGGCATTGACGGGTGCGGTGACCTTTTATGAATCTTCTGTCAATATTACATTATGTAAATTTATGAATAACAGATCTGAAGATGCCCTTAATATTATCAGATCCGAATTTCAAATAAATAATACCCTATTTAGGAACACACAATCCGATGCATTTGATGCAGATTTTTGTAAAGGAGAAATAAATAATTCAATGTTTTTGAATTGCGGTAATGATGGAATTGATGTTTCAGGTACGAATATTGATATTGAGAATATTACAATTGATGGGGCGCAAGACAAAGGGATAAGTGCTGGTGAATTTTCTGTCATTCATGCTCAGAATGTAGAAATAAGGAATACTGCCTTAGCACTTACTTCAAAAGATAACTCAGAATTTGTTATTGATGGTGGAAATTTAAAGAATTGTGAAATTGGATATACAGTTTTTCAGAAAAAACCTGAATTCGGTCCTGGAGCAATAACAGCCAAGGCTGTTTCCATAGACAAAACTAATATTCATTACTTAGTTGAAGAGCGATCAATACTTTTAGTAGATGGAAAGAGGATTGAATCAAATAGAAAAAATGTAAAAGAAATTCTCTACGGAGTTGAATATGGTAAAAGTAGTCAATAATCTCTTGATTATAGAATCTCTACTAAATGCTTACGGTACGAAGAATCGGGTGAAAGTTCGTATATAGTATGAGAATTTTAACAATAGATAAATTTTATTTTATCAAAGGAGGGGCCGAACGGTATTACTTTGAATTAAAAAGAATTTTAGAAGAACATGGCCATACAGTAATTCCATTTTCAATGGTCCATCCTGATAATTATGACACCCCTTACAGCGATTATTTTGTTGATCATATAGAATTCAATGGGCTTTCAACGTTAAGATCAATCGTGGAAAGTCCGAAAATAATAGGCAGGATTCTATACTCAAAGCAAGCGAAACAAGGGATAAAGCGTTTGATTGATGATACTAATCCAGACATTGCGCATTTACATATGATTGATCATCAACTGTCGCCTTCCATTTTGGACGTGTTACGCGATGCGAATATACCTGTCATTCAAACCTTGCATCAATACAAACATGTCTGTCCCAGTTATCGCCTCTTTAACACTCGTACAGCACAAATTTGTGAAAAATGCCTGGACGGTCATTTATGGCATCCCATGGTTGAAAAGTGTCATAAAGATTCTATTATTTCCAGTGCACTTCTAGTTGTCGAAGCATATTTTCATCGATGGCTTAGGATTTATGAGAACATCGATCTTTTTCATGCGCCAAGTGAGTTTATGCGCCAAAAGATGATTTCAGGAGGATTTTCAAAAGAAAAAATTGTAAAGCAATATTATACTATTCGCCTTTCAGATTATCCTTTTTACCAAGATTTCAAAGATTATTTAATTTATTTTGGCCGCCTTTCCGAAGAAAAAGGGCTTCTTAATTTATTAACAGCAATGAAAAAGGTTAAACGACTAAAATTACTTATTGTTGGAGATGGACCGCAATGTGTGGAGTTAGAAAAATTAGCTTTAAAGCTTGGCCTAAATAATGTTACATTTGTTGGTTTAAAATTTGGGGCTGAATTGAAACAGTTGGTTAGTCAGTCAAGATTTGTTGTTGTCCCATCGCTATGGTATGATAATTCACCTTTGGTTATTTACGAAGCATTTGCTATGGGAAAACCTGTCATAGGTTCCAATATAGGTGGAATATCTGAGCTAATCGATCCAGGTGAAAATGGATATTTATTTTCACCAAATGACATAGAGAGCCTTTTATCATATATTAATGAGTTAGGAAGAGACAATAAAAAAGTACGTCGTTTTGGACAGAATGCCAGAATGAAAGCGGAAAAGGAATTTAATCCGACCCTTCATTATCAATGGATTATGAATATCTATAATGAGCTACTTGATGAGAAACGGTGAATAATATGGCAAAAAAGATCACCTTATTACAAGTTGTAAATGGTTTGGCTGCCGGGGGTGGTGAATTAAAGCTTTTGGAACTATTAAAGAATCTCGGCCCTCAAAAATATAATATTGTTATAGCCAGTGTAGGTCAAGGTGGTGTTTTAGAACAGGACTTTCGCCAATTGGGCTATCCTCTATTTATTTTCAATAAAAAACATCGGTTTGACGTGACTTTGATTTGGCAGCTTGTAAAACTCATAAAGCGGTATAAGGTTGATATCGTTATGACAACTCTCTTTTACGCAGATGTTATCGGTGCTATTGCAGCATGGTTGGCTAGAGTCAATGCTGTAATATCCTGGGAGGTATTTACTGCGCCCCAACAACGTCGTCATAGTCTGGTTTATAGGATTGTACAACGAAATTTTACTAAAGTCGTATCTGTTTCAGAGGCTATAGCCCGTATTGTCATTAATGAACGTGGGGTTCCTGCTGAAAAGGTGGTTACCATTCACTACGGAGTTGATACAGAAAAATACAAAATAAACCATCATCTAAATAAGCGCGCAGAATTAGGTATAGGTGAAAAAGAGATTATTTTGGGCACGGTTGCGCGCCTTACTGAACAGAAGGGGCACCGATATCTTATTGAGGCGGCACCTGATATTATCGCAAAATTTCCCAATGTGAGATTTGTCTTTGTTGGTGGAGGGCCTTTGGAATATGAACTAAAACGACAAATTCAAGATTTAGGTATTAAAAACTATATTATTTTTCTTGGAGTCCGTAAGGATGTGGTTGAATTATTAAACACATTTGATGTTTTTGTACTGCCTTCTCTCTATGAAGGTCTCCCGAATGTAGTTTTAGAGGCCATGGCCTGTGGAAAACCTATTGTTGCTACTTCAGTAGATGGAACCCCTGAAGCTGTGATTCATGGAGAAACAGGCTATCTTGTAGAACCCCAAAATCCGACTGGACTATCTGAAGCTGTAATTAATCTGCTCAACCAGCCAGATCAAATAATATTATTTGGAGAAAACAGTAGGAGAAGAGCAGAAAATTATTTTTCTTTAAATAGACAAATTAAACAATTTAAGAATCTTTTCAATAATATTACATTAGCTAATAGCAATTGTAAAAAATAAGAGATAATAACGGACAAACAAATATGACAACTGGAAAAAATTTTATGAAAGGTTTTTTATTAGGAATAACAACTTCTTTAATTTTATTTCTTGGGCTTCTGTTACTTGTATGGATAAATCGTGTAAAGATTGTTGATGAAGCATTGAATTATGCATTTCCTACTCTTGCTGAAGAAGTTTTCAAAGCTATGCCTGATGCTTACATTTCCGTTAACATAGAAAAAGTGATAACCACCTTTGACGCATTTACCAATGCGGCCTCAAAAAATGCAATATCCAGACAGGATTTTAATAAATTGGGAAAGCTATTAGCAAAAGTACTGAAAGATAAAAAAATAACCTGGCATGAAATGGACGCAATAATAAACTTGATGCAGAAAGTAACAAAAGACCAATACAAAAGAAAGTTTAAACATTAAATAAAGAAATAATAACATCAAACAAATTTAAAAAGGGGTGATATAATTTTGTCTAAGTTTTCTATCATAGCAGTTATTTCAGCGTTTTTGGTGGGCATGTTTTCAGGTGCTTTCGCCATTATTACTTTTAGGCATGAAATTTGGCCAATTTCAGGGCATGTTAAAGAGATGGCTTTATATGTAATTTCTTCTGTGCCAATATTTGTGATATTATTAATGTGGTATTTGAAAGTTATTAAATTTTGTGGGAAGGTGTTGGGAGAAGGTCTAGGTCGATTGATTAATGCCATTTTGAGCTTCGTATTAGTGACATTGATTCTACTTTTTGCAGTGATAATTGGCATCTTTTTTGTCGTTATTACTTAAGACTCATTGTCGTAGTCCAACGTTTTCCCGCCATTTAGGTCACGATAATTCCTCACTTGTTTTACTGTTTAATGATATTAATAAGTAAAAAAATTTGTGGATAATTTAGTTTATGAATAAAAAATAATAAAGGAGCTGTAGCTGTATTTTACCATGAGTACATGCCTTTCAAAGAGTGCTTCAAATTAGTAAATAATGATGAACCTAATCGGTTTTTTAGTCAAGATTTATAGTAGCTCTCGACTTAAGATCATGTGGCGATTTTAATCCACAAGGTTGAATATTTTCCAAATTAATGATTGTAGAATTTGTATTTAACTGAAATAATGTTTCAATTAGACACATACCCGAAGGCATCGTGTATATAAGTCTAAGTTTTATAAAAACAAAAAACAAGGCTATTTTAATTAATAAGTATCAAGAACTTATTCACGATTGATTAAATGGTACAATATTTGCAAAATCAATATTATTCTCGTTACAAGACTAATTTATGTTAGCTTAAATTTTAAAATATTTGTTTATTAGCGGTCTTCTATGGAGGTTCATGCAATGCTAAATCTATATTCCTTAGGATCGAGGTCTATTTTAGGAGCTATAATTTTTTTGTTTTTCACCTCGGCAATATTTGCGCAATACAAAATCATGCCACTTGGAGATTCGATCACAAGGGGAGAAGGGTCCTCTGCCGATGGAGGATATCGGGATGATTTAGATTCCTTATTGACTGATGCGGGAGAGCTTTTTAATTTTGTTGGAACTTTGAGCGATACTTCCGGAGACCATGATAGAGACCATGAAGGGCACGATGCTTGGCCAGCCGATTCCGTCGATTTTCATATCAACACTTTGATGAATTCATATAATCCTGACATAGTTCTTTTACACATTGGAACTAACAATATATCGGGAGATGAAAATACTTTATTAATAATAAATGAAATTAGTAGTATCGTAGATAAAATTTATAATTATGACACTTCAACTATTATACTATTATGCAGTTTGATCCCAAGAACGGATTTGACCTCAAGAGACGAACAAACCACAGCTCTTAATCAATCCATAGAAACTTTAGTTTACGACAAAAGGACTTTGGGCTATATAATTTATTATGTAGGACAGAATGAAATCTTTAAATCGAATAACAATTGGGCCACTGATTATATGGTTAATAATTTGCATCCAAATGATACCGGTTATAACCTAATGGCACAGGTATTTTTTAATGCCATATTAAATGCAATCAATTCATCAGGTTCAATTGTTACTGACAATTTCAATCGTACAAAATTAGGAATCACTTGGGTTGCTGATCCAGAATATATTATTGTTAATAATCAGCTTTCAAACACCTCAGCGGTTGATGCTTGGGATTTTATGGCTGTTTATGTAACTCAAATTAATCCAAAACAAGTTTCATTCACCTGGGGTGTAAATGCCGATGCCAATGGAATCGATCTTGGTGGCTTTGCTTTAATGCTGAATAGCCCGTCTCCAGATGCTGACGGATACCTTGTATGGAGGCGTACGTCAGATAACAGAATTGATCTATGGACCATTGTAAATGGTGTTCCAGACACCCCCATAGCCCAAACAGCTACTTCATTACCACCTCCTTCCGCAGGGGATGAATTTAAGATTATTTTAAGCACAGATGGGAGTGGTCATCATTTTGATTGTTTTATAAATGGTTCATTAGACGCGAGGATTTCAGATCTAAATAAATTACAAGGAAATGGAGCTACACTTTATTCTGGCGTGTATCTTAGAGGAAATAAAAACAATGATATTGATAATTTCAATATTATCCAGAGTAGTGATGAGACGAGGCCGGCTGCAGTTATAGATCTGAGCGTCGGTTTAATTTCAGCAACATCAATTGAATTAACATGGAAAGCAACCGGGGATGATTCGCTCCAAGGGACCGCATCGAGCTATGATCTGCGTTATGCAACCACTCTTATAACCAATGAGAATTTTCCAGGAGCCACTAAAGTGACTGGTTTGCCCACACCTTCAGGCCCGAGCACTCCGGAGAGCTTTTTTGTTACAAATTTACAGCCGAATACTACATACTATTTTGCATTAAAAGTTTTGGATGAAGCCAACAATGCTTCAGATATTTCTAATGTTCCAACGGCAACAACTCTATCTGGATTTACATTTACAGATGATTTTAATAATAGGAGTGAATTAGGAACAGATTGGAATGCTGACCCAGAATATCAGATTGTTTCAGGGGAATTAGACAATACCTCGGCATTGGATCAATGGGGTTTTATGGCCGTTTATACGGCTCGTAAAAATCCCCTTGATGTATCGATCCAATGGGGTTCTGGGGCTGATGCTAATGGAATCGATGGCGGTGGGTTTGCCATAATGTTAAATTCTTCGTCTCCAGATGCTGACGGATATTTAGTTTGGAAAAAGCCTACCCAACAATTATATGATCTTTGGACGATCGTGAATGGCCAGCCTGCACAGTCTATCACTCAAGTAGCTTCCACTATCCCCGGGCCTGCAGCGGGAGGTACTTTTAAGGTCGTACCAAGATCTGATGACTCCGGTCACCATTTTGATTGCTTTATTGATGGACAATTTGATGCGACAATTTCAGATGTAAACAAACTTCAGGGCAATGGTTCAATTCTTTATTCAGGCGTAATGTTGCGTGGAGGAAGAAATAACAATGTAGATGAGTTCTCTTTAACTTATCAAGTTGGTAATCCCACAAGTTTAGTGAAAGATTTTGGCGATAATCAGACGGGAGTAGTTAATACTACTTTACCTGATTCATTGGTTGTTTTGGTTTCAGATCAAAATGGTAATCCAGTTCCAAACGTCGGAATCGACTATACGGTGACAGAGGGGAATGGGTCTGTGAATGTTGTGGCTACGCTTGATAAAATTCGAGTTGAAGCAGAATCGGGAATATTAACAGCACCCATGCAAATTGCAGCAGACCCTTTGGCTTCCAATGGTAATTATATATGGGTACCTGTGGGTGCAGGCACCAACGGAGTTGCTGAATATTCATTTGATGTTCCTACAGACGATACCTATGTAATTTGGGGTAGAGTAATAGCACCAAACGGTTCTGAAGATTCCTTCTTTATATCCATGGATGGTGGACCAGATGTGTTATGGGATGTATTGCAGGGATTATGGCAAAGTGATTGGACTTGGGATCAAGTATCGGACCGAGGTACTGGAAGTAGTTTAAATCCTGAATTTGATCCTAAGCTATTTCAATTAACAGCAGGGACACACAATCTTAAAATAAAACAAAGAGATGCGGGGACTAAAATAGATAAAATAATCATTACGAGCGATTTAAATTTTGTGCCTTCCGGATTAGAAGAGACGAGTGGTTTGGAGACTGATATAAACGGTAAAGCTTTCGCTTTTTTGACTTTGGGTACTACCGCTGGAAACAATAGCGTTCAAGTATCGGCAGCCGGTCTCATTCCTGTGACTTTTACAGCAACTGGAACTGCTGATTCGGCTGAAACCATCGAAAAAATATCTGGAGATGACCAAATCGCACCGCCCGGAACTCTGTTGCCTGAACCATTCGTGGTGGAATTAAAGGATCTGTATGGCAATCTAGTGGCCAATTTTCCTGTTAATTGGGATGTAATTACCGGAAATGGTACCCTGTCTTCTCCAAGCCCGGTTTTCACTGACGAAAATGGTCAGGCCTCAGATACCCTTACAATGGCTACCAATGGCCCAATTAATGAAGTGTTGGTTACGGCCCCGGGAGTGGTAGGGGATTCTGTAATTTTTAGGGCTACGGCTGAACCCGGCGATCCAGCAACTTTGGTTGTGCTTTCAGGCGATGATCAAGTGGGACAGGCTAATCAAGTGTTACCAGAATCCTTAAGTGTTAAAATAACCGATGTGATTGGGACTCCAAAGTCCAACCATCCCGTTACGTTTGAAGTTAAAAGCGGCGGTGGAACCTTGAACGATTCTCTATCCATAATTACTAGAAATGCAAACGGTAATGGAATTGCTGAAGTTTCATGGACGTTAGGACCCGAATTAGGTGCGCAGAATACCGTGGAAGTAAGCTCTTCTTTTAATGGCAATCCCCTAAACAATTCACCCCATACATTTCAGGCTACAGCCTTGGCGCCTAGTATTTTAGCTAAAGAATCCGGGGATAACCAGACCGGAACCGCAAATAAGGCTCTTTCTCAACCTTTTGAAGTTAAGGTAACCAGCAACGATGGAACACCTGTTGCAGGCGTGGAAGTTACCTTTACGGTTACTGGGGGCGGAGGAAATTTCAGTGGGACTTCTTCTACTATCGTGTTTACTAATGACTTGGGTATCGCAGAGACTACTTTAACTTTGGGCCCAACGCCAGGCGCCACCAATACAGCTCAGGCCACGGCATCCTTTGATAGTAATCCTCTTGTTGGTTCCCCCATTGACTTTACAGCAACCTCGGCTGTGCCGCAAACATTGGTGCGGGTTTCTGAAGATACTTTAAATGGTCCGGTGAATTCGTCTTTGTCTGATTCTGTAAAAGTGCAAGTTCTGGATGCCTTGGACCAGCCATTAGAGAATTGGGATGTGATTTTTGCTGTCACTATGGGTGGAGGTAATGTTAATGGCAGCACAATTGATACAGTCCAGACTGATGCTAACGGTATTGCCGGAGCTGAATGGACCCTCGGTGGTGTCGCGGGTGATTACAACAATAAACTTCAGGCTTCGGCTACTTTTAATAGTCAACCCCTGGGTTCTCCTATTGAATTTGTAGCCTCAGCAGAACCCGGTACCGCAACAGATTTGGTCAAAGTATCCGGCGATAGTCTAAACGGCGTCATCCAAAATCCTTTACCTGAACCCTTTGTGGTTCAAGTCACAGATGGTTCCAATCCTATTGTAGGATGGTCTGTTACATTTACGGTTATAGAAGGAGGCGGGAATATAAATGGCTCGCAATCTGTGGTGGTTCCAACCAATGCTTCCGGAGAGGCTTCTGCTACCTTGACTTTAGGAAATATTTCTGGCTTGTGGAACAATGTGGTAGAGGCTGCTGCGGAAAATGGTGACCCGTTAAATGGATCACCAATTAGATTTGTTGCAACAGCCGCAGCTAATAATGCAAGTAAATTAATTTATGTTGCTGGAAATAATCAAAATGGACAAGCTGGTGAATCTCTACCGCAGCAAGTCCAAGTAAAAGTTACTGACAACCAAGATAACCCAATATCGGGTCATCCAGTTACTTTTAAAGTAACCAAAGGCGGTGGCACGATTAACGGTTTATTATCTTCTGATACACTGGATGTTGTCCCTACCAATGAAAGTGGTATTGCATCAGTTACCTGGTATCTGGGGGGTACCATAGGAACTAATTCTCAAGCTTTGGAAATAAATGCGAATGATGGTGTAAACGATTTGGATGGTTCCCCAATGACTATTTTAGCCAGCGCTACCGCTGGTCCGGTTGATCCCGATGCATCATATTTGGAATCTAATGTATCCCAATTACCAGCCGATGGACAGACTACGGCTACCATCACGGTGGCCTTTACCGATAAATTTGGTAATCCTGTTGAAGGTAAGGCCGTGAACATTATTTCAACAGGTAGCTTCAATATCATTAACAACCCAGCGAGTTTAACCGATGAAAATGGTCAGGCGGTTGGAACAATCGCCTCTACCAAAGCTGAAGTAAAATCTATTAGTGCAAGAAATGTGTCTGATGGTTTTGATTTAAATACTACAATTAATGTGGAATTTCTTCCTTTGGATCCTGATAAGATAGAGGAAAGTAGTGGTAACGGTCAAATCGCTAATATTGGCACAGCATTAGAGAATCCTATTGTTGTTATCGTCAAAGATGTAAATAACAACCCCGTTCCAGATGTAAGTGTTGAAATTTTGGTTAATGATGGCGGCGGGTTTATTTTAAATGAAAGCTCACCGCCTCAGGGCGCTTTAGGTAAATTCTCTGTGGCTATTCTTACAGATAGCGAAGGCAAAGCATCGGCTAATTGGGTGCTTGGCCCGAATCCTGGTACGAATACGGCGGAGGCGCGTGTCACTGGACTTACAGGTTCTCCAGTTGTTTTCACCGCTAACGGTGTCAATGCGACTGCAACAAATATGGAATCATATTCTGGCGACAATCAAGAGGGAGTTATGGCAGGAAGAACCCTCCCTGATCCATTAAAAGTAAGAGTCACGGATGCCAACGGTAAACCAGTTTGGAATGTACCAGTGACATTTACTATCACATTAGGGGGTGGATCACTTTCTAATGAAAATGCTGTGACTGATTATCAAGGCATTGCTCAAACTAACTTGACATTGGGACCAACGGTTGGAACCAATATGGTAGAAGCAAGCAATGCTTCGCTTTCCGGGTCACCAGTAACCTTCTTCTTTGTGAGTGTTGAAGGTACGCCGGCGATTCTAACCGCCTTTGAAGGAGATGGAGGAAGTGGGGCTGTAAACTCTCTTTATCCGATCTCTATCAAAATTACTGATATACATGAAAATCCAGTTGCAGGCGTTCATGCTGGATTTCAGGTCATTGAAGGAGGCGCCTCTATTGAAAGCGCAGAAAATGCCACCGATGCATCAGGAATTGCACGGGCGCAAGTTAGACTGCCTACATCCATTGGTACCGTAAAAGTCAAAGCTACTTCTAACGATTTACCAGATTTCTTTGTAACATTCTCGATATCTGTTGTATCTGGCCAAGCGGTATATATTGAACTGTTCGATGGCAATAATCAAACAGGTACAGTAGGTCGTGAATTAGTATTCCCTCTAGAACTCCGGGTAAATGATACCTATGGAAATCCAGTATCGGGACATCAAGTGCAATGGGTGCCAACTCAAGGGAGTGGTAGTCTCAAATATCAAACAACTAGCACAGATGAAGATGGGATGACAGCAAACATTTTTACCTTGGGTGCCCAACCAGGAATAAATGAAGCTTATGCAATAGCTTCCACATTAAGTGGGTCGCCAATTATTTTCACGGCTACGGGAGTAATTAACAATTTCCCAGTATTTGTTGGATTAAATGATACATCTGTGGTAGAAGGAAACCTGCTGGAATTTCAGGTTAATGCAACCGACGATGACAGCGATCCTATTACCTATGAAGCCGAGGATTTACCGCTTGGTGCGACTTTTAACCAAAGCGAAAGAACTTTCAATTGGACGCCAGGGGACCAACAATCTGGTGAGTATAAATTGACCTTTATTGCAAGAGATGACCAGGGTGGATTAGACGCTGAGACTATTACTATCACGGTAAAAAACAGTAACCATCCTCCGGTCTTAAGCGCTTGGAGTCCACAGGATTTCGACCTGGTATTTATCAAAGGCGTAACTATACTTTTCTCGGTAACTGCAACAGATGCAGATCAGGATGAGTTAACCTATAAATGGGAAAAAGATGGGATGTGGGTTGCCTCAACTCCTCAATATGAATTCATCACAAGCCCCTTAGATCCTAAATCTTATATTATAACAGTAGAAGTCAGCGACAATCAAGATGTTGTTTCTCTTGAGTGGAAAATTGATATTGTCGTATCTGTTGAGCTTTCTAGCTTTCAAGCTCAATTTGACGGGTTCAACGGAGTTAAAATATCTTGGACTACAAGCCGGGAAATTGATAATCGCGGATATAATATACTGGGGAGCCTAACAAGGAATGGAGATTTCACCAAATTAAATGATGAATTGATTGCTTCAAATGACAAAGGCGTATATCATTTTATTGACTTAAATGTAGAGGTTGGCAGACGTTATTTTTATATTCTTGAAGATGTGGACATTCGAGGTGTAAAAACGCAACATGGTCCAATTTCAGTGGATATAACCGCACCAAAAAATTATGAATTGAGCCAGAACTATCCTAACCCATTTAATCCTGAAACTAAGATACGGTATCAATTACCAGAAGCAGGTCAGGTTGTTGTTAAAATCTATAATCTCTTAGGACGTGAAGTTAAAACGCTTGTGAATGAACGTAAAGAAGCGGGATTTCATGTTGTAACTTGGGATGCTAAAGATAATTTTGGTCGAGAAGTAAGTTCAGGAATTTATTATTATCGAATTATTGTTGGTACATTCCATCAAACTAACAAAATGGTTTTTATGAAATAGGGATAAATATCCTACATAATCTTGCATTCAGAATGAATATACTGAATGATCCTAGTTTGTTTAATATGAGCCCACAGTGTCAAACTACCTAGTATCCTGTTTGATGAAATCCTCCCATCAATAACTCAGGTTTTACCCGGCCGCAGCTATTTCTATTGACATTTCATAGTATAAATATTATATTAGCAAGGCCATTGTAAAATTCAACTAAGTCATGTAAATCGAACCGAAATCGTCATTCTCGAGTGATTTTATCGGGAATCGTGTGCTTAAATTACTGATGGATTCCTGCTTACAACTTACGGGAATGACATTCATAGAGCAAATATGTTAAATTTACAATAGTTTAGATAGTAATTTTTAATTACTTTACTAGCGTTGTAGATTTTTCAAAGAGAATTGTATTTATGATTGTAAAACTTATTTTAGAAGATGGCTCAATTTTTGATGGAAAGTCCTTTGGCAGTCCTAAATCAACTTCAGGGGAAGTCGTTTTTAATACTGGGATGGTGGGATATCCTGAGTGTTTAACGGATCCATCTTATGAGGGTCAAATTCTTATTTTAACCTATCCCTTAATCGGAAACTATGGCGTTCCTCCTCCCAATGAGCAAAAGAATGTACTTTTGGAACAGGATTTTGAGTCGGATAGAATTCATATATCTGGACTGGTGGTTTCTGAGTATTCATTAAATTACAGTCACTGGAGAGGTCATTCGAACATCGATGCCTGGTTGAAAACCCATCAGGTACCCGGTATCAGTGGAATTGATACCCGATTACTCACCCAGAAAATGCGAGATCAAGGAGCTATGCTTGGCAAAATAGTTGTGCAAGAAAAAGACATAGAATTTTTTGACCCAAATCTTGTAAATTTGGTAACCAGAGTTTCCCCTAAGAAGCCTGTTAATTATGGAACCGGCAAAAAAAGAATTTTGCTTATTGAATGCGGATGTAAATTTAACATCATTAGATCCCTTCTGAATAGAAATATTTCAGTTAAAATTGTGCCCTGGGATTGGGATATTTCCAAGGAACAGTTTGATGGCCTTGTGATTTCCAATGGTCCGGGGGATCCCAAAATGTGCATTGAAACAATTCAAAATGTCCGTAAAGCTTTAGAAGATGAGGTACCCACGTTTGGGATTTGCCTTGGCAATCAAATTTTAGCCTTGGCGGCTGGTGCAGACACCTATAAACTAAAATATGGCCATCGCAGTCAAAATCAACCCTGTATTCTTGTGGGTAGCAAACGCTGCTTTATCACTTCTCAAAATCACGGGTATGCCGTTGACGAAAATACTTTACCGGTGGATTGGGAACCGTGGTTTTTTAACGCCAATGACGGCACTAATGAAGGGATTCGTCATCGTAGTAAACCATTTATGAGTGTGCAATTTCACCCAGAGGCCTGTCCTGGGCCTGTGGATACCAGCTTTCTTTTTGATGAATTTATTGCACTGCTTTAGATAGGATACACTTTGTTCGTGGGGGATTTTCTGGTGAGCTAAGCAATGGGCTTAATAGAAAACAAATTCGAAGTACGAAATCCGAAATTCGAAACAAATACGAATGACCAAAATACAAAACTCCAAACTATTTGATTAGCAGAATTAGCTTTTACGGAGTTAGAAAATGTTTTGAACATTAACTATTCGAAATTTGAATTTGTTTCGGATTTCGATATTCGATTTTCGGATTTATTCTTCGGTGTTTAATTTACAAATTTGGGTTTAATTATGGGAATAAATGCAAAGAAAGTCTTAGTTTTGGGTAGTTCTGCCCTTAAAATTGGTGAAGCAGGTGAATTTGATTATTCTGGAAGTCAGGCGATTAAAGCGTTAAAAATGGCTGGAATTCAAACCGTATTGGTGAATCCCAACATTGCCACGATTCAAACATCTGAACACCTGGCCGATAAAGTATATTTTCTTCCGGTTAACGCCTACTTTGTGGAAAAAGTTATTGAAAAAGAACAACCCGATGCAATATTGTTGGCCTTTGGTGGTCAGACTGCCCTTAATTGTGGTCTTGAATTGGACAAACAAGGCATTATTGAGAAACACGACATTAAAATCCTGGGGAGTCCCCTTTCGGCCATAAAAGATACTGAGGATCGAGGACTTTTTGTGCAGCGTCTCAAGGAGATAGACGTGAAAGTGCCATGCAGTGTGGCCGTGCATTCAACAGAAGAAGCGGTGGCGACGGCTTCAAAGATCGGATACCCTGTGATGATACGCATCGCCTTTGCCTTAGGGGGACTGGGTTCTGGTATTTGCTCTTCTGAAACCGAGGTCAGGGAACTAGCCGATAAGGCTTTTTCTTACACTAACCAAATACTAATTGAAGAATATCTTGAAGGCTGGAAAGAAGTTGAATACGAAGTAGTGCGAGATATCCATGATAATTGTATCACTGTTTGTAATATGGAGAATTTCGACCCGTTAGGTATTCACACAGGGGAGAGTATTGTGGTAGCACCCAGCCAGACCTTGAATAACCATGAATATCACAGGCTGCGCGAAATTTCCATTAGGGTGATTCGAAATATTGGTATTGTTGGTGAATGTAATATCCAATTTGCTTTAAATCCTCGAACTGGAGATTATTGTGTCATCGAAGTGAATGCCCGTCTTTCTCGTAGTTCCGCTCTGGCTTCTAAAGCAACAGGTTATCCATTAGCTTTCATTGCGGCTAATTTAGCTTTAGGTTTTGGATTAACCGATTTAAAAAATTCTATTACCCAATCAACCATGGCTTGCTTTGAACCCGCATTGGACTATGTGGTTGTGAAAATTCCTCGATGGGATTTGAAGAAATTCCGCAGAGTTTCTACGCGCATTGGCTCTGGAATGAAGTCTGTTGGCGAAGTGATGGCCATCGGTCGATCGTTTGAGGAAGCTTTACAGAAAGCTTTGCGAATGCTGGATATTGGTGTCTTTGGGTTAATAGGGAATGATCATCTAAGATTTGAGGATTTAAAAAATGAACTTACTAATCCTACGGATGAACGTATCTTTGCCATTGCTCAAGCCCTAAAGTCGGGTTTTACCATTGATGAAGTCCATAAATTGACCAATATTGACCAATGGTTTCTTTATAAGGTTAAGCATATTTTAGAAGTAGAAGATTCTCTGCAACAATATGCTAATGGGTTATGTCCTAAAGGTACTTTACTGGAGTCAAAACGTGCTGGCTTTTCTGATTATCAAATAGCTAAGATTTTAAATTGTCAAGAAGATGAAGTTCGTGGGATGCGGAAAAATTACGGCTTGAAACCGTGTGTTAAACAGATCGATACCTTGGCCGCCGAATATCCGGCTCAGACAAACTACTTGTATCTTACCTATAATGGTATTTCTGATGACATCGAATTTCAGCACAAAAATTCTGTCATGGTATTAGGCTCTGGTGTATATCGAATTGGCAGTTCCGTAGAATTTGACTGGTGCTGTGTTAATGCAGTCATGACTTTGAGAAAAATGGGTTATCAAACCATTTTAATTAATTATAATCCGGAGACCGTGAGTACCGATTATGATGAATGCGATCGCCTCTATTTTGATGAGCTTAGCTTCGAGACTATATATGAGATTTATGAGAAAGAAAAGCCCAAGGGAATAGTTATTTCTATGGGTGGACAAATTCCCAATAATTTAGCCTTGAAGTTTCATCTAGCCGGCATGAACGTTTTGGGAACTTCTTCGGAAAACATAGACAAAGCAGAGGACCGGCATAAATTTTCAACCCTTTTAGATCAACTTAAGATTGATCAACCGGAATGGAAAGAACTCGTTTCTCTGAAGGAAGCCAAAGCCTTTGCGGAAAAGGTTCAGTATCCGGTTCTGGTAAGACCCTCTTATGTTCTAAGCGGGGCAGCTATGGGCGTGGCTTCCACAGATGCGGAGCTAACCAATTTTCTTGAAAGAGCAATGAAGATCTCTCGAGAATATCCTGTGGTGATTAGTAAATTTTTGGTTGATGCCAAGGAAATTGAATTAGATGGAGTAGCAAAAGATGGTGAGTTAGTCGTCTACGCGATTTCTGAGCATGTGGAGAATGCAGGGGTCCATTCTGGAGATGCCACATTGGTATTACCACCCCAGAGGACCTACATCGAGACGATACGTAAAGTGCGCACCATTTCAAAGAAAATTGCCCAAGCATTGAGAATTACCGGCCCTTTTAATATTCAGTTCATCGCTAAAGATAATGATGTGAAAGTCATCGAATGCAATCTGCGGGCTTCAAGAAGCTTTCCTTTTGTTTCAAAAGTCTACAAAATTAATTTTATTGAAATTGCTACCAGAATTCTGATGGATGCGCAGGTGGGAAAAAGCCACAAGTCCTTAATGGAACTTGAATATGTGGGTGTAAAAGCCCCACAGTTTTCTTTCACGCGTTTGCAAGGCGCAGATCCCACCTTGGGGGTGGAGATGGCTTCCACGGGTGAAGTCGGTTGTTTGGGAGATGACTTTGAAGAGGCATTTCTAAAAGCCTTAAATTCTGTTGGATTTAAATTGCCAATAAGAACAATATTAATTTCCACCGGTCCACTTGAAAATAAAGCTGAATTTATTTCAAGTGCAAAATTGCTGAAAAACCTTGGAGTACAAATTTATGCCACCCGAGGAACATCTCACTTCATGAGACAGTACGGTATAGACACGGAAATATTAAACTGGCCCTTGGAAAAAAAGCGCCCGAATGTTTTAGATTATATCCGAGATAGGAAGATAGATTTGGTCATTAATATTCCTAAAAATTACCAAGAGGAGGAACTTACCAACGATTATATCATCCGTAGGAAAGCGGTGGATTTTGGCATACCATTGATCACGAATCTGCAGCTTGCCCGAAGATTTGTTGAAGCCATGGCAAGAAAACCTCTATCTGAATTGCGAATTAAGAGCTGGAATGATTATTAATCGTAATGATTTAGAAGCGTGTACCTGTTTTATATTTTAATCATGCGCTCGATCCTTACCTCAAGCGGTTGGACTTTGCGATCGATTCCTTTCTCTTGGTTTTGTAATTACACCTAATCACTCAATTATATACCAAAATTTTGCTTGACATTTATTCGAATATTGTTAAACTTAGACTTCGGCAAAATAAGGGAATTCTTCTAATCCTTTGTTCTCTAATTTCCTTGAAATTGTAAACATAAATTTGATCAGACAAACGGAGCTTGTATGTATAGAAGCATTTTGGTTCCAATAGAGGGTACCGATTATTCAATGGCTGCCACTCATTTTGCAGTTCAAATTGCAAAAGAGTATGGTATTCAATTAAGCGGTATGGCTGTAATTGATAAACCAGATATCGAAAAATCGTTAGGCCCAGTGCCTTTGGGCGGCATGTACTATGCCCTTAAGGCGGAGGAAAAGAAATTAAGCGAAGCCGAAGCAAAAGCTCGTAATCTCGTTGATGAATTTTCAAAAGTGTGTAAAAAAGAAGGAGTGGCATTTCATTTAATCGTTCGAGAAGGTGAACCCGTAGAGGTTATTTCAGATGAGGCCAAATATCACGACATTGCGGTGATGGGTTTAAAGACTCTATTCAAATATGGAGCAAAAGGAGACGATAATACTTTGGAAGGATATTTAAGCCATGCGGCCCAACCCGTTATTGCTGTACCTAAGGGTTACAAAACCGTCAAAAAAATTTTAATCGCCTATGATGGTGCATTACCTTCGGCACGGGCCATTCATAGTTTTGTTCAAGTTGGAATTTGGAATGACCGACAGGTAACGCTTCTCAATGTAAATGAGAATAAAGAGGAAGGGGATGTGCTCTTAGAACGTATGAGTCATTTTCTCGAGGCTTACCAAATAAAGTTTGATAAAGTGCATGCATACGGTAAACCTGAAGAAGTCATTTTAAACTTTACAAAAGAAAAGAATTTTGACCTCATTGTTTTAGGAGCCCATAGTAAAGTTAGAATTACCAGATTTCTTTTTGGAGATACCACCAAAGTAATTTTGGCAAAGGCAGATACGCCTCTTTTTCTTGACCATTAATCAAAAGCTAACCTTCTTACATGATGAAAAATACTTTGATAATTAATGATTTACACAATTTCTTCAAATACATATTTTAATTTAAGTTAAAAGAGGTTAGCTTTTTTAGGGATACTACATGCGAAAAATAATCATTCCGATATTGATTTTATTATCACTCTTTTATTTCACTTCATTGTTTGGTCAAAGTCATAGCGAATTAAGTTCGGAGGAACATTCAGAAGCATTTGGGATAGGAACTAAATTACCTCTTTGGAGCATCATTCCATTTATCGGTATTTTGCTGTCAATAGCCATCTGTCCCTTAGCCGTAGGCGAATTCTGGCATCATCATTTTGGGAAAGTTTCTGCATTCTGGGCTTTAGTATTTGCTATTCCATTTTTATTGGCCTACCATGATGAAGCTATTCATGAAATTCTTCATATTTATATCATCGATTATTTTCCATTTATTATCCTTCTCTGGTCTCTTTTTACTGTTGCAGGGGGAATTCTGGTTGAAGGGACTATAGTTGGGACCCCATTAGTTAATACGTTCATGTTACTCATCGGAACGGCGATGGCATCATGGATTGGCACCACCGGGGCCGCCATGGTTATGATTCGACCGGTTTTGAGAGCCAATGATTTTCGAAAAAAGAAAGTTCATATCGTGGTGTTTTTCATTTTTTTGGTTGCTAACATTGGTGGCTCATTAACACCCTTGGGCGACCCGCCGCTTTATCTTGGCTTTCTGCACCACGTGCCATTTTTCTGGACTTTAAATTTAATCAAGCCAATGGGACTCATTGCTATAATTCTTTTGGGTTTGTTTTTTTTAATAGATACTTTAATGTACAAACGAGAAAAGAAGGAAGGTCCATCCATAACCGAGGAAGAAGCGAAAGAATCTGTGGTTACGGTTAATTCAGAGATGGCAGAGGTACCCATTAATCCTGGCACACAGGCGATAATTCAAACTCAGGCATTGCGAATCCGGGGACTGTTTAATTTTATATTTTTGGCAGGCGTGATGGGAGGCGTATTAATGAGTGGCCTTGTAAATATAGGTGATATTACCATCTTAGGGGTTCATACCAAAATTCAATATCTGCTAAGAGAAGTGATTTTATTACTTATGGGATTTCTGTCCTTAAAATTAACGTCTCAAAAAATACGGGAAACAAATGAATTTAATTGGTTTCCCATAAAAGAAGTGGCTTATCTTTTTGCCGGCATTTTTATGACCATTGTGCCGGCGCTTGCCATACTACGAGCTGGCGAGGCGGGACATCTTGATTTTCTGATTAGGTTTGTAAAGGAACCCAAACATTATTTTTGGGTCACTGGCAGTCTGTCGAGCTTTTTAGATAATGCTCCAACTTATCTGACATTTTTGAATACAGCGTTAGGTAAATTCTATGCAGGCACCAGTTTAATTGAGAGCCAAATGGTGGCTAAATTAATCAATGAAAACGGGGTATTTCTATTGGCTATTTCAACTGGAGCCGTATTTTTTGGTGCTAATACCTATATAGGAAATGCACCAAATTTCATGGTTAAAACCATTGCCCAATCAAGAGGGGTGAATATGCCCAGCTTTTTTGGTTATATGCTGTGGTCAGTAGTAATTTTAATTCCAATGTTTCTGATCGTATCCTGGATTTTCTTTTAATGATAACTTTTCTATTTTTTTTATTTGCTAGCATAGCTATAGCTTCCGCAATCATGATGCTTGTTCATCGGAATCCCATCTACTGTGCTCTGTTCTTAATTGTGACCCTGTTTGCATTGGCTGGCCTTTACGTTTTATTGAATGCACCATTTATAGCAGCGGTTCATGTCATCGTTTATACTGGTGCTATTATGGTCTTGTTTTTATTTGTCATAATGCTCTTAAATCTTAAAAGTGATATTGCCAAAGAGCGACCTAGTTGGCTGTTACAGATGCTGGGTATAATTGTAGCGGGCATTTTTTTTATTGAGCTCGCTTTTTTTGTGCATTCTGGTTCCAATAGTGCATCGGCTGCCGCATCATTTATAAAATCAGGAAATCAACTCGGTAGTACCAAAGCTATTGGTAATTTGCTTTTTACCGAATACTTACTTCCTTTTGAGATCGCCTCTGTTTTGCTCCTGGCTGCTATTATTGGTTCTGTGATTTTAGCTAAGCGGAAATTAAAAGAATGATTGTACCAATTTCTTATTATTTAATCTTAAGCGGAATTTTATTTACCATAGGCGTTATTGGTGTGCTTACCCGACGCAACGCCATAGTGATTTTTATGTCCATCGAGCTCATGCTCAACGCTGTTAATTTAACCCTAATTACTTTTTCTAATCATTTAAATACCCTGGACGGTCAAATATTTGTATTTTTTGTGATGGTCGTAGCAGCAGCAGAAGTAGCGGTTGGTTTGGCTCTCATTGTGGCTATTTTTCGAGTAAAAGAATCGGTATACGTAGATGAAATTAATTTGATGAAATGGTAAGGTTAGCGAATAGAGAATAGTGAATAGGAAATAGAATTCAGAATATAAGGTTTACGGGACGCCACAATGACACTCACTATTCACTTTTCGCTATTCACTATTCACCATTCAGATTGCAAAACCAAATTGATTAGCGAAGTAAGATGCACGACTATATCTGGTTAGTTCTACTTTTACCCTTACTCGGTTTCCTCATCAATGGCTTGTTCGGCTATCGTTTGAAGGAAAAGCAAGTTGGCATCCTTGGGTCGGCTGTAGTGGGTCTGTCATTTCTCGTTTCCGCATTTATATTTTTTAGCCTCTTAAACATTCCGGCAGAAGAACGTACCTTTACCAAAACCATCTACACTTGGATTAGCACCGGCTATTTTGAAGTTAATATTAGCTTTTTAGTCGATCCCCTGTCGGTGGTGATGATCTTGGTGGTCACTGGAGTCGGCTTTTTGATTCATGTCTACTCAATAGGCTATATGGCGGGCGACCGTGGATTTGCCCGCTATTTTGCCTTTCTTAATCTTTTTACCTTTTCCATGCTACTTCTGGTTTTAGCCGATAATTTTCTGTTGTTGTTCGTTGGATGGGAAGGGGTTGGCCTTTGCTCCTATTTACTCATTGGCTTCTGGTTTGAAGATGATTATAATGCCTATGCAGGAAGAAAGGCCTTTGTGGTCAATCGCGTTGGCGATTTTGGATTTCTGCTGGGACTTTTACTGATATTTTTTCATTTTGGGACCTTAGACTTTACTTCTGTTTTTAGTCAAGCTTCTACTGGTCTGCGCACTGGAATGGCCACCGTGATTGCACTTTTACTTTTTGTAGGCGCTACTGGAAAATCGGCACAGATTCCACTCTATGTTTGGCTTCCTGATGCCATGGCTGGCCCAACGCCGGTATCAGCCCTGATTCACGCAGCCACCATGGTGACGGCTGGAGTTTACATGGTGGCGAGGTGTCATGTGCTCTTTTTGCTATCACCTACGACCTTGACCATTGTAGCCGTGGTCGGTGCAGCAACCGCATTTTTAGCCGCCACCATCGCGTTGGTAAATCCGGATATTAAACGGGTGCTGGCCTATTCTACTATCAGTCAAATAGGATACATGTTTTTAGCTTGTGGTGTTGGTGCATTTTGGGTTGGTATTTTTCACCTAAGCACCCATGCCTACTTTAAGGCTCTCCTCTTTTTAAGCGCTGGCAGTGTGATGCACGCTTTGAATGGTGAAACCGATATGAATAAAATGGGCGCACTCAAAGACAAACTTCCTTTAACTTACTTTGTATTTTTGATTGGTGCCTTAGCCCTGGCAGGGGTGCCCTTTCTCTCTGGCTTCTTTTCAAAGGATGAAATATTATGGAAAGTTGTCGGAGTAGGAAGCGACTACGGTGGTTTTGTATTTTGGCTGATGGGGGCTTTTGTGGCAGGACTCACAGCCTTTTATATTTTTAGACTAATATATTTAACTTTTTATGGTAAGTCCCGTGTTTCAGTAGAAGTGGCCCATCATATCCACGAGTCGCCGAAAATTATGACTATCCCCTTAGGCATTTTGGCGTTTTTATCAGTGACAGGTGGATTCATTGGTATTCCTCACGTTTTTAATAAATTTGAGCATTTTCTCGAACCAGTTTTTTTGCGTTATGAAACCAAAGGCATAGTCCATGCGACTCCAGCTCCTTTGGATCTGGAATTGAGTTTCATGGGTATTTCAATACTCATCGCTTTCTTGGGAATTGGCTTTGCTTATCTTTTTTATGTTAAAAGGCCAAACCTTCCAGTTGAATTGTCTAATAAAGTCAAGGGCCTGTATGCTTTCTTATACAAAAAATGGTACATGGATGAACTATATGAGGCTGTAGTAGTCCGTCCTATTAAATTCACAGCGGACATTATTTTCTGGCGCTGGTTTGATGTAAAAATCATTGATGGTCTGGTTAATGGGGTTGCTAATTTGATAAAGAAAGGGGGCGATGGAGTGCGTCGAACTGAAACAGGGGTCGTTCAAAATTACGCTCTCTCTATTGTGATTGGCGTGGTGCTATTAATTGGTTATTTTCTATTAAGATAAAATTAAATGATTATACCCTTACTCGGCTAAACTCCCTATTGTTGTTATTTTTAAGGTATAATCTTATAAGTTATTCAATATGACTTTTCCAATTTTAACAATTATAACATTTTTTCCACTTTTTGGGACTTTTGTTTTACTTTTTATAAAAAATGAGAAGTTAGAAACAATTAGGGTGGTAACTTTTATATCGACGCTCATTGTTTTTGTAATTTCGTTACCCCTCTATTTTGAATTTGATAGCAAAACCGGAATGCAGTTTGAAGAATTCATCTCTTGGATTCCTGCCCTTGGTGTAAATTATCATTTGGGCATTGATGGTATTAGCCTCTATATGGTTTTGCTTACCACATTCTTGACTCCTATCGTGGTCCTCGCTTCGTGGAAAGGTGTAACAAAAAATGTTAAAGGTTTTATGATTTCCATGCTGATTTTGGAGACGGGCATCCTTGGCGTGTTTGTGTCTCTGGACCTCTTTCTTTTTTACGTGTTTTGGGAAGCCATGCTGATTCCCATGTATTTTATTATTGGTATTTGGGGAGGAGAAAATCGAATTTATGCAGCCATAAAGTTTTTCATTTACACCATGGTTGGCAGCCTTTTGATGTTGGTGGCTATTTTGGTTATCTATTTTTATCATGGAGGATTAACAGGAAATTATACATTTGACCTTTTAAGACTGCAACAAATAAACTTCCCATTAAGTTATCAGACCTGGCTTTTCTTAGCTTTTGGGTTGAGCTTTGCCATCAAAGTACCTATATTTCCATTTCATACCTGGCTGCCAGATGCTCACGTTGAGGCTCCTACCGCAGGAAGCGTAATATTAGCAGGAGTGCTTTTGAAAATGGGAACATACGGGTTTTTGAGGTTTTGTTTACCTATGTTCCCACAGGCAACCGCTCAATTTACTCCACTGATTTTTGTTCTGGGTGTAATAGGCATCATTTACGGTGCGTTAGTTGCTATGGTTCAGCCTGACCTGAAAAAGTTGGTAGCTTATTCCAGCGTCAGCCACCTGGGTTTTGTCATGCTTGGTATTTTTGCTCTTAACAACCAAGGTATTCAGGGCGGGTTAATACAAATGGTGAATCATGGGCTTTCTACTGGCGCCCTCTTTTTGATTGTTGGCATGATTTACGAACGGCGGCATACGCGTTTAATTAAGGATTTCGGCGGATTAGCTAAGCAGATTCCAATTTTTACTACCTTTTTTATGATAGTAACATTATCTTCGATAGGACTTCCTGGATTAAACGGTTTTATTGGTGAATTCTTAATTCTTCTCGGAACATTTTTAAGCAGCAAACTCTTCGCCATATTGGCCGCTACTGGAGTCATTTTAGCCGCCGTTTACATGCTCTGGATGTTTCAACGAGTCATGTTTGGAAAATTGGATAAAGAAGAAAACCAACACCTATTAGACCTTTCTAAGAGAGAAATAGCGGTGCTGGTTCCCATTGTTATTTTTATTGTTTTGATTGGTGTCTATCCTAATGCATTCTTAAAAAAAATGGAACCCACGGTTGATCATTTAATTGAGACTGTACAATCCAAGCAAGCTTTGGTTTTAGAATATGAAAAATCTTTTTCTGCCCAAACCCAAAGTCTCTTAATGGACCCAGAGGTCACAAAGAAGCACTGAGCACACTGAGATAGTTAAACTTAATGAAAATTGTAGTAGAAACTAAAACTCAGTGTGGGCTCTGGGTAATCTTTGAGTTCTCTGTGTCCAATGTAATGGAGTTAATAAAATTTTAAGAACTATATGAATGAGATTTCACTGACTTCAATTAACCTTTTCGTAGTTTCTCCAGCCATCGCCCTAACACTTACTGGATTTCTGATTATTGCGTTCGGATTACTGTTTCCAAAAATATTTCGTAGGGGTATTTTGAGCATTGCGCTTATTGGTTTAGCCGTGTCCTTCCTATTTACCTTCAAACTCTGGGACAGCTACCAACTTGCTTTTGGAGGCCTGGTTACGGCAGATAATTTTACCTTAATTTTTAACTGTATTTTCCTTATAGGTGCAGGTCTCAGTTTGCTCCTTGCTTTTAATGAACATGAAGGTCATTATTTGCTTTATCCTGAATTTTTTGCTATTGTCTTGTTTGCCACGGTTGGTATGATATTTATGGCGGCGGGAACCAATCTTTTAACGATTTTTCTGGGATTGGAGACTCTTTCCATTTCACTTTATATTTTAGCAGGATTTAAAAGAACTGAATCTAAGTCTCTGGAAGCAGCTTTTAAATATTTTCTTTTAGGCGCCTTTGCAAGTGCGTTTTTACTCTATGGAATCGCTCTAATCTTTGGTGCCACCGAAACTCTTGATCTGCGTAAAATAGCGGGCTTTGCCGCTACCAACTCCGTTTTCAATGATCCTTTTATGATACTGGGTGGAATACTTGTGATTGTTGGGTTTGGATTTAAGGTGGCTATGTTTCCTTTTCATATGTGGGCTCCCGATGTTTATCAAGGCGCGCCGACACCCATTACTGCGTTTATGTCTACGGGTTCCAAGGCGGCAGGATTTGCGGCCATGCTTCGAGTTCTTTCAGCGGCTACCAATGGAACCGTGACCGATTGGGTGCATATCCTTTGGGTGACCGCGGTCATCACTATGTTTGTTGGCAATATTGCGGCTCTTGTTCAATCAAACCTAAAACGAATGTTGGCCTATTCCTCTATTGCCCATGCAGGTTACATTCTAGTAGGAATGGTCGCTTGGAATGAAGTAGGAAAATCAAGTGTTATTTTTTATCTGCTTGCCTATACTTTTATGAACATCGGTGCGTTTGGTGTGATTTCTTTTTTAAGCACCAAAGAAAAAGAGCTTTTGGAACTCAACGATTTTAAAGGATTGGGTTATCACCGGCCTCTCATCGCCGTGGTTATGGCGATCTTTATGTTTTCTTTGGCTGGTCTTCCACCAACGGCGGGATTTATGGGCAAATTTTACTTATTTAGTGCCGCGGTCAAGGCCGGTCATATTCCACTTGTAGTAATCGCGGTCATTAATTCCATGATTTCTCTATACTATTATTTGGGGATCGTAGTGGTTATGTTTATGAAAGATGCCGAAAGTAAGATGGCACCTAAGGTTACACTGCCAGCGGTTTCGTTTAGTTTATTATTAGCGGTTGTTGGAACCTTGAGCTTAGGTCTCTTCCCTTCCCGATGGATGGAAACTTTTCAACGACTGGTTGGCCAAATGATGTAATGAAATGGGAAATGGAAGGATGAAAAGTCATAATTACTTTAATGACCAAAATTCAAAATTCTAAAAGAGAAGATATTTTTATCTATCATTGAAAAATCAAAATAGAGTTGGTTATTTGGTCATTGGATGTTGGCATTTATTTGTGATTTGGAATTTGAGATTTGTGATTTAAAATTTTTGTCCAAGGAATGAAAAAAGTCATGAGCGGGAATTACCTTGAAATTTTAGAATCCGTTAAAAATGACCGAACTTCTGGTGCGTGGGTAGTGGCCCGAAAAGCTATACAGTGTTTGGAGGCATTAGCCAAAGAGAAATCTGCTGCCGATGTGAAGGAATTAGTAGGTGAGGTTGAGAGAGTAGCCCGTGAAATTTTACAAGCTCAACCCGGAATGGCACAATTAACTAATCTTTTTAACGCCATATTTTTTACTATTGAAAATGAAACTTCGGACAAAGCGCTTATTTGGTCAAGAAAGATTTCAGGGGAGGTCATTCGATTTAATGAATTTTCACGAAATGCTGTCACTAAGGTGGCGGAGTACGGGGCGAAATTAATCACGCAGGACTCGGTGGTACTGACCCACAGCAACAGCAGTACTATTTTAGAAATCTTTAAAAAAGCCCATGCAGAAGATAAATCTTTTCAAGTGATAATTACTGAATCACGACCAGTATGTGAGGGAAGGGAGCGGGCAATAGAACTTTCTAAATTGGGAATTCAATCTCTATATCTAATTGATGCTGCGATAGGAGTGGGAGTTGAACGTGCTGACATCGTGTTGTTGGGTGCGGACAGTTTAACGGAAAATTCACTGGTAAATAAAATCGGTACCAAAGCCATTTGTTTACTTTCTCGTGAGGCCGTTATTCCATGCTACACAGCCTGTGAATCCAGCAAATTTACGCCTCAAAAACTTAGTCCTAAAAAGGAGCAACCGAGAGACCCAAAAGAAGTTTGGGATCATCCTCCGTCGGAAACTTCAATTGAAAATTACTACTTTGACGAAGTTCCTTTAGAGCTCTTTACAGGAATAATTACTGAAGAAGGCATATTGACACCAACAGAAATTGGTGGTAAGATCAGATCGCGGAAAATGAGCCCTAAGCTGATTGAGTTGTTGAAATAATAGGAGTTCTTGAATGGAAATAAAATACAAGAAAACAGTTTTGGAAAATGAAAAATGCAATGCCTTGGTTTTAGGAATCCAGAAAGATGAGTCTGAATTAGTAATATCTGGTAATGCTCGCTTAAAAAAAGTTTGTGACAACTTTCTAACCACTAAAGACTTTAGAGGTAAATTAAATGAGACCACTTTGCTTTATACGCAGGAATCGTTAGCAGCCAGACGAATTCTTTTCGTGGGATTAGGAGAAGTTGAGCAATACACTTTAGAAAGGCTACGTCAGGCCGTAGGGACCGCTGCTAAGACTTTGATGCAGTTGGGTCTTAAACAATTTGCGTTGGCTATTGAATCTTTTCTGCCTGAAAAATCCAAAACTGATGAAGCCACGCAAGCCGCTACTGAAGGTGTAGTATTAGCTATTTATCAATATACCAAATTTAAAGAAGTGCAACCAGAAGATGAAATTTCTGTGGAAGAAGTCACCTATATTTTTGAGTCGCCAAATATAATCAAGGGGGTGCAAGAAGGAATTCATCGAGGCAAAATTGTAGCGGAGGCTGTCAACTTTACTAGGGATTTACAAAATCACCCGGGAAATTGGGTAACACCGACGCGACTGGCAGAAATTGCACAGGATATGGCACAAGCGGTTAGTTTGAAATGCCAGATTTTAGATAAGCCCGATATGGAAAAATTAGGGATGGGCGCTCTATTAGGGGTGGCCAAGGGCAGTCAGGAACCACCGAAATTTATTATTTTAGAACACAATTCTGCTAAACCAGAACTAGAGACCATGGTTTTTGTGGGAAAAGGAATTACCTTTGACAGTGGGGGGATTTCCATAAAACCTAGTGACAAAATGGATGAGATGAAATTCGACATGTCCGGGGGTGCAGCGATTATTGGTGCTATGAAAGCCATTGCTCAACTGGATATTCCTCTTCATGTGGTGGGCCTGATTCCAGCGACAGAAAATCTCCCCAGTGGTACTTCCATGAAACCAGGAGATATTTTGCAGGCCAGTTCAGGAACCACCATCGAAATTGTAAATACCGACGCTGAGGGTCGATTAATTTTGGCAGATGCTTTAGTTTATGCCAAACAATATCATCCTCAAGCTGTGGTGGATTTGGCTACTTTAACTGGCGCCTGTGTCGTGGCATTAGGACATTATGCCACCGGTCTGTTGGGCAAAGATACAAAGCTGCTCAATCGTCTAAAACAGGCCGGTGAAAAAACCGGTGAGCGTCTTTGGGAACTGCCTCTCTGGGACGAATACAGCGAAGACATTAAAAGCGATTATGCCGATGTGAAGAATTCTGCGGGACGTTGGGGAGGAGCCATCACCGCGGCCACTTTTTTAGCTAAGTTCGTTGAGGGGTATTCATGGGCTCATTTAGATATTGCCGGAACCGCCTGGACCGACAAAGACAAGCCTTACATTCCTAAAGGAGGTACAGGTGTGGGGGTTCGACTTATCGTGCAGTTTTTAAGGGATTTAGTAGAGTAGAAGTAAATTTTGAGAATTTATATATATATATATACAATTAAGTTTCGGAAAATCTGTTTTTCCGATCTTTAATTTTTTATCCATAATTATTAATGACGTAGGTGTAAAAAAGGTTGCTTGTTAAAAATCTGAAGTTGTAAATATTGAAATTACGATTGCTTAAAGTTAATATTATCCTGTTTTTGCACCAACGTCATTAATAATAAAAATAATTTTAAAAATTTCTTGCAATTGGCACGATTATTTGTTATATTTTTCAGCTTAAAATAATAAAATATATTAATTCTATTAAGAAATTCACAGAAATTTTCTGTGAATTTCTTTTATCAAATCATTCGTAAATATGTTTCAGGAATTAACTGTCAAATTTGAAGGCGTTTTTAAAAGACTCCGCGGTCACGGAAAGCTAACTGAGAAGAATCTTTTAGAAACCATGCGGGAAATCCGGCGGGTTTTACTGGAAGCGGATGTAAATTTCAAAGTGGCCAAAGATTTTATAGCTAAGGTTCAGGCAAAGGCTTTAGGGCAGGAAGTTCTTAAAAGTATCACCCCGGCCCAACAGGTTATTAAAATTATCCATGATGAATTAACCGCTCTGATGGGGAATTCGGAGGCTTTCATTAAAACGGCCAGCTTTCCTCCAACAGTTATAATGTTGGTAGGGCTTCAAGGCTCAGGTAAAACAACTTTGGCAGCAAAGTTAGCAAAATATCTAAAAAATCGTGGGCGCAGTCCCTTGTTGGTCGCGGCTGACCTCCAGCGGCCTGCGGCCGTGGATCAGTTGAAAATCGTGGGTGAACAGGTCGGTGTCAGCGTATTAACCAATTATGATAGTACAGCCATTCAGGTGTGTGTTGAAGCCAGGGAGCAAGCCAGACAAAAGGGTAATGATACTGTGATATTTGATACCGCGGGTCGGCTTCATATTGATCAAGAGTTAATGGATGAACTTTCGCAAATTAAAGAAAAAACTCAACCGGATGAGATCCTGTTTGTTGCCGACGGAATGACCGGTCAGGATGCTGTGAACACGGCCCAGGATTTTGCAGAACGATTAGATTTTACCGGTATCGTTTTAACGAAATTGGATGGCGATGCCCGGGGCGGTGCTGCACTCTCCATCCGGGCTGTAACTGGCAAACCCATCAAGTTTATCAGCGTTGGGGAGAAATTTGATGCGCTAGAGAAGTTTCATCCCGACCGAATGGCTTCAAGGATTCTCGGAATGGGAGACGTGGTATCCCTGGTAGAAAAAGCTCAGAAAGCCGTCGATCAAGAAAAAGCCCAAAGAATCGAAAAGAAATTACGACGACAAGAGTTTACCCTTGAAGATTTCTACGACCAACTTCAGCAAATTAAAAAAATGGGGCCGCTTGAAGAACTCGTCCAAATGATTCCCGGATTGGGGGGGAAAGCTATAACGGGAATGCAAGTGGATGACGGGGCACTGGTACACATAGAGGCAATGATTAATTCCATGACACCGGAAGAAAGAAGGCGACCTCATTTAATTAATGGCAGTCGTAGAAGGCGCATTGCCAGTGGGAGTGGAACAAGCGTTCAAGATGTAAATAAGCTTCTCAATCAATTTCAGATGATGCAGAAAATGGTCAAGAAAATTAGTAAGTTTGGCCTTAAAGGTATGCCATTTCGTTTTTAATAGCTAAAGATTTACATACAAATATGAAAACTAATATTTTGATAAAAATTAAGAGAAGGTCAGCTTTTTGCAGTATAATTATGAATTATTCATTTGAAAAATATTTATAGGAGGCTGGGTTTGGCAGTAACATTACGATTAAGAAGAATTGGAAAAAAGAAACAGCCGTTTTACCGAATTGTGGCTATTAATTCCAGAGCTGCACGGGGAGGAAGATATATAGAAAATATAGGGACTTACAATCCATTAACAAATCCTGCAAAAATTGAACTCAAAGAAGATAGAGCCTTGTATTGGTTAAAACAAGGAGCCATTCCTTCAGATACCGTTCGAAGTTTTTTAAGAAGAAAAGGCATTCTGTTGAAGTGGCACTTAATAAAAAGAGGGGTTGATGAAGCAGGCATTGAGGAGGAGTTAAAGAAATGGGAAGTGCTTCAGTTAGAAAGACAAAAAAGACGAGAGGCATTAGCTGAACAGAAGAAGCGTGAAGTAATAGAAAAGAGTGCAGTTGAAGCAGAACCTGAAGCTGAATTGAAAGAAGAAGGCGTAAAGGCCTCTACTGAACGTGACCTTGAGGCTGTCGAAGTTACTGAGGAGTCCAAAAAAAAGGTCTCTGAAAAAGAGGAAGAAAAGCAAATCAAAGCCTCGAATAAGAAAGACACGGAAACAGTAAAAGCTAAAACTGATGAGAAGAAGCGTAAAGTAAAAGAGAAGAGAACAGCTAAAGTAGAAACGAAAGCTGAATTAGAAGAAGAAGGTGTCAAGGCAACTCCTGATAAAGACCTTGAGGCTGTCGAAGTTACTGAGGAATCCAAAGAAAAAGTCTCTAAAAAAAATGAACAAAAACAAACCGGGCCTCGAAAAAGAAAGACAAGGAATAATTAAAAGCCAAAGCTAACAAAAAATCACAGGAAGTGATTATTGAATCAAATGAAATTAGAAATTATACTCTATATGTTGCAGAATCTGTCGAAAAAACAAAATCAGTCTCCCATATATAAATTTGATCTCGGTGCAATAAGACAATTTTTTATTATGTGCTTCCAAGGGAGTAGTTAAAGTATAAATATTAAAGGCCCCAGTATGATTCAAAGGGTTTAGGCAGATACTCAAATGGAGGTTATGAAATGAAGGAGTTCATCGAATTCATCGTCAAGCACCTAGTTGATAAACCTGATGAGGTCTACGTTAACGAGATCGATGGGGAGCGTACAGTGGTTTATGAATTGCGTGTTGGAGAAGGCGACATGGGCAAGGTCATAGGACGGCGAGGACAAACAGCAAGGTCTTTAAGAACCCTGCTGGCTGCAGCCTCTGCAAAAATGGGAAAACGAGCCGTTCTCGAAATCCTTGAATAGCACTAAAAAATGTGAATAGGAAATTACCAGATTTCGTTGATATTGGCTATATTGATAAACCACACGGAATCAAAGGCGAGGTCAAGGTAAGACCTACAACAGATCACCCTCTAAGATTTAAACAATTAAAATCGGTTTTAATCGAATTCCCCCATGGTGCTTTTAAAAAGTTAGAAATCTCAAAGGTAACCGTGCAGGGGCAGATTGTTTATCTTTGTTTTAAAAAAATTGATTCGCGACAGCAAGCCCTTGCTTTGAAAGGCTCTACAATAAAAATCAAAAGAGATGAATGTTTGCCCCTTGAAGAAGGGCAATTCTATCATTTTGAAATAGTTGGATTAAAGGTAAAAACCAATTCGGGGGAATATATAGGATGTATTGAGGAGGTTTGGGATTTTCCAGCAAATGCTGTATTCGTTGCTAGAAATAAAGAACGGGAAATTCTTATTCCAGCAATCAAAGATGTGATTCGAAAAATTGATGTCAAGAAAGGTGAGATAATCATTCACCCGATGGAAGGACTTTTAGAGTAATATTAACAAATGAAGATATTCATTGTAACTGCATTTCCGAATTTCTTTAAAGGACCATTCAACGAAAGTATTTTAAAAAGGGCTCAAGAAAAAGAGATTATTAAATTTAAAATTTTGAACCTGCGTGATTTTACCACAGATAAGCACAAACAGGTTGATGATTATCCCTACGGGGGCGGACCAGGTATGATTTTAAAACCTGAACCATTTTTTAGAGCCGTTGACTTTATTCAAAATGAAGAGAATTTAACCAATCCAAAAATATTGTTGATGACCCCCCAGGGTAAAATGTATACACAGAAAAAAGCCAAAGAGCTTACTCAAGAACCGTCCCTAATATTTCTTTGTGGACATTACAAGGGCATTGATGAGCGCGTTAGTGAGTATTTGGCTACGGAAGAAATCTCTATTGGCGATTATATTTTAACAGGCGGAGAGTTGGCCGCATTGGTGGTAGTGGATTCTATAGTGCGTTTGCTTCCTGGCGTTATCAGTGATTTTGATTCAGCAATATCGGATTCATTTGAACAAGGGATATTGGATTGTCCCTATTACACGCGGCCCGAAATTTTTCGTGGTATGAAGGTGCCAGATATTTTACTTTCCGGCAATCACGCTGAAATTGAAAAATGGCGCCGAGAGAAATCACTCATGCGAACTAAGAAACGACGAAGTGACCTTTTAAATTAGATTAAAGGATATTTGATATTTATAGAATTGTATTGGGAGGTAAACACTCATGAATAAGATAGATGCTTTAATAGCAGGAGAATTAAAGACCGATATTCTTGATTTTGGACCTGGGGACACTGTAGCTGTCCATTCAAAAGTTATAGAAGGTGATAAAGAAAGAATTCAAGTTTTTGAAGGTGTAGTCATAAAAAGAAAGGGCAACGGGATTAACGAAACATTCACCGTCCGAAAAATTTCAAATGGAATCGGAGTTGAGCGAATTTATCCGGTTCATTCTCCTAATATTGATAAGATTGTGAAATTAAAATCCGGGAAAGTTAGAAGAGCGAAGTTATATTATTTACGAGGTCTAAAAGGTAAAGCAGCGCGTATTACCGAGAAGAGATAATATCAGATAAATGGAGGCGAGACCATGAAGCTCGAAACCGTTAAAGTCGAGAAACCAGAAGGGCTTAATATGATTATGGGGCAATCACACTTTATTAAAACGGTCGAAGATATCCATGAAACTCTCGTAGGGACTATTCCTGGAATTAAATTTGGGCTTGCATTTAATGAGTCTTCAGGGCCCAGATTAGTGAGATATTCAGGTACAGATGACAAATTAATTGATTTAGCCAAAAAGAATGCCAATAACATTGGAGCCGGTCACCTTTTTGTATTATTTTTGGAAAATGCCTTTCCAATAAACATTATGAAGGCGCTGAAGGAAGTACCAGAAATTTGCGAAATTTACTGTGCCACGGCTAACCCTGTTGAAGTGATAGTTGCACAAACAGACCAGGGTCGAGGGGTCTTAGGTTTGATTGATGGTTATTCACCTTTGGCCGAGGAGAAGGACGAGGATATTAAAGAGCGAAAAGAGTTTTTAAGAAAGATAGGTTATAAATTGTAAATAGGTTAACTTTTACCAAAAGAGTAAAATCGCCTTTCGCAAAAAACTCTTGACTTATGTTTTTTTTTATTATTATGTTGCTACCACGAAGAAAGAAAAAGAAATGGCTAAGTTAGAGCAGCATCCAAAAGAACAACAAAATTCTAAAGATAATTTAAAAAATGAAATCAAAAAATTGAATTTAAAACAATTGGAAGGGATAGCTACACTTTTATTAACTCAATTTCCGGATAATATGTAAACATTAACGGGGGGAAACATGAATTCTGATAATATCTTGATAATCGGCTAAACTTAATTTTATTTACGAAGATTTAAAAACCCTCTAAATTATTTTAGAGGGTTTTTTATTTAAAAAAATTGATTTCCATTGGAAAAGTTTTATATATTAGATATTAATGGATAAAAAATTATACTTAAAACATCTAATCGACTACCTTTGATCAGTTACAGGCAATTCTATTACATTTGTAAGGTTTATTAATAGATAATAGATTTGAAATTTGAGTAATCTTAAGATAAATCCCGTACTGAGTTTTCACCAAGGCACACTGCTTTTAAAAAATTATAATCATGAAATCGATCTCCCTTGCTTTCTCTGGGATGCTCGCTCAAAACAGTGGCGGGCTAAGGCCATGTATTATGATGAAATTATTCGATGGCTAAAATCAAAGAACATTTCATTTGAAGATCACGTCACGGAAATTTCCAATTTAAATCTCAAACTTCGCATGCGGCTGGCATTGCGTCCTTATCAAATGGAATCTGTGAAGGCATGGCTTGATTCCAAAGGTCAGGGTAGTATATGTTTGCCCACTGGCACCGGAAAAACGTGGGTGGCTCTTAAAGCAATAGAGCATATTAACAAAAGTACTTTAGTTGTTTTGCCAACTCTTGATTTAATGAACCAATGGTATGATCAAATTACTGATGCTTTTGGGATAGCGGTTGGGATACTGGGCGGCGGAAATCACGAAGTATGTGATGTAACGGTAACAACGTATGACAGTGCATATATCCATATGGATAAGTATGGAAACCGATTTGGTTTGCTTATATTTGATGAAGTACACCATCTCCCAGCAGTTACTTTTTCTCATATTCCAGAGATGGCTATCGCACCTTATCGACTTGGACTCACCGCGACTTACCAGCGGACAGATGGGCTCCACGGAAAATTGGAAAGGCTCGTAGGGCCTGTGGTTTATGAAAAAAGCATCAAGGATTTAGAAGGCGAGCATTTGGCTGAGTATGAAATCATGAAAATCGCTGTGGATTTAACACCGAAGGAAAAAAGAAGTTATACTCAATATCAAAAAATATATGATCATTATATCAGGGAAAAAGGAATCAAATTCTATGGCGAGGATTTAAAAACGTTTCTGCAAGAAAGTGCATACGACCCTAAGGCCCGCAGGGCATTTTTGGCTCGTCTTGAGACCAGACGTATCATAATTGGTGCAGACCGAAAATTGGAAATACTGGAATCTCTTTTGAAATTGCATCACGGCGATCGAGTTCTGATTTTTACAATCAGCAACGAATTGGTTTATAAGATATCTGAGATGTTTCTGATTCCAGCCCTTACGCATCATACAAAAACCGTGGAACGGAAATGGATATTGGAAATGTTTAGAAAAGGGAAGTATTCTGTACTGGTCACTTCAAAAGTATTGAATGAAGGGGTGGATGTTCCGAGTGCTAATGTGGCCATTATTCTCAGTGGATCGGCAAGTCCTGTTGAACATCTCCAGCGCCTGGGTCGAATTCTAAGGAAGGAGAAAAATAAACAAGCCGTGCTTTACGAATTGGTGACGCGAGGTACTAAGGAAAGTCAAATTTCTTACCAACGAAGGCGCTCCGATGCTTACCAATGATCTTCTGCGTTTCAAAATAGATGAACGTGCCATCATACCTCGCTACCTAACCCGAAGACATGCAGGCACCTACCTCAAAATTGCTCAAGATTTAATTCACATTTACCAAAACCATGTAGGAAAAACTCGTCGTGCATTAGAACAGGCTTTAGACGACTACGAGCAAAATCGGGTTGGTTACAAAATACAGCGAGGTTTAACTAAGATTTTGGATGGGTTTGTAGAATTTCAACCAAAACTGGAATTTGATTTCCCTGAATTCAGAAAGAATTTGTTCGAATTTGTTGAAAAGTATCGTCCAGTGGTTCGTCAAGCAGACCTGGTTCATCAAAATACTAAAAATTTTGTTTTAAAGAAATTTGCTAAAGAGTTGAAGCCTTTACCCCATTTTTTATATGGGGATTTACCAGACCACCATGTCTTAGTAAAAATAAAACGAAGAATTGAGCCAGATGAATTACTCCGCCGCTACAATATGGCATTGGCCCAAGGGATTTTGTATCGATGCTACCAAATGGAAGTCAAGATTTGGGATAGTTATAAAACTGTTTTTCACTATCTTAAGCTGGCTCAACTAATGCATAAAATTGGTAAAGCAGGGGAGGCCTACCAAATTATTGTTGACGGACCACTATCTCTTTTTAAAAGAACCCAAAAATATGGGGTAAATTTGGCACGATTTCTACCTGGCTTACTTCTAGCTCAAAAATGGCAAATGAACGCTTTAGTGAATACTGAAAAGGGCCAGCGGTCTTTTTTTTTGAATCAGGATTGTGGACTTACAAGTCATTATAAAAAAGAAGATCCTTTCGATAGTACAGTGGAAGAAGCATTTTACAATGGCTTTAAAAGACGAAATACTGAATGGGATATCGAAAGGGAGTGTGAAATTGTGGACCTCGGTAATACGGTATTCATTCCGGATTTTAAACTCATTCATCCTGATGGTTGTAACATGTTGTTGGAAATTGTTGGCTTTTGGACTCCTGAATATTTGAATAAGAAGTTGGAAAAATTAAAACAGGCAAATCGAAAAGACCTGATTGTGGCTGTAAATGAGAAATTGAATTGCTCTAAAAGCGATTTTATAGGGCCGGTGATATATTTTAAAACTAGATTGAAAGTGAGCGTGGTTTTGAATTTGTTAAAGGAGATTTTTTCAAATTAATATTGAAGCAACAATAGTTCTTAACTTTTACAATACCTCACTCATAACGACGGTTAAGAACTATACAATTGAAATTGAACAGGAATAGTAACCCAAACACGAATTTTTTTATCACGCTGTTTTGCAGGCTTCCATCTAACTTTCTTTATAGCTTCCATAGCGGATTCTTCAAAGCCAATATTAGCTGGTTTAGCTTTAATGATTTCCATCTTTTCTATTCTGCCCTCAACTCCAACTAAAACCTTGACAAATACGAGTCCTTCTATTTCCGCTTTCACAGCAATCTGTGGATATTTGAGATGTTTCTGGAGCTCAACAAATCCGCCTATAATTTGTGGAGGTTCATCATAGGCTACAAAAATTGGTAATTCTTCATCTTTTTCAGGTGGAGAGGGAGGGGGCGGTATGTCGAAAAAATCAATTTCTGTGGAAGCAATGGTTACATCCTCAGGAATTGATTCTTCTTCAGTGGGAATTGGGACACTGGGTCTGGCCGGAGGCGAAGGTCTTCGAATTTGCTTTGTAATTGGTATGTCTGCAACTTCTATTTTGATATTAACTTTACTAATTGAAGCAGGAGCAAGCAAATAATGTCTTGCTGATTGAAACGCTGTAATCAGCAACACTAAAGTAACGGCTAATGAAAGTTCATAAACCTTCTTGTGCTGAAGCTTAAGATCCGCATTAGGGCTCTTGTGCTTAACCAAAAGTTTGGTATCTACCGTACGTGTAAAAGATTGCCTTGTTTCACGATTAAACCTACTTTCAGGCTTCACGATTAATGACCAAGTTGGGCTTTCGAATGGAGCAAAACGATGTCTCTTTTTTAGTATCATGGCTCATTACTACTTTGTAAAATAATAAAACATTTAGAGTAGTAATCATATTTTCTAAAAACGCATGAACGTTACAAAGGTTACATTTGAATTAGCTTTTCTGGTTTAATTACAAATCAAGTTTAAAAATGTTGTTTTAGGTTTCAATAAAATATAGTCGTTTTGTAACAATCTAAATCGCCTTCCTTTTAAAGCAGTGTAACAAATAAATCAGAATTAGAACGATCGCAACTTTGCTTTATTGCACTTATGCAATCTTATTTTTCTTACGAATATGATTTTGTCAGAAAATAATTGCTTTTTTAGAGTATTTGAATTATTTTTTATTAATTTTATCAATTACTGAAATACCTTGGGAGGAAAAGAAAATGTGGAAGACATGTTTAGTGATAATCTTTGCTGGTTGTCTGCTTTTGACCGGTTTGATCCCGGCATTTGGGCAGGAAGTGCATTTCTATGATAATTTCGAAGCGGGAGTTTTTGATCAATGGGAGTTGGAGCCAGGCTGGCGTGTGGAACATGAAGAAGATAATTACTTCCTCAGTGGAGAGGGGCATAGTTGGGCCCAGCTTCAAAGAGGGCAGGACTGGACCGATTATTTCTTTCGGCACCGTCTCAAGCTCATTAGAGGAGGGATTCACTTAAACTATCGAGTTAGCGAGGCAGGGAGATATTTCATTAGTTTCGGGGAAGAAGGCCTATATCTACATAAGGAATCGCCTTGGGGAGAATTCATCGATTTGGCTGGAAGTGATGGACGCATTGCCCTGAGGGTCTGGCATTTTATCGAGATAGTGGGTAACGGCGGGCATCTTCAAGTTTATGTAGATGGAATATTGAGGATAGACTTCACGGATGTTGAACCTCTCAGACAAGGTAATATTGCCTTTGAGACCCTTGAAGACTCTTATGCTCAGGTAGATGATGTGGAAATTGCCTTTTCTATAAGGGAGGTTTTCCACAAAGATGTACGCGACAAAGATATTCCCGAACTCACTGTTGATGTTGATATGAATATTCCACAAACAAAAATGGTAAATAAAGATGCCATTGCCGTTGTCATTGGAAATTGTAATTATCAAAAGACCAAGGAAGTAAAATTTGCCATAAATGATGCCCGCGCCATCAGAAATTATCTCATAAAAACTTTAGGATTTAAGGATGGAAATATATTCTTTGTTGAGAATGCAACTCAAAGTGATTTTCGGACTTACTTTGGAATTTCAGGAAATCATAAAGGCAAACTTTTTAATGCAGTAAAGAAAAATAAAAGCGATGTTTTTGTTTTCTATTCGGGGCACGGAGCGCCGGGGCTAAAAAATCAAAAAGGTTATTTTGTACCTGTCGAGTGCGACCCACAATACGTAGAATTTGGTGGCTATTCATTAGATACGTTTTATGAAAATATTTCAAAAATTCCTGCCAAATCTACAACGGTAGTTTTAGATGCTTGTTTTTCAGGTGCAACAGTTTTTGAAAATATTTCTCCGATAGTCATCAAAATTGAGATTCCAGTAATGACTTTATCAAATGGCGTGGTTCTTTCGTCTTCATCGGGAAATCAGGTTTCCAGTTGGTATAATGAGAAAAAACACAGCATGTTTACTTATTTCTTTTTAAAAGCCATTCAAAATAAAAACGCAGATTTTAATAAAGATGAACAGGTAACATTTGCAGAAATTTATCAATATATTTCAGATGAAAGTGAAGGGGTGCCCTATTATGCCCGTAGAATTCACGGAGTTGAACAAAATCCAACGATTGAAGGGAAAAATAAAGATAGAGTTTTTGTGAAGTATTGAAAGAGTTTGTACTCAATTCAAGCTCAGTCATGCCACTACGCATGCGGTCTATGGCTACTCTATTTGGATCATTCATTGAACCAAAAAATTAAGCAAGAAATCGACACATTCATTTTAAGAAAAGTTTTCAATTTCCTCTTGATTTATAAAGATAATTTCTTATATTGAAATCGGCAGAACTACAATAATTTTTTTGCACCACAATCAACTCCTGAAACATTCTAAATACCACAAAATAATACTTCAATAGAGGAAGGGAGCAAAGAGAAAAGACTTTTCCTAAATAGGAGGATAAAAATTGAAAGGATATAAATGCTTACTGTTTTTTGGAATGACATTAATGTTATTCCACTTGGTAGGTTGTGCTGCGTTAAAAAAGTATGGAAAGCTTGAAAAAAGCGCACGTCAACAGTACCGGAAAGGAAACTACGATGCAGCCGTTTTCGATTGTGCTGCATCACTCCGGCAGAATCCCAAATATGATAAGGCTCAAGCATTGATCCAAGATGCCTTCCGGGCTGCCGTCAATACGCATGAAAGTAAAATCAAGCAACTGGAACTCACGTCTGCAAAGTTTAAATGGGACGACGTAATGGTTGAGTATCAGGCGTTGATCAAGCTCAATGAGGCCATAAGAAACTTACCAACGCTTACTGACAAGAAGACTAAGGAGATTATAAGGATTGATGTAATCGACTACACTCGGGAACTGGCAGAGGCACAGACCAAGGCCGCAGAAGCCCATTATCAAGAAGGCCTTCGTCTATCAAGAATGGAAGGGGTTGATTTTCAGAAACATGCAGCAAAAGAATTCAAAATCGCTAATCGCATTTCTCCCGGTTATAAAGATGCTGCCACTTTATATGAAAAGAGTAGACAAGCTGGTATAAAAAGAATAGCTATTATACCTTTTGCAGATAAGAGCGGTAAGAGAAGAAAATATGGTGCCATTTCAGAAAGAATCATGGATGAAATCATCAGTCAAGTGATGGATGACCCAAGCGTTACGGAATTTTTAGAGATCATTTCTCGAGATCACCTTGAACAGGTTATGCAAGAACAGAAACTGGGCTTATCAGGTATCGTTGATGAGCGAACGGCTGTGCAATTAGGAAAGGTGCTCGGAGTGCATGAAATTCTTACAGGTCAAATTACACAGATCATTTACACCCCGGTGCGGAAAGTTCACAAAACAGAAAAGGATAAGTCAAGAGTAGTTATAAAAAAAGAGAAATATAAAGATGCCGAGGGAAAGGAAAAAGAAAGAAATGTTTGGGGGGATGTACATGCGACTGTTAGGATTTACACAAAGACAACAAAAGCTTCCATATCGGGATCCTATAAGGTCCTCGATGTGCAAACCGCGAAGATTAAATACAGCAAGTCCTTTGTTGGAAAAGCCGATTTTAAAAGCGAATGGGCTACCTATGCTGGAGACAAAAGGGCTCTAAGCAAAAAAAACAAGTCACTTGTTAAAAGGGGCGAACAATTGGCGCCGGTAGAAGAAGAAATGGTGAGTCGAGCAATGCTCAATCTATCCACCTCTCTGGTGAATTCATTGAAAGAATATGCCCGTTAATTCTATTTTATTTCAAAGTTGCCTAAAGCTCAAGCATGCGTCCTTGCATGCAGTATCTGGTTCACTACTATAAGATTTTCAATAAAAATCAATTCAACCTATTTGGTGCGGGTGAGATTGCTTGACACGCAGAAGTATTTCAGCCAAAGACCTTCAATTTTTGTACTACCAAGAAATTGACCTAATTTTACTTAACTATGTGGATTTCTTATAGCATAACTTCTATTTTTGTAGAAAAATATGTCTTGATTTTCTCTATTTTTAATTTTATTTTGAATTAATAAAATCATTTATAGGAGATTAATATGTATGTAGTAAAAGCAGTTTATCGAAATGGTAATATTGAACTTTTCGAAAAGCAACTCATGTAATTTGTGATTTTATTCAAATCCATAATTAATCTATCTTGATAAATACCTCTGAAGTCATTATTCGAACCCCCTCACAAAATTTATTAAATCAATAGTGTTAATAATCAAGGAAAACATTGCGGGTCAGAACGATCATGATGGATCTTGTTTAGTATTATAGTGAAATCACGAAAATTGGTCCACCTCTTCAGAGAATACTTTATTGTTCTTCCACTTTTCGATCTTCTTCAGTGCAAAGTGATAACCAATGTCAATGATCTTTTCTGCTGAATCGAACTCAAGTATCCCAAAATCTTCAACTGGTGGATTGATATAAAGATCAGCTCCCCCTTTTATTATCATGGCTTCTTGAGAATGCCTACTACTGAGCTCTGTCGTTCGCATTAAAATACTAATAATATGGGGAACGTTTAGCGTTTTTACGAAAGGATTAATTCGGCTCCATAGAACCTTCCAGCCTGATAAGCAATCACCATATTTTGAACTGGTTTCAAGATCAACTTGTGAACTCACATCGACAGCGATTACGGGTCCTCCCTTACAGAGTTTGTTCATCACATCGATCGGCAAGTTATTGAGTACTCCGCCATCTACAAGCATATCGCGCTCGTAGAAGAGAGGCGGTGTAATTCCTGGAAGTGCACAACTCGCTCTCACACTTCTCCATAAAGAACCCTCCTGATGTACCACTATTTTGGCACGGGTGAGATTGCTTGACACGCAGAAGTATTTCATCCAAAGATCTTCAATTTTTGTACTACCAAACGTTTTTTTTAGAATCTTAACTATCTTTCGACCAGTAAACAAAGACACGATTGGCAAGGTTACATCGAAGAGCGACCATGGATTCTTAAAAATCGCCCTAATTTTCCTTAACATGACTTGGTAATCCCAACCCAGCGCATGGGCGGCTGCTACGACAGAACCCATGCTGGTGCCTCCAATAAGATCGATAGGAATTTTAGCCTCTTCGAGAGCACGAATTACACCAATGTGAGCAAAGCCGCGTGCGCCACCGCCACCGAGTACCAGACCAACTGCGCGGCCTGTGAGCAGTCGTACAAGGCGTTCAAAATCAGCTTTATTGTGCAATCGAACGTGATGATGCGCATCTACTTGACGCATTGAAAGCCACCTTTTCGTTCTAACAGGATGCTTACTCTCATCTTGATGCAGCAACACCAGTTCTTTGTGCGCAGTCCTATGGTTTGTATAAGTATCCAACATCGCCATCACGACTTCACTATGGATGGGCTCAGATTCTGCCTGACCTACGATGAGGATATGATCTGCCTGCCGTATACAACGACTCGTCCAAAGTGATGAGATAGCATCAGATTCGTAAATGACGAAGCGATACTTTGTCTCCTGCTCATTAAGCCACGCTACAATCTTGCTGTTGTTGGCATCGTTTAGTGGCGTTTGAGCTGCACCTTTTTCTAAAGAACTGTCAAAACGATCGGCGTTCAAGTGGAGGGTCGAGCCAGTTGCAGCAAGAGTTGTTGCAAGATGATCCGTGAAATCAGACAGCGGCACATCTTTATCAACGGGGATAACGGCGATAGTAGCCAGAGAGTTTACCAGGCGCGACAAACGAATTGTCCGACGCAGACGCGAGACGATTATGCGAGCAATTCGCATCATCGCCTGCGGATACTTTTCTATAAGACGGTCAAATTCTGCCTTGGAAAACTTTACAAGTTCGGTATCGCGGATGGCATAAACCGTTGCAGACCTGTCCTCTTCACTCAATATCGCCATCTCGCCGACACATTCACCACGTCCCACTTCACCTACAATTACTTCATCTCCGTTTTTGTCCTCAACATAAACGCGAAGACGGCCGTTGCTAACAATATACACACAATCGCCTACATCTCCCTGTCGAATGAGAGTTACTCCACTGGGGAGGTGGACCCACTCGAGATTTGTGGCTAAGTCGTGGAGGATCGACTCGTTCAATCCGCCGAGCAGCTCGGTGGAGGCAAGAAACGCTACGAAATCATTGGATACCGTTCGAGGTGTTGGTTTTTCCATTAGTATTATTAGTCAAATCTTTGTTATTTGGCCAGCCCCGCCTTTCACAGGGAAAGAAATTTGAATTTCTTGAATTCTCGATGTATAACGGTATATGGAATAAGTGTCTGATTAATCTCTAACCTTTACTTTACATCCCTATATCCTTATTCCCCTATATCCATTATTCCATCGTTCCATTCTTCCAACTATCCATTACCTCATACTGAAACTAATCTCTAAGACTTCTGGGGTGGCATTTTTCACTTCTGGTATGCTCATTCCTAAATCAGCATTGATGTAGGTTGGGTCACAAATGATAAATTTCTTGTGTCTATACATGACATAATCACCCTTTATATCATCTGTAAAATGCACAGCCGTCGCAATATGTCCAGGGTAATCGAGCCCTATGACTTCCAACCTTAAAAGATTACTCACGAGGTAAGCAAAAAGGATGGCGCGGTCTTCACAATCTGAATAAGGATAAAAGAGCGTTTCCTCGGAGAAAAAATATTTTTCTTTGCCAAACTGGTCTCTATCGGTCTGATAATCGAATGCCGTTTGCACAAAACGAAGCAGCACGTTCACGGCTTCTGTTTCTGATTTGCCATTGACAATGGGTCTCAGAGCGCTTAACAATGAATAATTTGCGTCTGGCGAAACCGGTGCGTCAAAGTAAACCTCTAAATTGGTCTGTGGATAATTTTGAAAAAAATTGACCACATTCTTATTATATTTCACTGTAAGGGTATATTCTTTACCTCTGTAACTGAATTTTAGTTTTTTTGAAGCCACGTTGGTTTTAATATTTGGTAAAGCTTCAATCTTTAGGTTTATCTCTTTATCGGCATTTGGATATCGGCCCTCATAAGTGTATAAAGTTTTAACAAGTTCTGGTTTACCCTCAAATGAGACTACAAAATATTTTTTATTATCAATAGTAAGGTATGGGACACTGTACATGAAATTTACCGAGGGTAGCAATAGATAAATACTATCTGAAGTGTGTCCTATTTTGGCTTCATAGCCCGATTTAGATAACATAAACCAGACAAAAAGTTTTCTCTGATTAAGTGAGTCTGGGTACATATCTTCTCCAATTTTGTACAAAAGATAGGCATATCCCCAATCGTTGAGCCGCAGTTTTTTTCTGAAATATTGAGCACGGTTGAGAATACTTTCATAATCTGCCCGACTCATAGCTGACCAATACGCACTAATGGTTTCTTTGGTAATAGCGTTTGATGTTGGGACTTTTAGCACGCGGTCATAATGCATTTTTAGTGGTGTATCCAAAAAATTTAACTGCATAGATTCACTTTTGTCAATATCCATAGGTTCAGGCTTTTCCTCAAGGTCTGGTTCTACTGGAGGTACATATTTGGGTAAAGGAATGTCTTTGATGATTCTAATTTTTTGGGGCTTGATATCTCTAGGAGGCAGTTTTTCAGCCACGGGCATTTTTTTGGGTTTCGGCTTCTCATCCCGTTTTATACCTTCAAACAGTTGCATTTTCCGCCACTCCTTTTTAAGAAACTCTGTAAATTCTTTATCTCTTTTATCTTTGAATTCTTGGAATGCTTGCTGTTGCTTTTTGAGCCATTTCTCATATTCCTCTTGTGCTTTTGCGGTCGTTGTGGCAAAAAATAGCATCATCAACAAGCAGATGAAACAATTTATTGTTTTATATTTTGTATCCATTAGTATACCTCCGTGGGATTTATTTATTATTCCTGATGTTTTGAACGGGTATAATCTTAATAGATATATTCATACTGATCATTCCAGAATCCGAACGCCTTTTCGGTAAGACGTAAATAACCCAGTCTTGCAATTTCTTCTAATATCTCTGTGTCCATCAGCAATTGCGCTAAGAGATTATGTAATTGGTCATTCTCATAAATTAAGATGCAAACTATTTTTACAAGAAGATTAGCTTTTGAATTATTTTGCTTTTGCAGTTTGTTTAATATAGCTAATAGAATGACAAAAATCAAATATTTTGAGCGAATCTTTCCATCGTACTTTAAAACTGCCATGCAACTGGACTCTCCAAAAGCGTTACGACCAAACTTTACTCTCCAAAACTTCCTTGGAGAAGAAATCTCATCCAATAAATTTCAATTAATTTTAACTATTTCACCAACCCCCAGCGGAAAATCTTGTCCCCTTGCATTCAAACCTCTTTATTTTTAACTTTTTTCAGGTAAAAATGACTAAGAAATTAATGATAAATTCATCGCCATAATTTATTTAATTATTTTGAAGCTATTCTACATTACCAATTTGATGCGTAAGTAAATAAACATCAGGGTTTATCCGTGTTATCCGAGTCATCTGTACTACAAATCTGCAACATGTTGTTTTTTTAGCAAAGTTTTTTTATCTGAATAATTCCTAACCTGGA
>JBHIAC010000002.1:0-89919 GCA_046758365.1 bacterium
TACTGGATCCCACAACGCCAGGGACAAGTGGACAGATTACGGCTGATACCACTGGAATTACAGGTGATACAACAGGGACCATCACCGTAGGCAATATAGCCAAAGTATTAATAATAAGTGCGGCTGGTGGAGCAGGAAATGAAGTTGGTGATTTAACCATCACAGCAGATGACACATTAACTCTATTTGCCGCGGGCTATGATGCAGGGAATAATTTCATAGGTGATGTTGTCGTTGATTGGACCTCGAGTGGCACATTAACTCCAACAATTAATTCACAAGGAGTTAATAGTGTTACTTTTTCGCCCACAACTGCACCAGCCAGTGGTAAAATTTTTGCCAATCATGCTACCGCTGCTGATGATAGTACAGGCACTATCACAGTGAACCCAGGAGTGCCAGTTGGAACTGTGACCTTGATTCCTACTCCGCCAACTTTACCTGCCGATGGGTTTTCAACGTCTCAAATCACTTCCTCGCTAATTGTAGATTCAGACAACAATGCAGTCGGGGCCAATAGACAATTTACTGTAGTGTTATCAGATACAAATTTAGGTATGATTACAACCGCAGATGTAGACCCAGGGAGGGCTGGACATCAGATTGCTACCAATTCGAATAGTGAATTAGTTTTTGAGTTTAAAGCAGATACCCTTGGAGGTACAGTGAATATCTTTGTCAGCAGCGTTAATGGCAGCGCTACCGGCAATGCCTTCATTAATATAGGTAGTTTGAGCATATCATCCATTGCCACTTTCCCTGATTTTGTAAGCCAGGGTCAGAGTGGTATTAGTGTTCAAATGGTGGTTCAAAATTTGAGTCCTTCAACCATAACGAATTTGACCGCAAGTCTAACTTTCACGGGTACGGTTGACCGTACAGGAGAATTTACTCAACAGAGAACTGATAGTTTTACTTCAATTCAACCTCAGGGTCAGCGTACTTTAACATTCGATGTTGCGGTAGATCAGAGTGCCTCTTTAGAACTCATTACTATTGACGGTCAGGTTAGTGGGGAAATTGGTGGTACTCCTGTAAATGAACAAGGCGCATTAACACCAGATAGTTGGGCCGTTCAAATTCCTGCTGAATTAAGTGCGACAAGTGTAAGCAGTCCTTTTGATACGGTTGTTGTTGGACAACAAGGGAATTCTGTAACTGTTCGAATTGCAAATCCAGCAGGGGTAGGTGCTGCTACCGCAGTCATCGACAATATTCAATTAAAGTTTTTAAAGGATGGTGTTATTGATAAAACATCTGATTTTCCATTTTCACCTGATGGAGGGAATCCGGCTTCCATTCCAGGGGGTCAGGAATTAGAGTTTAATTTTACGGTAGGAGTCGGGGCCACGGCTGATACAGGGAATTATGTTATTGATGTAGAAGTTAGTGGTCATGATACTAATTTTACTAATTTAACACTACAAGATTTAAATGCTACAACGACGCACGATTGGTATGTAAAAACCGCACCAACTTTACAAATACTTTCACTTACATCAACGCCTACAAATACGTTCATTGCAGGCCAGACGGATAATTGGACCGTAAGAATGGAGGTAAGAAACAATGGTCAAGATCCTATTAATTTGTCTTTTGATTCCGACACAACTTATATTAAATTTATCATAGGTGTTGACCTCACAAGCGAATATACTATTATTCAACCCAGCCAATTGGTTGTGGCAGGTACAAATCGATTAAATGGCGGCACTACAGATACCCTTGATTTTGTGATAGATGTAACCGGAACGACCCCTGGCACTGCCTTAATTACTGGTAGTGTTGGAGGCACAGATGTGATCACCGGCAACCCAATTTTAGATAATACCGATGATGGTGGCACTGGGGTCGTGAATATCATCAGTCAAAGTGCAACGGTCTTTATAGCCCAGACGAATCCTGTAACGTTTAACATCTCATTAGGGGTTGGAATTGTTAATACTAGTCAGTCATTTGAAATTATGGTTAATGTCAAAAATGATTTGCAAGAACCGGTTGAAAATGTCGAAGTAGAACTCTCGTCTAATACCGGCTTGTCAAATATTGTTCAAAGTCCACTAACGATTCCCTTAATTGCCGCAAATGGTACCGGTACGGCTAATTTTGACATAACAGCTTCATCCACCCCGAATGCGACCGGAGAAATGTTTACAGCAGAAATACTAAGTGCAACCGGACAGCAAAGCCAGACTCCTGCCCAAATTGGAACGCCATTAGACGATAACGCCATTTTTCGAATTCAAACACCGGCATCTTTGCGTGTGCAATTTACCCAGCTTGAGCCTTTTCAAACAGCCGGAGATACATTTCAAGTTCAAGCACAGGTAGTTAATTTAGGACAAGCAGAGGTAGACAATTCAGGTCAACTTCGACTTAATAATCCAATTAATTATACTTTGTTATCTGGAAGCCCGGCTGTGCAATCATTTTCAATAGATAATATAGTTCAGTGGCAAGTGAAAGCCCCGGATACGGCTACCGTCTTAGATACGTTTATTGTTGAAATTCTTCAAAGTCCTTTAGAATTTAATACGAATTCGTTAGCTGCAGTGGAAACATCTGCAGATTCGCAAAAGGTTCAAACATTAGATATCGGATTAGTGATTCAAGATTTTAGTATCATTAACCCAGCCGGTGCCACGGACAATACGCTGTCAACCGAGCAACGCTTTGAGCTTCAAGCCTCTATAAGTGTATCTGAAAATATAGATTCGGTGAGAGCGGATTTATCTTTACCTCAAGATTATGAATTAGCACCAGGTTTCAATAGTTCTCGGTTGTTAACATCCGGACAAGAAAATGTGCTTTGGGAAGTAGATGTGTCAGACCAGGCCCATCAAATTCCGCGGACCTTTGAAGTTCGTATGCGTGGCTATGATGAAGGTGAAGTAAGAGCAGATACAACAGCGGAATTGGATGTAGTTGCGGTTGTAAAAGCTATTATGGATTTTGACAATTTCCGGGTATCCAATCCCAGTGGTGCTGATAAAGTTTCTCTTGGTCAGGAATTTCAATTATCGGCTTTGGTAAATAATGTTGGACAAGCCGGAGTTGAGGGCACGGCAGAATTGACTTTGGATTTGGCAAATACTGGAATTATCAGTCAAGAAACCTTCAGCCAAACTTTTGTTCCGAATGTCCCGGTTATTTGGAATGTAACGGCTCCCAATACTCCCACGCCTTCACAAAGTATCTCGGTAACCCTTTCCACCATCCCCTTTGATGAAAATACGAATAATACAGCGTCCCATAATCCGCAGCAACTTGTTAGAACACTTTCAATAGAAACAGTTGATGTGGGAAGTGTTACAATTAATAATGTATTTGTTAGCTCACCTACTGGAGCTCAGGACAGTGTGATTTCTACAGAGCAAGAATTTTTTATTGATGCTGAAATAGAATGGAATGATTTGGTTCAGTTGCAAGCAGAAATTGAGTTTCCGTTAAATACTGACTATGTTGTTCTCGACCAAGATGGCAGTCGCTTTCGAAACATCACACAGGGGCCTTCAACGACCGTAAGGTGGATATTAAAGGCACCTAGTATTTCATTGTCTGAACATTATATCAAAATTAACACAATGGGGAGGGATGCTAGTAATACTGAAGTCGAAATTGTTGCAGAACCCGATTCTCTCCCTTTTACGGTTGTTGAAAAAGCCCATCTTAACTTCGGTGCATCGATAACTGATCCGCCATCGGCAATAGATAAAATTGTTACTGTTGGACAACTTTTTACAGTGACTGCTGTTTTGCAAAATAATGGGCAAGCTGCTTTGATAGGAGAAGATAGTTTAAGGATCACACTTCCATCGGGTTATACAACCTCAGAACCGTTAGTTAAAAGTATAATGCCTGAGGGGCAAATTACCTGGCAAATAAAAGCCCCTGATGATCCAACGACAATTTTGGACATAGTTGTTGAAGTGATAGACCGAAATGCTGTTGATGAAAACACGAATCAATTGCCGCCTTTAACACCGACTCCACCTGAGATTGTAATCCCTGTTCAAACACAAGCTATTGGACTTAATTTGTCGTTATTAAATGATAGAAAACCAACCACGATTGTCCGTGGAGCAACTGACGTACCAATTTTTGGTTTAAAATTTGCAAATACCAGCGATGCAGACATAGTCATTGAAAATATTAATATGAACGTGAATGATAAAGAGGGAAATAGTATTTCACCCAATTCTGTAATTACACGATTAACTGTGGTAGATTATTTTAATACTAGCGTAATTTTTAGAGAGCTCGTATCATTACCTGAGACTAATCCAATGGTACTTGATTTTAGTCCAGCGATTTCTATTCTGCCAAGCCAATCTCAATCCATTGAGTTTCGGGTAGATATTGCCTCACAAACCGAAACCAATAATTTTCGATTATCCATTGATTCCCCTCAAGATGATATTTTAGCTAAAGATGTGGGATCCGATAGTCTTGTCACCATCAGGGATGATTCATCTGGGTTAACTATTGTTAATGTTTTAACCCCGGGTTTTTCAGTTCTAATCGATCCAAATTTAGAAGCGAGTTTTTTTAATTTTCCAAATCCTTTTGGACAGAACTCAAGAGATATTACAAAATTTAACTACAACCTTACTCAAGATTCTGATATAACAATTAGAATTTATACCCTCTTAGGAGAGTTGGTTTGGTCTATTTCACACAGTGCAAGTGATCCAGAAGGCAGAGTAGGAACCCACGATGGTAAGCAGCAACCCACAATTGTGTGGGATGGTACTAATGATAAAGGTCAAAAAGTCCTGAACGGGGTTTATGTTGCTGTATTAACCACAAACGACGGGAAGGCTTTAACAAAAATTGCTTTAGCAAAATAATTTTGTGAGAAAGATGATGTTAGATAAATTTTTATACAATTTCCTAAAAAGAACCTCAGGGGTGATATTTATTTTAATAATAATTCTATTCATTTATATACCTACTAACTCTTATGCTCAATCAGGTGTAGGGGGTACCAAGAGCACATTTTTAAGTGTAGGGGCACGAGCACTGGCTTTAGGTAATGCTTATGTTGCTCTTTCTGAGGATCCGACGGCTGTTTTCTGGAATCCGGCTGGTCTTGACTATTTAGAGAAAAAAAGCACCAGCTTTTACTATACAAGTTTGATTGCGGGTTCAAATTTTAGTTTTGTAGGATTTGTGTATCCCACGGTATCTATTGGTAGTTTTGGTTTTGGCTGGTTGAGATTAGGGACCGGGGATATTGAAGAAAGAGGTTCAGACGCTGAACCTGGAGCTAATTTTGATTTCAGTCAACAGCAATTTCTCTTTTCGTATGCCAAGCAACTGAAAAAGAGTTTCAGCATTGGTCTTACTGTAAAAATTGAGAGTTTCAGTTTTTCTATACAAAACCTCTCAGATTCGGGGGTTGGGGCAGATTTAGGGTTATTATATCGACCAGATTTTGATAGTGCAATTTTACGGGACCTTTCATTAGGAATAAATATTCAAAACATCATAAATCCGAAAACTCGGTTGGTGGATATGTCTGAATCATCCCCTATAAATTTCAAAATTGGCTTGGCTAAACCAGTTCGATTTGGGGAAGCACGCAATGCATTTACATTGCTGTTTGATATAAATAAAAGCGAAAGTGCACCTATGATGTATAACTTGGGGGGCGAGTACTCTTTTCATAATCAAGCCATGTTACGAATAGGGGTAAATGATGGCCAAATTGCATTTGGCGCCGGCGCAAGCTATAGTAATTTTCACATCGATTATTCTTTTGGTAAACTGTTTGATGGACCGGATTTTTCTGCAAACCATCGTTTTTCTGTTACTATTGAATTTGGTAAAGGTAAAACAGAGTTAATCCGTATTGCTCGCGAACGACGTGAAAGAGAAATGCGGCTACAAGTTGAGAATCAGATGTGGTTTTCACGGGAAATTGAATTTAACAATAGTATGGAAGAAGGACGCGATAAATATTTTAACGGAGACTACCTGGGTGCATATGTAGACTTCTCAAATGCTTTTGAAGCAGCTAATACTCTTGTGGAAGTGGCTATGAGGTTAAGAGGTGAAAATATTCAAGACGAAAAAGCCAACATACGAGTTGAAACAGCGAATTCTGCGTTACAAGAATCCCGGACCATGTTAGAACTTGCCGATGCAAAACGTGATTCTGTTCAGAAAGAAGAGCAGAAACAAATAGTTTTGCAGGCGAAAAAATCGGCTTTGGAACAAGAACTGCAGGACTTTATTCTAGAGCATCGACAAAAAGGCAATGCCTTTTTCAAGAATGGCGACTTCACTAGAGCTATTAGAGAATGGCAACTAGCTTTAAATAGAATTGCAGCAAATAAAAGTAATAACTTACCTAACTGGGTCGAAGATGTAAGGCTGCAGATTATAAATGATATTAATACCACCGAAAAGCAACTACAAGGCAACATTAAAGAAAAGATTAGACAAGCTGACGCCTTAGCACGGAGAGGCGATTACGTTCAAGCCTTGGCTGTGTTAAATGAGTTAAGAGGTGCAGAGTTATCAGAAGAGGAACGGAGTACTATTAGGAGTAAAATTACAAAAATACAAACACAACTTAATTTTCAACAAAATTATGAGCAGGGTATTCGCCATTATGCTAATAAAGAATACAAAAAAGCCATGGAATATTTTGAAAGGGCGCTAAGAATCAAATCCAAAGACCCGAGAGCACGTAAGTTTTTTGAAGACGCCAAAGCCCGGGCCCAGGCCAAAATTCAGGAAATGCCCCCTGATATACAAGCAAAGTATGTCCGTGCGATTCAGCTCTATCGTCAAAAAATGTTTAAAGAAGCACTGGAAATATTAGAACAAATCCGAGTAAAGCAACCGTATAATAAACGAATTTTGGATTTGATTGATCGAGCAAAAGATCGTTTAAAGGAAAATAGATAGGTATTACATTGTTTAAAAGGGTAGAAAAAGAACAATTAAAAGTACCGGCCCATATTGATTATTTGGGCGACTTACGCGATTTTGTCACCCAGGTTGGTAAAAAATATAGATTTTCAGATAAGCTCATTAATGCATTTAAATTAGCTATAGACGAAGCCGCCACTAACATCATACGGCATGCCTACCGAGAAAATAATGGCTTTATTACTGTGCGTTCTATTGTAAAAGAGAACAGTCTTACCATATCACTCATTGACCAGGGGACTTATTTTGATCCAAAACGAGTTAAAGAACCAGATCTGAGGCGTTATATTGATATTGGGAAAAAAGGGGGCTTGGGCATTTTCATAATGCGCAAGGTAATGGATGAAATTGACTATCGCAGAACCGAAGAAGGTAATGAACTGAGAATAACCAAATATCGAGAAACCCCACAAAAGAAAAAACTTTTTACCACTGTGTCCTCTATTCCTCTTTCTATCAAAGCTAAATATTTCTTTCGGACTATTGCTATAATTACTCTAATGATTACGGTGGGTTATTTTTATTTTTACATCAAAACAGATGATTATGTCATTTCTGAGTTAATTATTTCCGGCCGAGCTACCTGCAGTCAAATAATAAACCGCATTAGTTCAGCACCAACAGAAGAGTTGGTGTTTATCGAAGATATTGTTCATCCTTTATATGAAGAAAATAAAGATAAAATCTACCGTTTATCTGTTGAAGATAGTACAGGAATTATTGTTTACAGTTCAAATTTGTCTGAAATGTTAAGGCAATTTATCCGTCCCAGTAGAGTTGAATTAATTGAACCAGGAGTTTATAGGTATTACTTAGTTCAGGGAGTAAAAGTCTTTGAATTTGAATATCCAATCAAAATAAAGGATACTAACAAATATTATGGAAAGACTCATGTATTCCTGTCAACAGAATCGGCAGATAAAGCCATAAGTGCCATACGTCTTAATGACTTAAAATTAGCCTTGTTTATTTTAGGTCTTAGTACTACCGGTGTAGCAGTGTTGATTTATCTAGTTATGATTCCTTTCAGTAAACTCGCTGATTGGGTCAAGGAATTGGGTCACGGAGAAATTGATGATGAAATTGATATTGATGCTTCCACTGAAATTGGAGAAATTGCTCAGGCATTTAGTGATATTACCCAAAAGTTTCGAGAATCTCAAAAAAACTTAGCTGATCAGGAACGTCTTCAGAAAGAGATGCAGGTAGCTCAAGAAATTCAACAAACCCTGCTCCCTATGGAGTTTCCTGAATTGGAAGGATATGAAATTGCCTCCTATTATGAAGCTGCGAAAGAGGTAGGCGGTGATTATTATGATTTTGTCGAGGTAGATAAAGATTCTTTGGGTATAGCGGTGGCTGACGTTTCTGGAAAAGGCGTTCCTGGGTCTCTTGTAATGACCATGATTCGAACGGCTCTTCGAACAGAAGCTCGGGGGGTTAAAGATGCTGCCGAAGTACTTTCTCGGGTAAATACATTTGTCAGTGGAGACATCAAAAAGGGTATGTTTGTCACTATTTTCTATTTAATAATTGACTCCAAAAAACGTCGTCTAAATTACGCCAGCGCCGGACACAACCCTATGATTTTATATAGAGGGAGTACGAAGAAAACTTACTATCTGAATCCAAAAGGATTTCCTATTGGAATTCAATTACCTCAAAGAGATATATTTCGTAATTATATTGAATCAGATACGATTCAATTAGCTGAAGATGATATCCTTCTGGTTTATACCGATGGTATAACAGAAGCTATGAACTCTAGACGAGAGCTTTTGGGTGAAGAACGTTTACTCAAGATATTAAGGGAATTTGGACATCTCCCAGTAAATTCTTTTGTGGACAAGCTGAAAGAAGGGATTTATTCCTTCACAGAGGGGAGTCCGCAGTTTGATGACATTACCTTAGTAGCGATTAAAGAAAAATCATCTCGAGAAAAAGATGAACTCCGAAGAGCAAAAGAAGCGCACAAATTAATTGGTGAAGAAATGAGTATTCGAGAGGCCTGTGAAACCGTCGGTATTACAACTTACGCCTATTATAATAAATACAAACGCATCTTCGAAGAAGAAGGCATTGAATCTTTTGAAATTGACCCAGATGTATCCGTAGAAGCAAAGCATCTTAGTATTGAAGAAAAAACCAGAATATTTGATATTATTGCCAGCCATCCGGAATATGGAGCCAGTCGAATTAGCACGGAACTTAATACAGAGAAGTATGGTTTTACCCAAATTAGCGAAAGTAAAATATACGAAGAGTTGGTAAGAAATAGACTAAACACGCGTCAACTTAGGGAGGCATTTGTTGAGAAAGGTAAAAGGGGTCGCAGAAGACTAAAGCCACCTGGAACACCTCTGTTAACTCTTGATGGTAAGTTAATAATAGATCGACAATTGGATATTGCAGAAAACGAAGAAAAGTTCACACCTCAAAACATTAGACCAAATGAAAAAGAGGAAACAACCGAAGATCAGGAAGTAAAAACTGATCAACGCATTGAGACAAGTCATAAAACATTTGAACCTTCAATCACAGAAGAGAAAATTGATGAAACATCTGTTACTAATATCACGGAGTCAGAGATAGAAGCAGAAGCTCTAATTGATTCTTCCATCGAGGAGATTTTATCGAAAGATTATATAGAAGAAACAGAAACCCAAGATAAAGCGCCAGAGATGAGTACCGAAATCATTAAAGAAGAAAACCAGAAAGAAGTTAGAGAAATGGAAGATTCTCAAGATTTAATTGAAGAATTTGTTCCAGAAACTAATTTATCTGAAGCAATTTCCGACTTAGATGAAGAACAGAATATTCTTTCACAATTTGAAGAAGAGATTCCTGAAACTTCACAAAATGATGAAATATCATTTGAAGAGCTTTTTGAAAATGTCGATTTTTCAAATGATACTCATGAAGATAAGCTAAATTCTTCAGATATTGAAGAGTTGGTAGATGAAGACCTATCGACTTCTTCCGTAGAAGAATTACTTGCCCATGATTCGATTGAGGATTTCAGTGCTAATACCGATATTACTTCTGAAGAAATAATTAGTTCTAACGTTGATAATGATGCAGATGAATTCGAGGAAGATAGTGTCTCGTTTTCCGATTTGCTCAAAACTTTAGATGATGAGATGGTCTATTTTTCAAAACAGTATGAAAATAACCAAAGTCAATCAAAGGATTTACAAACCGTAAAGCATGATTCAGAAACAGAAGAACCTACTCAAGAGTTTGATAAATCTAGTACTCATTTAAATAAAAAAGAAATGTTATTAATAAGTGGAATCAAATACTATAAGAATAAAGATTATGAAAATGCTATAAAAGAGTTTAAAAAAGTTATTGATATTTATCCCGATTTTAAAGAGGCTTATAGTATATTAGGAAACGCCTATTTTAGAAATCAAATGTACACCGAAGCTGCTACGGCTTATGAGAGAGTGAAGCAAATGGATCCCAATGATATAACGGCTTATGAAAATATGGGAGTCATTCATGCAAATCGAGGAGAATATACCCAAGCGATAGAAGAATGGAAAAAAGTTCTTGAATTAAATCCAGAAAGAACCGATATAAAGAAAAAGATCAAAAAAGCTTTACAGAAGATGTAATTGTAAATAATTTACAAATCAATCAGAATTTATAGTTTGTTTCTATTGACTTTTAATCTTAATTCTATTATATTTAAAACTATTATGTTAGTAATAATAAAATAACTTTACTAGGAGTTTTCCATGGAAGGTATACAAGTATCAGTAGAAAAAGCTGGCTCGAAACAGAACATTGCTGTAATAAAAGTTGGTGGGTATATAGATACTACCACTTCGGCTGAACTTGAGCATTCTTTATCTTCTATTTTAAAATCTAATTGTTATAATATAATTATTGATTTAGGTAATGTGGATTACATCAGCAGTGCGGGCTGGGGATTATTTATAAGTGAAATTAAGGGTATTCGTGAAAAAGGTGGCGACCTGAAGTTGGTGCGAATGATACCTGATGTTTATGAAGTATTTGAACTTTTGGAGTTCCACTACATTCTTAAAGCCTTTGATCGGTTGCAAGAAGCTATTAGTGATTTTGATCTTGCTGCACCATCCGAGTTGCCGCTAAAATCCCGAATCGTCAACGATAATAGAAGTAAAAGGGATGTGCATGTAGTATCCAAGACTGAAACCAATGTTTTGCAGGCGGAAGCTGATAAAGAAGCCGCTTTAGAGTCTGAAATAGAAACGATAGAAGAAAAAATCCGTCAAATTGTTATAGAAAATCCTGAAGCGGGTACTTTGCAAATTATAAAAACACTTAACAGTCCTCGATTTGGTAATATAAAACTTGGTTGGTTTGAAATGAGAAAATATCTAAAGCAATTAAATATAGATTCCAAAAAGAAAAGACTTGCTTATTTCAAACAAAAAACTTTTAGCTAAATATTAACATAAAAATACATCGATAGTAGCCAGTATTATTTACCTGTAAGAACCTCCTTCCTCAAATCCGCATTTAGAAAAATAGTTTGATTTTACTCTCTTTTTTTCTTAATATTAGTTTCATCTGATAATTAGGTGTCGATTTTATGTATAAGAAATTTCAAATTATAACCGATTAATGTTTATTGATCGTGTAAAAATATATGTTAAAGCAGGGCCTGGGGGAAGCGGGTGCATGAGTTTCCGTCGGGAAAAATACATTCCCAAAGGTGGACCAGATGGTGGCGATGGTGGACATGGTGGTGATGTCGTTATCATGGCCGACTCTAACTTAGCAACTCTTCTTGATTTTCAGTATCAGCCTCATTTTCAAGCTCAGAGAGGAGAACATGGAAAAGGCAGCAATAAACATGGGAAAAATGGGAAAAATATATTTATTAAAGTTCCTTTGGGAACCGTTATTAAGGATCATCAAAGTGGACATATTTTAGGGGATTTGGTTCAGGAGGGTCAGATCATCATCGGAGCAAAAGGTGGCAGAGGCGGTCGAGGAAATGCTCGTTTTGTGAGCCCTACAAATCAGGCCCCCCGTGAATGGGAACCTGGGGAATCGGGTGAAGAGAAGGTCCTAGAGTTGGAATTAAAACTAATCGCGGATGTGGGCTTAGTCGGTTTACCAAATGCAGGTAAGTCCACTTTATTATCAAGACTTTCTGCTGCTACTCCCAAAATTGCTGATTATCCATTTACAACCCTTAAACCTAATTTAGGGATAGTAAAATACAAAGATGAAGGAAGTTTTGTTTTAGCAGATATCCCCGGGCTTATCGAAGGTGCTCATTTAGGAAAAGGATTGGGGATTGAATTTCTTCGTCATATTGAAAGAACAAAAATATTAGTATTTTTGGTAGATTGTACCAGTGAGAATTTAAAAGAAGACTATTTTTCTTTGCAAGAAGAATTAAGACAATATAATCCTCAGCTACTCGAACGACTTCAGATAGTTGCAGTTTCGAAAATAGATTTATGCCATTCAAGGAACTTTCGAGCATTTGAAAAAATCGTTGGGTCTCCACTTATTAAGATTTCTAGTATCACAGGAGAGGGTTTAGCCCAACTAAAAGATTTAATCTGGAAGCAGCTTCAAGATTTAAAATTAAATACAAAGCAAAAGGCAATTGATATCTATTGATCAAGAAGATATTCTAAGACTGCTATCTATTCCAGGAATTGGTTCAAGCCGAATCCGTGCGCTGATTGGCCAATTTAGATCAATTTCAAATATTTTTAAAGCATCCATTGAGGAGCTAATCTCTATAAACGGCTTTGACCAGAAAACGGCGAAAAGGATTAAATACTCAGATGGAAGTAGATTTGCAAAAGAACAGCTAATAAAAATAAAAAATTGCGGCGCAAAATTGATTACTTTTTGGGATGAGGAGTATCCAGAGAACCTGAAACATATTTATGATCCACCGGCTGTTTTATTTGTTAGAGGAGGCTTTAAAAAAGAAGATATGTACTCAATCGCGATTGTAGGTACACGTCAGCCAAGTAATTATGGAAAATTAGCAACAGAGAAAATAACTACTGATTTAGCTCGTAAAGGTCTCACCATTGTTAGCGGACTTGCCTACGGAATTGATACCTTGGCTCATACTTATGCTTTACAAGCTGGCAGTAGAACGATTGCTGTGCTTGGGTCTGGGGTGGATGTAATTTATCCTAGTAAAAATAAAAGACTCTCGGAAAAAATAATCTCGAATGGGGCTCTTGTGACTGAATTTCCTATGGGTACCGATCCTGAATGGAAAAATTTCCCACGTAGAAATCGAATCATTTGTGGTTTGAGCTGCGGAACCGTTGTTATTGAAGCTGGTGAAAAAAGTGGTGCGCTTATCACCGCTGCCATGGCTTTAGAACAAAATCGTGAGGTTTTTGCTGTTCCGGGAAATATCGACAATCCTAAGAGTTTTGGAACCAATGAGCTGATTAAACAAGGAGCCAAATTAGTGAATTCGGCCGAGGACATCCTTGAAGAATTAATGCCTCAATTGAGCCAATTTATTGAAAGAGATATTCATAAAGAGAAAAAAGTAGAATTAACCGATGAAGAAAAACAATTTCTGAACTATCTTTCCCATGAACCAAAACATATTGATAGCATTGCAATGTCTGCTGGAAAACCAACCTCCCAGGTACTTTCACTTCTTTTATCCCTGGAACTTAAAGAAGTGATTAAACAGCTGTCAGGTAAAATGTTTGTAAAAATTTAAATTGCTACCCTTAAAAAGCAGTTGATTTGTTATACAAATATTTGTATATTTAGATTCATTTCTAAGCAGTGGAGGGCTATGTCTAATTGGTAAGACAGCGGTCTTGAAAACCGCCGCCCGAAAGGGCTTGGGGGTTCGAGTCCCTCGCCCTCCGCTTAGGATACAAGGGGATCTAATGAAATAAAAAAATAAAAATTCTAATTTTGGAATTAAATTTTGACTAATCTTTCGGAGAGGTGGCCGAGTGGTTTAAGGCAGCGGCCTGCTAAGCCGTTGTAGGCTTACGTCTACCCAGGGTTCGAATCCCTGCCTCTCCGCTTTTTTTTGACCATTTATTGAAAAAAGCGTTTGGTATTTAACTTGGAACCTTCAAAAGTTGTAAAAGTTAGAGTTCGTTTTGCGCCAAGCCCTACTGGCTATTTACATGTGGGTAGTGCTCGGACAGCTATATTTAATTGGCTGTTTGCCCGAAAATATCATGGAAAATTCCTGCTAAGAATCGAGGACACCGATGTAGCTCGTTCTGGTGAGGAGATGGTGCAAGCCATTTTCAATGGTCTTAGATGGTTGGGCTTGGATTGGGATGAAGAGCCGGTATTTCAATCTGAGAGATTTCACGTCTATAAGCAATATGCCGAAAGGCTTGTTGAGGAAGGCAAAGCCTATCGGTGTTATTGTACCCAGGAGAGATTGCAGGCAGTCAGAGAAAACGCTCTCCGAGAGAAAAAAGAGGTGAAATATGATCGCTACTGCCTGAATTTAACTGAGACTGAAAAAGCTGCCCACGAAAAAGAGGATGTGCCTTATGTCATAAGATTTAAGGTTGAAGACGGTTTTACATCATTTGTGGATGAAGTCTACGGCCAGTTAAGATTTGACAATAATCAGATTGATGATTTCGTCATACTCCGTTCTGATGGGATTCCAACCTATCACTTAGCGGTGGTGGTGGATGATAAAGAAATGAACATCACCCATATTATCCGAGGGGATGACCATCTTACCAATACACCTAAGCAAGTTCTTTTATATAAAGCCTTTGGTTGGGAATGTCCCGTATTTTCTCATGTCCCTTTGATTTTAGGTCCAGATCGACAGCGCTTGAGCAAACGACATGGTGCAACGTCTATCGAGGAATATGAAAAAGCTGGTTATTTGCCGGAAGCTGTATTAAATTTTTTGGCTCTCCTCGGTTGGTCATCTGGCGATGATAGGGAACTATTCACTCGAGATGAATTAATTGAAGCATTTGATCTTTCCGGAATATCTAAAAAGAGCGCCGTGTTTGATGAAAAGAAATTGGAATGGATGAACGGCCAGTATTTGAATAAAATAGATAACGAAGAGCTTCTGCAACGAGTACAGTTGTATTTGACGGACGCTGGATTTATTACCCCCAATTTTGTAAGTGAGAATAAAGAGTACTTATTAAGAATTGTGGGACTTCTAAAAACCAGAATTAGACGATTGACTGAATTTTCTAAGCTCTCAAGATATTTTTTCACCGAACCTGAAGAATATGAAGAAGTCGGCGTTCAGAAACATTGGAAGGACCCGATGTTAATTGAACGATTTTACTCACTAATTGATCGACTTGCTGAAATTCAAGAATTCTCACAAGGAAACATAGAAAAAGCAATTCGCAGTCTTGCTGAGCAGATGAATATCAGTGCTGCCAAGCTGATTCATCCCATGCGATTGGCTATTACTGGCTATTCAGCAAGTCCGGGGCTGTTTGAAATCATGGAAATATTGGGCCAGGAAACTGTTCTGCGCCGTTTACGAAAAGCCATCGAATATTTGAAGGGGAGTTCTTTAGCCCTTTAGCCACGCAAATTGGCTGGGGTAGACTTGTTAGGTGAAAAGGTCGCATGGAGTTTTGGAGTATTGGATCAATGGAGTGATGAAATGATGAATATACTTTTTCATAAATTTGCATTACTCCAAATACTCCATTATTCAATTACTCAACCAGTAATAAAGATAAAACACTTTGAGGAGAAAATAAAAATAGTTTATAGCAATTCTGAGGCATTTACAAAACTTGGGGTGTCGTTCAACGGCAGGACACACGGCTCTGGACCGTGGAATCGGGGTTCGAATCCCTGCACCCCAGCTACCCGCGCCCGTAGCTCAATTGGATAGAGCATCTGACTTCGGATCAGAGGGTTGAGGGTTCGAGTCCTTCCGGGCGTGCTAAAAAAAATCAATAACATAGGCTCACTTGTATAGTGAGCTTTTTTATTTTAAAATTGAAATGTTACCAAGATATTACCATAAAGAGAATTTTTGCTTGACAAATTTGTAATAATTTGACATATTAAATTCGTTTCTGATTAAGGACAAAAAGTATGGATGATGAATCAGAGTTATCTTTCCTCTGACTTGACAAACGCTTCTCCATCTGCTTATATGGTCATAATATGAAAATTCCTGTTTTTGTTTCTTGCCCGACAACGCTTAACAGAGCGCAAGAATCGGCTCGAAAAATTATTAATCAAGAGTTAGACCAGTTAGGTATCGAGCCTCGTGCATTGGGTCGAACCGATTATCCATCCGATTTCCCATTACGGGAAGTTTTAGTCATAGCAAAACATTGTTCTAGTGGAGTTATTCTTGGATTTACTCAGTTTTCTACTGATTCAGGAATATGGAAAGAAGGAACACCTGACGCAGAACCAAATAATGAAACTTTAGCTTTTCCTACGTCTTGGAATCAGCTTGAAGCTGGAATCTTATTCTCGTTAGGCCTCCCTCTTCTGGTATTTAAGGAAGAAAATATTTCAGGTGGCGCCTTTGACTCAGGAGTCACGGATGTTTTTATCCATAAAATGCCGATAGGAAGATTATCTGTTGAGAATAAAAAGGCATTACGAGAAGTATTTCTCAATTGGCAAAGAAAAGTCAGAGCTCATTATTATGGTGATTAGGGTAATAAAATTCCAGTGACTAATTTTGTGCCTTGCACTCCGAGACGCTAGAATACCTACTGCGGGAAAAGGCGGCACCGGTGAAAGCACGCAGTCCAAATTGATCGACCAGTCTGACACCTTAACCCAGAGACTCGAGTCACCAAATTTTTCCAAACTTCTGAAATGAAAGATGGCATTTAACAAATTTGAAGAATATAAATTCATAGCTTCAAGTAACCAGCACCTTTCAGAAAGACGTCAGGAGGCCACAAAGACCTATCTGAGTGTAAATACCGCTATTTTTGTGATTATAGCCTTTCTAATCAAAGACACACAACTTCAGGATTGGTGGTTAATAATTGCGCTTTTTCCTCTAACACTCACAGGTATTCTCTCGTGCTGGATTTGGAGCAAGATAATCACTCAATACAAAAAACTGATTGGTTGGCGTTACGATGAACTCATTAAAATTGAGGAAAGCATGAAGGAAGCTCACCATTTCTACAAAAAAGAAAAGGGACAGTTTTTTAAACAGCAGAACGGTAAGGAAAAGTTTGGCTTCTCACGTCTGGAGGCATTACTCCCTACCATGTTCATGGCCTTGTACCTCATTTATTTTTTGGGGCTGTTATTTATAATAACATACAATCAATTTTGGAGGTAGAAATTGTCCGAAAATAAATTTCGAGTAAACTTGCGATTTGCCCAATTTGGGTCAAGCTTAAAATTCAAGGATATTATATCACTAACGTTCATTGGGTACAGTCTGGGATGGCTCCTTTCTTTTTACCTGGTTGCTTCATTTGTTCACCTTAATTTTGTAATATTGATTTTATTATTCCACGGATATTTCTGGTTTAAACTGGTTAACGAAATCCTACAAAAGATTGAGCCACCTGCTGAGCTCCTGCTTATTCTTTTTCTACTGATACACTTTGTCGACCTGGCTTTTTTGCGAATAGAGTTTGCCGCCTCGACATTTTGGAATCCTGTGATACAAATGCCCAGTTCGTTTTTAGGAATTCTGCAAATTATGGTATTGGCTTTATCAATTCTTATTTTCAGCTTGATTCTGGTAAAAAACAGCCAAGGTAAAAGAGGGGTCATTGTTTGGTATGTGTTGCTTGGTTTCATTGGAATCAACTTACTCAGGGCTGAAGACGATTCCTACCTTTTACTTTTTCAGTTTGTTTTATTTATTCTTCTTTTACGAAAAACCTCCTGGTTAGAAGAACTTACAAAATTAGAGTGCTGGACAGGTTTTCTGCTATTGTTTTTACTTTTTCAAGGAGTTTCTCTACTTGATCCATTTCAAGGTGCGAATACCAATCAGCTTGCTCAACAATTTATTTGGTACAGCGCACCTTTTTATATGTACTTATTATTCAAAATATATTTACTTGCGCTTCTCGTAAAAATTCCAGTAGTGCTTGTTTACAACCACGCACAGCTTTCGCGGAAATTACGGATTTCCAGTCTTTTTCAATCCACATTTCCACAGGTCATTCATCTAATTATGTTGCTGATTATTTTTTACTTTTTCATTGCTGTTTGGCAGGCTGAAAATGTGCGGCAGGCATTAATCAATCAGATAGAACAGGTAAAATCTGGCAAGGCGACCCCATCTCTTACCTATTTTAAAGGGGCTAAGACTTCTATTGGCTCTACAATTTTTTACGGTTACCAACCGATAAACTTGTCAAATGAGTTGCCCCAGCAGGGAATTCTGGCTTTAGAGCGGGCCCCATCTGGGGAACTAGCCGATTACAAGAATATAGATTATTTCTTCTTTTTCGATGCCGCTGAGGTTGCAGACGATTCAGTCTATTTTTTCAAGATAAATTCAAATTTCTTGGCGTCAGTGACCGAAAATATGTCCGTATTAGCTGGCACCCAACTGCTATCTTATCCGTATTTGCTTGCCCAATGGGAGACTTTTATTTACAATAGAAAAATCTTGATGCAGGATAATGAAATTAGAATATTTCCGTTCAGCTTGACTCCTCAAAAGTCAGCAAATTTTATTTCAGTCGGAGTCGAGGCTGGCACAAAACCGCGTTATGCTTTTGAAGAACGGAGGATGCGACTGGAAGACGCTGAAATAAATTTCGGCAAATTGGATGAAAATAAGTTCACGGTTGGGAGAGTTTTAGTCCCGCTTTGGAATGCGAATTTTGAGCATGTTGGTGATTTTGCTTTTGATGTCTTGCTGGTGCCGAGTTTATCTATTTTTAATTCGCTTCTATTTAGGTATATAGTGTTTTTTATTATTGTTTACTTATTGGTAAATCTCTTTGTCGTCCGTCGAGCTGTAAAATTTGGCGCCCGGATTAATCGCAGGATTGTGCAGAAATTTAATCAACTCAAAGACGGTATTCGGGAAATATCATCTGGTAATCTGGATTATAAGGTCAAGCTCGAGGGCGAAGATGAATTTGTGGAATTGGCCGAAAGGTTCAATCAAATGGGGGAAAAGCTAAAACAGACCATTGAGGAAGTTCGCGAAAAAGAACGCCTTGAACATGAATTAAATATTGCCCGTCAGGTTCAGCTCAGTTTACTTCCAAGTCATCTGCCCCAGGTACAAGGATATCAAGTTGCCGCTACCCTTAAAACGGCTACAGAGGTGGGAGGTGATTTTTACGATATTATACCTTTAAATAACAACAAATTTCTATTCACGATTGGTGACGTTTCCGGGAAAAGTACGTCGGCCGCTTTTTATATGGCACAGTGCATAAGTCTCATTCGGTATTCTCCTCAATTTACCTATGAACCTCGTGAAATTATCCTGCGTTTGAATGAGTATTTTGCAGATCCGATGGTTGATCGCCAGATGTTTGTAACTGCAATTGTCGGCATGTTGGATGCAGCCAAAAGCACCATACGGTTAGTTAGAGCCGGGCACACTATGCCGATTCTCATCCCAGGACGAAAGAAAGAAGAAATTCGTGAATTACAGCCCGGTGGTCTGGGAATTGGTTTGGCAAGAAGCGGCCAAATGCTCGAAAAAGTTCTTAAAGTGGAGCAAGTTACCATTCGTTCCGGCGATATGGTGGTGTTATATACCGATGGTGTGGTAGAGGCCGCACGCTCGTCTGCTGAAATAGATAGTAATAATGGCGAAGATGAGGAGACTAAGCAGTTTTACGGGGAGGAGCGGTTAATGAATTTGCTGAAGGGAATCCGCGGAAAAAGCGCCACAAAAATCATGCAGGAGCTCACCAATGATTTGGAATCATTTTATGGAGGAAACGCGCCGGTGGATGATTATACGTTGTTGATTATTCAGAAAACGAGCAGATGAAAACGTAGAGTATAGGTCTGAAATGCCTAATAAGCTTTCTCACATTTCTTTGTCATGTAGTCCTATTGGACATACATGACCTACATTCATTCACACCACCATACTCAACGCTATCCGCTCGCGCTCCACATCCACCTTGAGCCCCTTCACATCAATTACCTTCCCCACCGAAACCAAATCCAAAGGATTTTTAACAAATTTTTTCGACATTTGGCTTTTGTGCATTAAGTCGTCATTTTTAAAACACTCTAAATTCAATGCCATTTTATCAAGATACTTTTATATGCAAATGTCATATAATCCTTATCGGACATACATGACCTATGATTCATACCACTATACTCAACCCTATCCTTTCCAGCTCTACATCGATCTTAAGCACCTTCACTTCAATCACATCCCTTACCGAAACCAGATCCAAAGGATTTTTGACTTTCAAATCTTCCATTCGTAAACTGAAAGATTTTCTTCGTCCCTGGCTTTGGAAGTTAAAAGCCCCAATGCATGAATTTATTCCAGCTCGAAAGCGATGAACATCAACCGTCCCTGCCGCTCGACCTGAACGACCACAGGATCAAAGACTTTGAGATTAGCTACCGCTGAACGCAATTCCGCGAGGCCTGCGACTGGGTCACCATTAATTGAATAAATTACATCACGTGGTAATAATCCGTTTTCCCAATAGGGAGCGTTGGCAGCTCTTGTAGCCACCACAACACCTGTCTCTTTTCTAAGTGGTGGAAGCATTTTCGCGATTTTAGGGTCAAGATCAATTCCCAGAATACCCAATTTTGGGATAAGGTTTCTTTCTGGGCTGACCAAGGCTGCAAATCGTTCAGGATCATTGGCCCGTTCGATAACCGATACTTGCATAATGAGATTTTCTGAACCTCGCAGCACTTCTAGCGTTACAAAGTCATCTATAGAACGATGGTATAGATTTACGTCAAACTGGCGGCCATTTTCCATTATTTTACCATCTATCGTTAGAATTACGTCTCCAACCTTAAGGCCTGCTTTATCGGCTGGTCCGTCTGGATAAACATCACCTAAAACGACTCCCCAGTTCTGAGGTAGTCCAAATCCGGCTGCTAAAGCAGGCGTAATGGTCTGTGCATGCACTCCGATCAAGCCGCGTCGGACACGACCTGTTTTGCGGATTTGTTCAAAGACATTTCGAACGATATTGCTGGGAGCCGCAAAACCAATTCCTTCGCTGCCACCAGACTGCGTGAAAATGAATGTATTAATCCCTACCACGCGGCCCCGAGTGTCCACAAGAGGCCCCCCACTGTTTCCTGGATTAATGGGGGCATCCGTTTGGATATAAATCATCGGGTCTTCGGGTTGCAATTGGCGCGCTATGGAGCTTACAACACCCAAGGTTACTGTATTCTCCAAACCAAGAGGACTGCCAAAAGCCAATACCAAATGTCCTTGCCGAAGCTCGTCAGAATCACCTAATTTCAGAAAGGGTAAGTTTTTTTCTTGAATTTTTAATACTGCTAGCTCGGTTTCCCTATCGATGCCCACAATTTGGGCGCCAATGATTTTACCTCTGGCTTTTAGGATGGATTGCCTCTCGACATTATCTTCCAATGAAGCTGCTAACACGACTTGGACGCGTCTTGCACCTTCTACAACATGGGCGTTGGTGATGATGTAACCATCAGGATCAAGGATAACACCTGAACCGCTGCTACGCTGTCTTGTTATCAAATTTGAACTGGTCGAGCTAACTCCCTGAGCCGGCACATACATCATTGTAAAAATCTGTACTACTGATGGACTCACACGCTCTGCTAAGGCTTCGAAATCGCTGCTGAGTTTGCTCAAAGCTAATATAGAATTTTTATCTGATGAGGATTGCGCCAAAACATCACAGTGGGGAAGGATTAAGTAGAGAATCATTAAAAAGAAAATTAGGCGATATAATTTATTCCTCATGATTACTCCTTATGGTATTACCACTCAATTCTTTGTTTTTTTGACAAATAAATTTGATATATTAGAAATCTTTCGTTTACCTTATTTGTCCTAAATAAACTTTGGTGTCATACTTAAACTTTACTTTGTCATCTACTTGAAAATTAAGAAAAATGGTTTGTAATTCATCCATCATAGCCTCATATTTTGGCTGACCTTTCATTGGAACATAAGATGATGATAAAAGCCTGCCTTTGAATCCCTCAAAATCAACAACTTGCATATTTTCAAAAATTTTCATCTTGAAGCCATGAGGTCGAAAAAACCATCTAAAAACTTCTTCGTCTAAATTTTTATGATCCACTTTTTTGTAGTCTATGCTGAAGGTGTTTAGCAATTCTTCATACGCTTTTAGAAATGGCGTTGCATCTGTTTTTCTGTCGCTCCAGATCAGGACAACCCATCCGTTTGGTTTCAATATACGTAAAAACTCTTGCCTTGCCTTTTCTAAATGAAACCAATGAAAAGCCTGGCCAGCCGTGACGAAATCCACACTATGTTGTTCTAAAGAAGTTTCTTCCGCGGTTCCGTTGATGCTTTTGAAATTATCATATTTTAACAAGAGTTTTTCCGCAGCCTCTCGCATTTCTTTGTTTGGCTCGACAGCAAATACGCCATTTCCGTTTTTTAAAAAAAGTTCAGAAAGTATCCCGGTTCCTGAACCAACATCCGCTACGATAGAAGCACTTGTTAGCCCACAATCTTCTTTTAAAGTGTGAATAATCTTTTTTGGATAACTGGGACGATATTTGATGTAATTCGCAACTCGATTAGAAAACCGCTTTGTTGGATTTAATTGGCAAGGAGCTTGATAATCTATTTTCACTTCTTTAAAATTCTATTCTTCTTTTGATAGGATGATTGAAGTCATCAAGCGAGCCAGAATTTCACCACGGTTTGTGAAAAACAGCCATTTTCCAGTGTCATCAACAACAGGCAGAGAATCTAGGTGAAGTTTCTGCATCTCCTCTAAAACTTCTTTCGCAGTAGTGCCTGGTCCCACGCTGTGCTTACTAACACCGCTCATATTTTTCAATTCATCAAAACGAACTTTATCCAGGTGAGAGGGCAGCTGGGCGACAAATGAAGCTGAGTTCATCCAACCAACAAACTTGTTCCTTTGTTGGATAACCACAAAATGCAAGCCAAGCGTACTTATGTATTCTTTAAGTAGTTTTACAGAATAATTTTGAATATCATCAAGAAGAAGTAAGGTGTTTATTGTTTTTGTAGGCGATTTTGCAAGATCTGCCTGTAATTTTAAAAGAGCAGACCTGGAACCCTTCCTCACCACACCTTCTGCCCCGCCAATTCCAGCAATTGATAGATTATCAAAAGACAATTCTCTAATTTCCGTCTTCGTTGCTGTTTCACCCAACTTTAAAAATCCTCCGATCTCAAAGCTACCACCCGACTTAATACGGTCTAAAGAAACAGTATATATTTCACTAACCTCGCTGCGAAATATTAATAACAAAATACCTAGAATAACGGGCCAGACTAGTTTATTAATCAGTGGAATCCAATCTTTCATTTTAGCCTCCAAATAATATTTCAGTGAAAGCTGACTTCTAATAATTGGAAAATTCCCTTGTAATTCTCCATGCGTGCTTCTAACGGCTGCGAGCTGAGCGGCGCCACACGAAAGGGTCATTTGATTTTCGTGCAGCTGGCGGCGTCCGCTACAGCGAGTCGTTAACTGGAGAGCCTATATCCAGATATCGCCCTCCGCAGTTAGCTCACCACTGGCGTCTCCGGTATTGATCGTCCCTACTGGTTCCACGAGCATGATTAGGCACTCCTGGGCCGCAAACGGCTTGTGTTCAATACCCTTTTGAACAACAAACATCTCTCCCTTGCCCAGGTGGACCTGCCCATCTCGGAATTCGATCATCATGCTGCCGTCCATCACGATGAAGACTTCGTCGGTGTCTTCATGCTTGTGCCAGACGAAGTCCCCTTGAATCTTCACCAACTTGAAGTGATAGTCGTTCATCTGCGCGATGATCTTTGGAGCCCACAGGTCGGAGAACTTGGCAAATTTTTCTGTGATGTTGACAACTTCAGTATTCATGTTCGTCCAAAACTGCTCTCCTGCTAATATTAAAGTAATAGAAGATTAAAATTGTTTCAAATAATTTAAAATTAAATTTATTGTTTCAAGTTCTATGGAAGTCCACTGAGCTGACAAAATTCGGATTACAACCAGCAGGCATTTATTTTAAATCTGTCGTTCCTTCCAGCGACCTCGGCGGAAAATTAAGATACCCACAATCCCTACCATTGATTCTGCTATTATAATGGCGAGAAAAACACCTCTTTCAGCGAAACCCAGCGGTAAAGCAAGTCCATAAGCAAGGGGAATCTCAAGCAGCCAAAAGCAGAAGAAATTGATAATCGTCGGGGTGGTGGTATCCCCGGCTCCGTTGAATGCTTGTGTCATGACCATGCCGTAGGCATAAAATAGATAGCCATAACTAATAAAGCGTAAGCAATCGGCTCCAATAGCCACGACAGCAGGTTCACTGGTAAATAAACGGACTAGGAACTCAGAAAAAGAGATGAAGATAATTGCAATCATGCCTAAAAACACCATGTTGATTATGCCAGACATCCAAACTGAACGCTCGGCTCGTTCAGGTTTTTGGGCGCCAAGGTTTTGACCCACCAAAGTAGCGGCAGCATTGCTCATGCCCCAGGAGGGGAGGATTGAAAAGACAATGATGCGCACAGCAATGGTATACCCTGCCAGAGCCTCGCTTCCGAAAACTGCCATGATGCGAACTAGTCCAACCCAGCTTGATGTTGCAATCAGAAATTGTCCGATTCCTCCCAGTGAAACACGCAGTAGCCGTAGCATTACATCTGGATTTAGCCGTAGCTGACTGCGTTGTACCTGAATTCGGCTGGTGCCGCGAAAGAGTACCCACAGTTGGAAGAGAACGCCAATGCCTCGACCAATGGTTGTTGCGACGGCTGCGCCTGTGACACCCAATTGTGGGAACGGTCCCAGCCCAAAAATGAAGCACGGATCAAGGATGATATTAATAAGATTGGCGAGCCACAGGATGCGCATAGCAATTGCGGCGTCCCCTGCACCACGGAATACGGCATTGATAATGAACAAGAGCATGATAATAGCATTACTACCGATTAAAACTGCCGTGTACTTGTATCCCGATTCAATAATACCTATTGCGGCGCCCATGAGTTGCAGAAGATTTGGTGCGAAGAAAACGGCGATAGCGGTGAATGGTAGTGACACGGCAATCCCAACGCCTATTGCTTGTACGGCAGCAATAGAAGCGCCTGCTCTATTCTTCTCACCGATTCGACGGGCGACCATAGCCGTGGTCGCCATACTGAGGCCTACAGCAATAGCGTACACTATAGTGAGCATCGACTCGGTTAAACCAACCGTTGCCACGGCATCCGCACCAAGTTTTGACACGAAAAAGATATCCACAACCGCAAACACCGACTCCATAACCATCTCTAAAACCATTGGAATGGAGAGGAGCAAGATGGCACGGCCTATGCTGCCTTCGGTGAAATCTTGTTCTGTGCCAAGGATTGCTTCGCGCAGGTCTTTCCATAAAGTGACCAGTCGGTTATTTGTTTTAGACTCAAGAACCGCTGACACGGTTGTGGGATTGTTGTTTAATGGCTTGTTCATATTTTCCCTTTATGTTAAATGTTACTCTACGTTCTAGCATTGATGCGGGTTTCACTCCCCTAATGCTACAGAATAAATTAATTTTAGTTTTTGAAAAAAATGAAATTGAAAGGGAGGATAATTCGCTTAGAATTACTGAATTAATTCAGTGAGGATTACTTCACAAATTGTGGGTGTCAAAAAATTATTTTTGAGGATCTTTTATAATGCAGTTTGCTTAATTTAACGATAAAAGCTTGTTGCTTTTTTAAAATTTTAACATTAAGCGAATTATCAACCCTCGTACTTTACAATTACCGCTGGAAAATCAATTTGCATATGTAATCTCCTTCGGATTAGAACTTCATTAACTTGTTTTTTATTATTGCACTAAAAATAATAAAAAATTTTAAATAAGCAAGTCAAATTTTGAAGAAAATGAATTAATTTTTCAATTAAATGTCAAAAATACCAGTCAAAAAATTATAAATAATTAAAATTTATATAGAACGTAAAAATAGATTTCTGTTTTGGTAAATATGTTGAGTTAATTAAACGCCACGATAATTAGTTAAATAGTCACTATCAATCTTCCGGTTGTATATTTAAGTATAACTTAATAACAATGATTCAATTGTATTAATTTAGAATCCCAAAAAATTTAAAGTGCATAATATAAATAAAGCTATATTGAGATAGATTTTTTAGTTGCATATTTTTTTATTTCTAATTAATTTAAAAGAATCCGGGCAACATTCTATAAAATTATTTTGAAAATTTGAATAATAGGTTAAAATATTATGAATATTACTAATTCTGAAATCAACATAATTTCTTCTAAAGATCTAGATATAAGATTAAAAGCCTTTGAATTTGAAAAACATTTGAAAAAGTTTTTTACACTTCCTCAAATAATTCCAATGCCAGATGATTTTCATCCTGAAGCTCCGCGTATCATTTTTTCTACTCCCCATGGTCATTCAACCTTGACGATAAGTCAAGTAAATTTTAGTTTGAAAACAAGATATGATGGGGATTTTACAGAAAATTTAAATAAATGTATCGAATATCTAGATGAAAGAATTAATCTTGTTTTTTCTATGTTGAAAGAATCTCGCATTACTCTCTATTATATTGGCGTAATTTTTAATTTTGAAATACCTTTTACGCAAAAAAATAATCCTGTTGTTGCCTTATCACAAAAGTTTCTTAATTATAAACTAAACTTCATCAATAGCCTATTTGATGTAAGCTTCAAATTCACAACTTGTTATGATAACACCTTTTATAAGAATTTAATATTTAAAAACTACAGACGGTATCAAAAGAAATCAATCCCAAAACCAAGCCCGGCATTTTTGGACTTAGAAGAAGAAGGTATTCAAGTTCAAGCAGATATTAATGATCGCTTTGCTTTTAATATAAACAAAGATTATGAAACTAATGAAGAGGTTCTTTCAAAAATTTATGATATATTAAAAAATGCATATGAAGAAATACCAAAAATGATGGAGAATTAAATGTTAGATGTGTTAGGTGAAACAACTTCAACTTCAAACCTGTATGACAAACATTTCATCGTTTCTGCATTATCACAGCCTCCTTTTCTGTTACTAGATTTGGATTATACTGACAAATCAATTGATTCATCAAAAATTTCTGATTCAGCATCTTTGGAATCAAATTTTGATAGTGAAAGGGAATCTAAATTAGAAATTCTCATGTCAATTTTTCCGGGTATAAGAGAAATGACGGAAAAAGAGGCTGAAGAGTATCAGGAATTTTTAGAAGCGTATTTTGACTGAGCAAGGTATGTTGAAATCAATAGGGCGAATTATTGAAGAAATGATCCCTTCTGTTTCAGCAGAAACCCTTAAGGAATTCAAAAGAGATTTTCAAAGATTTAAATTCGACTCAAGCGCTTTTACTTCTATGCCAAAAGGCAATGTAATTTTTCAAGGTGATATAATTAAAGATATGCCTTTTACTTTTTATAATAAAGAGGGTGTTCAAAAAAATAGAAATTCCTGTGGTATGATGTTATCACACACATGTGACATGGCAAATCTTAAGAAGAATGTAATATTTGCCTTTTGTATGCCTGCGTCCCATTATAAATTATCCAATTTCGAAGATGCGAAAAATCAACGTATAACAAATTTGATGTTTTTACCTACTCAACCTATATTAGGTGATGATTTGTTAGTTGATTTTAATTTAGTCACCACTTATTCGAGTCAATTCGTAAATGGAATTATTAAAAATAATAATCACTTAGCAACATTAAAAGATTTAGGAAATTTTCTCTTCCTAATGAAACTAACAATTCACTTTTTTCGTGTTGAATTCCCGCATTGAGCTTTAAACCTCATGCAAATATTTTTCCTTTTCCAGTGCTTTGCCATCAGGCTCGGGTGCGATCTCAAGTGCACGCCTTTCTCTGGTAATAATTCGACCTTTTTCATCCATGAAGCGTTTACCCATTATGGAGCGCTTGATATCTCCGAGAATAGCATAGAGACAGGGAACCAAAAAGAGGGTCAAAATCGTTCCCACTGAAAGGCCCCAAACCATAACATTAGCTAAAGGTCCCCAAACATCTGATTTACCGCCAATACCGATGGCCATGGGAAGCAGGCCGAAAACTGTGGTGATGGTAGTCAAAAGGATAGGACGGAGGCGGAGTTTGCCAGCCATAAGAATCGAATGCCAGCGCCGTACCCTGCGTGCTCGAGCTTCGTTGATAAAACTAATGAATACCAACGCATCATTTACCGCCACACCTGCCAGGGCTACCAGACCGTAAAGATTGTTGATGTTGAACGGACTGCCAATAAAGAGCAGACCCATGGTGGCGCCCCAAAAGGCAAAGATGATAGCCATGAAAATAATGAGCGGCTGGAAAAAAGATTTGAACTGCCCACCTAAAATGATATACATCAGTATAAGTCCCACCAGAAAAAGCTGGCCGAGGTCGCTGAAGGCTTGTTTGAATTCTTCAAATTGGCCTCGGAAGACTAAATCGTAACCGGAGTATCGTTTACTGATATCGAAAAATCTGCGTTGAAGCTCCTTATTAACTTTCAACGCCGTGGTTTTGGATTTGTCGATATCCGCTTTGACGGTTATGGCCCGTTTGAGTTCATCGTGTTTGATAGAAGTATAACCCTGTTTTGTATTTAGCCGCGCCACGTCTTTTAAAGTAACCAGATGACCGAAAGGGGTCGCAATTTTCATGTTTTCCAAATCGGAAATATTTTGACGGCTGTCTTCTTTGTATTTTACTACCACGTCGATTTCCTCATCGCCATCTCGAAATTCCGTAGCTACGCCGCCATCAAAGGCATAGTGTACGGTGGAGGCGATTTGAGCTACATTCAAACCCACCAGAGCCGCTTTCTCCTCATCCACAACGATTTGCAGCTCCCTTTTGCCCGGCACAAAATCATCGCGGACATCGAATACACCAATCATGCTTTTCAGCTCATTTTTTATCAACTCAGCCACCTCTTCCAACTCATCAAGATAGTTGCCGCGGACTTTAACCTCCACAGGTGCCCCGGTGGGTGGGCCGTGATCAAATACTTTAAATTCAAGAGATTTGATACCAGCGATAGAATTTATTTGTCCCCTTAAATCTGCAATGATGTCATCAATACTACGCTTGCGTTTTTCTTTGTTTGTCAATTCCACTATGAGCTGCCCGACCGACGGTTTGAAAAACCACTCATCCTCTCTTTGCTGCAATCCAGAATTAGCCACCACATTTACTAATTCTGTCTCGGATAACGCAGAGATTATTTTTTCAACTTTTTGAATGACTTCATCAGTGATTTCTAATTTAGTTCCTTCAGGTAAATCAACAAATATGAACACTCGCGGAATTTCTTCACTGGCAAACATGTCAATGCCCACCACCCAAATCAATGGAATACTGACTAAAATGATGAGGGTTGTAATGCCCAAAACCTGATAGCGGTATCGTAGAAACTTAACTAGATATTTTATATAGAGTCTTCTGAGCTTGTTAAATCTAATGAACCCTTCTCTAATATGGTTATGTTTACGGCTCCACTCGGCAATATGGGAAGGTAAGATGAAGAATGCTTCGAATAGCGAAGCCAACAGAGCTAATGTTACGACAATAGGGACAATTTTTAGAAATTGCCCGATAATTCCGCCCATGAGCATTAGAGGCAGGAAAGCGGCGATGGTGGTCAAAGAAGAGGAAATCACAGGCATAGCCACCTGCTTTGTCCCAATTATAACCGCCTCCTTGGGTGGGTGGCCTTCTTGCATGTGGCGGTAACAGTTTTCAATGATGACAATAGCATCATCTACAATCATACCCAGAACCAGCACGAGGCCAAACAGAGCACTCCCACTTAAGCTGGTGCTGGTGTATTTCATAAACAGAAATGTGAACATGAAGGTAACCGGGATGCCAATGGCCGCAAAAATAGCGTTTCTTAGCCCTAAAAAGAAATAAAGGCAGACCACCACTAAAATCATGCCAAGCCAAGCGTTGTTACGAAGGACGTTCAGGATTTCTTTGATGCGGATGGACGTGTCATTGATTACATTGATGGAAACATTCGCTGGCAAACCCCGAGTTTCCCATTGGGGCAGGCGTTCCCTGCGGTATTTTTCAACTAAATCTTTAATTTCATCAATAATTTTAATAGAATTGCCCTGCTTCTTTTTTGCCACTGTGAGCGTTACACTTGGTTCGCAATTAAAACGTGAAATGACTTCGGACTCCTCAAAGGTGTCGCGCACTTCGGCAATGTCTTCCACTCGCACATGGTGACCCATTGGATTGGCACGTAAGATGATTTTCTTTACTTGTTCGATCTTATCAATTTCGCCAACCGTTCTCACGATATATTCCCAACGTCCCATTTTGATGTCGCCAGCCGACAGATCCAGATTTTTGCCGCGAATGGCCTCCATGACTTGCGAAAGAGCTAAGTCGTAGCTTTGCAATTTCTCGGGGTCTACCTCCACCCAGATTTCTCGATCCCGCACCCCTGCAATTAAACACTTGGAAACATTATTAATTTCTAAAATATCGTCTCGCAGATCCTCGGCAAGTTTTTTCATTTCTATTTCGGAGATATTTCCACTCAGCACCACATTCACCATAGGAATATGATCCTGAGTGGTGAACTCGGTTATAATCGGGTCTTCGGCCCCTTCCGGCAGCTCTACTTTTTCAACTTCTGTGCGCACGTCCTGCAGTCGTTTATCAAGCTCATCATCGGACATAGTCTCAAATTTTATCCACACAAAGGAAGCATTTTCCCGTGAAATGGAGGTGATATTGTCAATGCCTTCTACATCCCTTACCTCTTTTTCAACTTCATTGGTAATCAATTTTTCAGTATCTTCTGGCGATAAACCCGGGGCAGGTGTCCAGACGAAAATCCACGGGAAAGAAACTTCTGGCATCATCTCCCGCGGCAGGGTAAACAACGAATAGCTGCCGAGTACAATCACAGCAATCATGATCATGTTCACCAGAACGGGATTTTTAATGGAAAACTTTGCTATGGACATCTGTCTTGCTTCTAAAATAATATTTTTTGGCACACGGATTTTCACGGATTAGTAAATGATTAAAAGTTTAATCCGTGTTCATCCGTTCAATCTGCGTGCATTCGTGTGCTATAATTTTTTCTTTACAGTTACTTCAACACCATCAGTTAGATTTTCTTGTCCCAAAATGACCACATCATCTCCTGCTTCGGCTCCGTCTAAAAGGACGATTTTATTGCTGCTTTCCAGACCTAATTTCGGGATTCGCTTTTGAGCTTTGCCATTTTTTATCACAAAAATAATCGTTTGACCGGAACGTTCCAGTAAGGCGCTTTTTGGTAGCAACGGAACATTCTGAAGGATTTGCGTTGTTACTTCTACTTTTGCAACCATGCCTGCTTTTAAGCGGTAGTCTGGATTTTTAACTAAAATTTCAACTGGAAACGCTCGGCTAGACAGGTCGGCCTGAGGGCCTACGGCGCTTACTGTTCCTTCAAATATTTCATTAGGAAAAGAATCTACAGTAATAGTTGCGGTCTGTCCTTTTCGAATTTTAACAATATCTTTTTCGGCAACGCCAAATTTGACTTTTATTTGACTGATATCTACCACTTTAGCAATGGGAGTGCCTGGTGCGACCGTGGTGCCTAATTCCACAATGCGTGCGGCCACAAAGCCATTTACTGGACTTACGATGCGGGTGTCTTTAAGTTGTCGCTTAGCCATTTTCACGTTGGCTTGAGCTGTCAAATAAGCGGCCTCAGCGGATTCCTTTTGCAGCCGAGCATTCTCAAAAACGTACTCTGATATATCTCGGGTTTCGTACAACTTTTGGTTTCTTTCAAAGTCTCTCTTGGCTTTTTTGTAGGCGGCTTTTGCTTCAATTAATCGAGCTTCTGCCTGTTCCAGTGAAAGTTGCTTTAACTCCTGATCAATCTGAACTAAGGGTGTACCTTTTTTCACCTGTTCTCCCACTTCTACGTAAACTTGGGTTATGGTTCCGGCTGTCTCCGAAGAAACCAGGACGTCGTGTAAAGGAACGATAGTGCCAGTTGCTCTAACTTTATCCGCCACCTTTCCAGTTTGGATTGCATAAGTTTCCACAGGTACGGCCTGAACGGAATCTACTTCAGTTCCATTATTCCCACCTTTAGATTGTTCGCCATCTCCGCAGGCTATCTGAAATAAAGTCAACGTTAAAATGAAATAAATTAAGAATAGAATCTCAAATTTTTGTTTATACATTTCATTCTCCAATTCAATATTTTGCTTATGTCCAGGCAGCGCCAATCAGAGAGCCTAAAACTTGGCCGAACAGTTCCATAAAAAACTTTATTCCATCAAAATACCCATAGCCCGGTCTAACTGAGCCTTAGCAATCCAATAATTATAGCGGGTGTTAATGAGCTCAGCTTGAGCGCGTGTGTGCACCACCTGGGCATCCAGAACATCAATATTGGCTGCCAATCCGACTTCATAGGTATTATTAATGACACGAAGATTTTCTTCCGCTTGTTCCACAGCTTTCTTGGCAATATGAAATCTTTTTATGGCTGATTCAACGTTTAATCTTGCACGAATCACTTCCAGAGTCAAGACACGATCAGAATCTTCTTTTAATTCTTCTAAGCGATTCAGTTCCGCTTTTGCTTCCTGCAAATTGGTAATGTTACTAAAGCTGTGAAATATTGGAATATTAACAGAGAGACTAGCGCTCCAAAAGGAAAAGCTGTCTAAAGCCAAAGTATTATTTTGTTCCCAACCTATTTGATAAACAAAATTAATTTTTGGCTGAAAGGCCGAGCACGCTAGTCGAACACCTGCTCTTTGCGCATCAACTGAAGCCTCAACTGATTTTAGGCCGGGGTGCTGAGTTTTGGTTTGCTTTATTTGTTCATTCAAACTTTGAGTTAAAGGGACGGGATCAAAAGGCAACGGACTAATTGCTAAGTCATGTTCATAAGGAATTCCCATGACCTGCTTAAGAGCTGCAAAAGCAATTTCTAAGTTATTTTCCATTTCCACCAGACGGCCTTCATCATTAGCTTTTTGTACCGCCCAGCGCAGGACATCAGTTCTGCTGCGTAGCCCGACATCTAGCATTTTTTGGGAACTACTCAAATGTTCTTGCGAGGACTCTAAACTTTTCTGCGCCAATACCACTAACTCTTGGGCTTGAAGTATCTGTAAGTAGCGAGTTTTAACCTCTAAAATCACTTGTTGTTTGGTGTCTTCTAAGTAGTACTCACTGCCTGATTCCTGTGCCCGGGCAAGGCTCACCGCCGCCCAGTTGGCCCCCCCATTGTAAATGGGTTGCACTACTTGAAAGGTTGTAGAAAAGTTATTATCATAAGCGCCTGGCCGAATATCATTTGGATCTCCCGTACCAAAAGTATCTACTAAAGCACGTCCTACATCTACAAATACATTTCCTCTACGTACTGTTCGAGGGTCTAATCTAGCATAATTGAATTGAAGATCCGCTTTGGGGAATAAGTCTAATCGTGATTTCTTAACTTTGTAATTGGCGACCCGGAGTCCTTGTTGCGCGGCCTTCAAAGATGCATTATTTTGCAGAGCAATTTTAATGGCTTCGTTTAAAGAAATAAGCTTGCCATTTTTTTGTTTGGCGAATGATTTCACAGTCAAAGCAGGAACGTTTAAACCAGAAATTAATAAACCAATAAATACCCAAATACCAAATACTCTTTTAATCTTGTACGAAACTACCATTTATGAAATACCTCCTGAATCATTATTTACTCACAAATTTATTCCCTTTAATAAAAAAGCGCCACTCCAAGTCTGAGGCTTTGGAAATCCCTATACGAGGGCTGGTGCTAATTTCAAAATTATTTGAATTTTGATAAAGCTCCAATTGAATGGTTTTACCAATCACTTCTCCATGGATCACAGGATCAAATCCGAATGCTTGAAAGAGTTTTCCCGGACCGTTGGCTAATCTAACTAAATTGTTTGTCTTGCGTCGCTGTTTCATGATATCGAGTCCAGATATTGGCTCTATTGCTCGGATCAGCACTGCCCCCGCGCCTTCTTTTTCTGTGGTGAAATTCAGACAGTGGTACATGCCGTAAATGAAAAAAATATAAATATGTCCATAGGTTTCCCGCAGCAAAGCACCTTTTTTAGGTTTGGTTACGGCATGGGAAGCGTCATCGTCCCGATACGCTTCAGTTTCCACGATAATACCTTCGCACCCCTGGTACGTCAATTTTGTGCCCAACAGATTCCGAGCAACTGTTAAGGTGTCTCTTGCGAAAAAGTCTTGGTTAATTTTATTGGACATACAAGTTATTGGATACAAGTTGTTTTAAAGTATAAATATAAAGAGAAGCATTTCGAATTTCAAGATAATTAAATTACTATTAAAGAAAAACTTTGTACTTTATCTAAATTTTTTTAAATTTTAAGTAATAATTTTAGGACTCTTACAATATTAATTTTTTAATTTCTTATGAATATACAAACTATCCCAATAAAAGAAATCCAACTAGAGGGGCCCAATTTCGATGATTTCATTTTTACCTATCCGTTGAATTCAAGGGACTTGGTGGATTCCATCAAAAAGGTTGGACTTCTGCATCCTGTCTGTTTGAGAACTTATATGGAGGGCTGGCAAATTGTTTATGGGGCAAAGAGAATTCTTGCTTGTAAAGAATTGGGATGGCATGAAATTCCGGCTCAAATAGTATCCGTAGAAGAAGTTTCGGACATGCGGGCACTCGAAATGAGTTTGGCAGAAGACATCCTGCAGAGAGCGTTGAATCCCATTGAGAAGGCCATGGTGTTTTATAAATATCAGATTTTGGGAAATTGGCAAATCTCAAGATTAGTCAATGAACTGGCACCCCAATTGGGTCTACCCCAATCCGTTGAAATGGTGCAAAATTATATTTCTCTTTTAAAATTAGAAAAGGAAATCAAAATAGCCGTTGCTCATGGCAGCCTCACCCCGGCCCACGCCTTTTTATTGCTACCATTAAAGCCAGCCGAAAGAATAACTATTTTTAAAGAAGTGTTTAAAAAGTGCAATCCAAATTTAAATGAAGGCCGTGAAGTGATAAATAATTTAATAGATTTAAAAGCCATATTTAAAGAAAGTATTGCTGAAATCTTATCAAATAAAACCATGGAAGATTTTTTAAATTCTCCAACAAAAAGCCCTCGTGAAAAATGTGGATTGTTAAGAATGGAACTTAAAAAACTACGGTACCCCCGGCTCAGTAATCTTGAAAGTAAATTCTATCAAGCCCTCAATAATCTATCTCTAAAAAATAACATTCAGGTTCGCCCATCTCCTTATTTTGAAGAAAACCATCTCGATATTGCTTTTCGAATAAAAGACCCGGCCGATTTAAAACAGACATTGGACAGTTTAACAGGAGCATCAAAAAATGGGGGAATAGATAAGCTTTTTGAAATTGTTAAAGGAGAGTTATGAGGTTTTTTCAATCACAAATTCTCACCATTGAAAAAGCAATAATGCATCACCCTACCACAAAACTATCTTGGAAGAATTGCATGGTAATGGAATTCAGAGGAGTTTACTATTAATACTGTTAAATTATCCTTTGTGTTAACAATAGTACTTTTGTACCTGACAATGGTACTCGCTAATCCTGACAGTGGAGAATCTAAATTACAAAATGTCTCCCTTGTTAACGCATTTCCTAATTTAACCTTCGTCAAGCCTGTATTTTTGACCCATAGTAACGATGGCACAAATCGTATTTTTGTAGTGGAACAACCCGGTAGAATAAAAGTTTTCCCAAATGACGCTGAGGTTACGAGAGCCGAGTTATTTTTAGATTTTCAGAATAGAGTTAACGATCGTTTTACTGAAATGGGGCTTTTGGGTCTCGCATTTCATCCAGATTTTGGAAATAATGGGTTCTTTTATGTCAATTATACTACCGGCGACTTTTTGGAACGAAGAACAGTGATTTCTCGCTTTTCGATGGATATCAATAATCCCAATCTAGCCGATCCCAATAGCGAATTTATATTGTTAGAGATTCTCCAGCCATTCACAAATCACAATGGCGGTATGCTTCAATTTGGTCCAGAAGACGGATATTTATACATTGGGTTGGGAGATGGTGGTAGTGGGGGCGATCCTGAAAATCATGGTCAAAATCGAGCAACCCTCCTCGGGGCTATATTGCGTATTGACGTTGATAATCCAACAGGAAAGTTGAATTACGGAATCCCTCCCGATAATCCCTTTGTAGGTAATACACAGGGCCTCAAAGAAGAAATTTGGGCCTATGGTCTTCGTAATCCCTGGAGATTTAGTATTGATCCTGTTACAGGTGAATTGTGGGTGGGTGATGTTGGGCAAAATTTATGGGAAGAAGTTGACCTGATTGAAAAAGGTAAAAATTATGGATGGAGAATTATGGAAGGATTTCATTGTTTCAATCCTTCAAATTGCGATCCGACGGGATTAGCTCTCCCAATTGTAGAGTATGGGCACAATTTGGGATGTTCTATTACAGGCGGATACATTTATCGTGGTAGTTTACAGCCAGAACTGGAAGGCGCTTATATTTACGGAGATTATTGTAGTGGCAGAATCTGGATGCTAAGACATGAAAATAACCAATTGATGGCAGATTCTTTATTAATCGAACCTGAATTTGATCTCGCTATTTCATCCTTTGGCGTGGACGAAGAAAATGAATTATTCATAATTGATCACAATGGGAAAATATATCGTTTTGCTGGCAGTCCGCCAACCGATGTCCAGGATGATGACGTGGTTAACATTCCTGATACTTTTTCCTTGGAACAAAACTATCCAAATCCGTTCAATCCTGAAACATTAATCAGCTATCAACTTGCCGTTGTCAGCGATGTAGAATTAACAATTTATAATTTCTTAGGTCAAAAGATTCGAACACTGGTATACGAGAGACAAAGAACTGGAACTTATAAGGTGTATTGGGATGGCAGGAATGATGCCGGGGTTCAAGTTTCAAGCGGTGTTTATCTATATCGGTTGAGAGTTGGGAGATTTGTTCAAACCCGCAAAATGATTTTGAGAAAGTAAAGAAAACTTTATTCAAATTTCAGTTGATTATTTAAAGAACATCTCGGTTTCTCGATAATTTAACAAGCGGTGGCTAGTTTTCATCATCTTCTGGTATGAGACTTTTAAGAATAGATAAAATATCGTCTCTCCACTCTATAGGCGCTTCGATATGCCCCCAACCTTTCTGACTTTGAAAAAGACCGTCATAAGCTAAATCATGATAACTTCGTATTTGATGAGGAATGCCTTTTTCTTTGAGCAAACCTTCCAACACTTGGGCTTGAAATTCATTGTCAAGAATGGCGATTTTTTCATATTTCTTCATTTTAGTATCCCTTTGATTTCTAACATATTATATTAACCTGCAACCCACCATTTATTTCTATATCTGGCAGACCGCAGTCTAATTACTTAGAATGCAATCCGAAGTATAAGAACAGAATATTCGCACGCTTTCTAATGACTATAAATGACAGCGAAGCGTTATGACTTAATGACTTCATTATTTTTTATCTAAACGTACGAATAAGCAAATCCCTACAATTCTGAAATTTGCGGCTTCGCCGCGCTAAGTTAATTAATGAACATTTGTGTTATTATTCTCCAGTTCCAACTACTTTAATCAGCGTGACTTCAGCGGGTGCATGATAGCGGAATGGAGCAAAAGTGAAACCTAGTCCATTGTTTATGCTCACCAACATACGATCCACAAAGTAAAATCCTTTAAAAAATGGAGATTCAAATTGGGTAGGTGTAAATATGAACCCAAATGGTCTAAAAACAATTTGTCCACCGTGGGTGTGTCCAGCCAAAAATAAATGATAGCCTCTTTCAGCAGCTAATTCTATTACAGATTCTGACGGTTGGTGGGTTACTAAAATATCAAGAGCCCCTCGAGGCTGAGAACCCATTAAAGAATACAACTGATCCATTCTCGGACGATGAGAATAGACATTTGTTATAAAAGTAACCAAAAAACTGTCATATCCAACATGAATAAATTGATTTGTGTTTTCTAATATTACAATATTATTAGATTTCAAGCTATTGGTTATACTGTGAGGCTCAGCCCAAATATCGTGATCACCCAAACATGCATATACGCCATAATGGGCCTCAATAGTTCCTAGAATTTTAGATCCCAAATCAATATATTTTGTACCAGAAGTCACTAGATCTCCAGTAAAGAATACCAGATCGGGTTTAAGTTTATTGACTTTTTTTACATATCGTTTCATTTTTCTTTGTTTGGTTCGAGAGTCTGCCTGCAGATCACTTATATGGACGATTTTTAATCCTTCTAATGTTGTGGGTAAATGTGGAACGTAGAGCTCAACTTCAGAAACACGTATTCGATTTGTGTCGATAAGTATGCGAAATAGGATATAAATTGTGAGCAACGCCATGATAACGACGATTACTCTTGATTCCACCTCTAACCATGTGGTTTTATATTTTTTATAAAGTGGGAAAAAAGGAAGCTTTATAAAATCAATAGTCAATAGCCATGGTAAAATCTCAACTATTAATATGAGTCCCATCCAAAAGGGATATGTAAAAAGTATGTCCCAAAGTTTTTGACCTTCTCGAATCGATTTAGTAAAATTTTCAAATCCTAATTGATGGAGTCCTAAAAGTAAGAAGGGATGTAAATTCAGATAAGCTATCCCAGCTACAATAAACAATCTAATTTGATCATTGGGCCAAATAAATATTTTGCTGAGAGCGTAATATAGTTTCCATCCTGAATAGAGGTAGGCAAGTAATAAAGCAGGCAAGAGCGTGAGAATTGTTCTTAAAATCCAGGGCATTTAATTGAGCTATCCTTTTAAAGTATATAGGGTAGGTTATATTTAAACTTTATTGTTACTGAGGCCAATAAGGCTCCAACTCAACCCCCAAACCGTCGGCCAGCCGATTGACAAAATTATAATAACCTGTGATTTGGTTAATATCCAAAATTGCGGCATCGCTAAAACCCTCCTCCCGTAGTTTTTCCACATCCGCTTCTTCCATTTTCCATGTTGTGAGGGTTAGTTTAACGGCATAATCCAGCATGGCCAGGTCAGCACTCGAAAGGGGGGCTTGCCGGTAATCGCGCTTGAGATGCTCTATCAGTGCTTCATTTTTGGTAAGTCTGCGGAGACCCGCTCCGTGGTGAGTTATTCAGTAGTGACATTTATTGGTTACCGAGACTACCACTGCAATCATCTCCCTCTGGACTCGGCTTAAGTCGGATTTACCAAACATCAGAGTTCGATACAATTGGTAGTGACCTTTCAAGGACGGGGGATTAAGACTGTGGATTTTTAAAATATTATCCACCATACCGGAAGGAGTGGCATGATTGTCATAGAACTCTTTCAGGGAATTTTGAGCTTCCTGTTCTTTTATTACTTTTATCCAAGCCATTTTTTATGTACCTAAGATATTGATATAATTAGCATTCATGGAATAGTTAAATTCCTTTAATTAGGACTAAGTTTGTTATTCATTTATCATCAAGTCAATTCGCTTCTATGTGAACCAAAATTATTTTTTATGCTGATTTAAATTGTTAATGTTATTTAGACTGGCTTGAGAACCCATTATCAAGATCGAATCACCGTATTTGAAACGATAATCCGGTTTGGGTGGAATTACATTCTGTTTTTCTTTTTTTTCAGCATCATAGTTCTGCTTGATCAGTACTACTTCTGTACCAAAACGACTGCGTAAATTTAACTCTCGCAGTGTTTTATTTACAAACTCTCCCGGAATCTCAATCTCACATAAGATTTGTCCATCCAGCAATTCAATCCGCTTGAACTTACGTAGAGAACCAATGTAACTGGAAACGGAGGTAACCATGTCTCGTTTAAATACTTCTTTGTTATAGACCTCAATCACATCATTTTTAGAAATTGTTCCAATTAACTGCTTTTCATTCTTTCCACTTACGACCGGTAATTCATCAATATTCATTTCACCAAAAGCTTTCATAACAATGTCAAGCGTATCATTAGGGGTAAAGTAATGGCGTATTGGCGTCAATAGATCATAGGCAACCAGAACATGTTCAAGTACATCGGATTCATAGATAATTCTTCGCACATCATGGATGGAAATCACGCCTAATAAATGATTTTGACTGTCAACCACAAAAAAGTTCGGGTGAGGGCTGCTGACGGTTAAATCCATTAATTTGCGGAATGGGGTATCTGCATGGACTCGCTCGTAATCTGATTTCATTACTTTTGCCACTTGCAGCGAATTTAATACATTGATTTCTTGACCTTGGAAAATATTGATACCCCGGCGGGATAGTTTTAGAGTATAAATAGAATCTTTTTTCAATCGAGTAGTAATTAAAGCGCTGATGATGCAGGTAATCATCAGAGGAAGAATTATTCGATAATCATTGGTTAATTCAAAAATAATCAGGATTGATGTAATAGGGGCGTGCATGGCCCCGGCGGCTACGGCCCCCATTCCCACCAATGCATAAGCGCCGGAGGATGCCGTATGCATGGGAACAAGCGTATGAACAATGGTCCCCATGAAACCACCGAGGTTTGCACCTAAAAATAAAGAAGGAGCAAAAATCCCTCCCGATCCACCGGAACCAATAGTAATTGAGGTAGCAACGACCTTCAGAGCGACTAGGAACAATAAAAAATACCAGACCAATTGACCGTTCAATGCCAGGCTTATGGTATCGTAACCAACTCCGAATATATGCGGGAAATAAATCGCTATTAGTCCAATGAGTAAGCCTCCAAGTACAGGTTTTAAGAATTCTGGTATGCGAAGGATTTCAAATATATCTTCGGTTTTATATAACAGATTGATAAAAGCCAGGGCCACGAATGCCGCCAAAACCCCTAAGATTACATAAGGAATCATTTCGAAGATGCTTACCAGTTCATAATGGGGAATCACAAAGGCGGAAAAATCACCTAAAAAATGACGTGATACCACAGTAGCAGTAACTGATGAAACCACAATTGGGCTGAATTGAGAAATGCCAAAATCACTGAGAATAATTTCCATCGCGAAAAGAGCACCGGCTATCGGCGCATTAAAAGTAGCTGCAATCCCGGCAGCCGTTCCACAAGCCACAAAAGTCCGCAAACGGGAACCGGTCACTTTGAGAACCTGCCCTAACATGGAACCAATAGCAGAACCAATCTGAACGATTGGCCCTTCACGTCCAACCGAGCCACCCGACCCAATACATACCGCTGATGCGGTGACTTTGGCAAACATCACACGAGGACGAATAGCGCCTCCACGCAGCACAATCGACTCCATAACCTCAGGTACCCCATGACCTTTTGCCTCCCGCGCAAAATAAAACACAATTGGGCCAACAATTAATCCGCCCATTGCTGGTGCAATAAGCTTAACATACCAGGGTAGTTGTAACGAATACTCCAAGGTATATTGCCAGGAGCCAAAAAAGACTCCTTGAAAAAATCGAATGGCAAAGCGAAAAAAGATTGCTCCAAATCCACCCATAATTCCAATTACTACGGCAACCACCACCATAAAGGTATGTTCAGTCATGCGTAATCGTTGTAGTTCATCTACAATAAAATGTTGCCAGAACTTCGTAAACGTGTGAATATGAGAAGATATTGACATCTCAAATATCTTAATTGAAATAAAATGTTGATAAATCAACTATAAATAAAACTTAACATCCTCTTTTCTATCTTTGTACATGATATCGTAAATGACAGCGATTTTATCAAACTCGTTCATTTTAGATTTAGCTAAATTGTTTAGATAAAAAAGTAATTAATGACGTAGGTGCAATTAAGGTAAGACGCTAAATATTTTAATTTGAAAATATTGACTTTACAATTGCTAATAGTTGAAATTATTCCGTTTTTGCACCAACGTCATTAATGAATTATTTTTCTAAAACATACTAATAAAATTTAAAATATCAAAATAAAATTTACTACTAGATATGAGACTTTCTACCCTATTTTGAAGGATCTCAGGTTTTGTAAGTTTTGGAAAACAATTATTGTTCTTTAAAAGAGTCCTGCCTGGTTAGCATGGTTTGAATTTACTTCCGCACTACCACGTCATATACCATAGGAATTACTACCAATGTGAGGAGGGTGCCCACAAGTAAACCGCCGATAACAGTAATAGCCATAGGGGTGCGCAGTTCCGCACCTTCGCCGAAACCCAGAGCCATGGGTAAAAGGCCGAGTACGGTGGTGAGGGTGGTCATGAGAATGGGCCGCAAACGAACCTGGCCAGCTTGTTTAATGGCCTCGCGTTTGGCCAGGCCCTGCTTTCGCAGCTTGTTGATATAGTCAATTAGGACAATGGCATTGTTTACCACAATCCCAGCCAGCATGATGAGTCCAATGAGCACAACGACACTGATGGGTGTCCTGGTTATAAGCAGTGTGAGGATTACACCGATAAGGGCAAAGGGTATAGTGAACATAATGATGAACGGCTGCACCAGCGACTCAAACTGCGAAGCCATGACTAAATAGACCAGAAAAATAGCCAGAGCTATGGCCAGTTTCATGCTGTCGAACGAGGTCACCATTTCCCGCTGCTGTCCGCCGATGCGCACACGGAAATCGGGCGGCAGTTCCAGTTTATCGATGATTTTTTGAATGTCCTCGGAGACACTCCCCAGGTCTCGCCCTTTGAGATTAGCCGTCACCAGCGCTACCCGTTCCTGATCAATGCGTCGGATTTCACTTGGCCCGCGTTCCAATTTCACATCTGCCACCGTAGATAGAGGAATGGGCACGGAGCCCGTGGAATTGACCACCAGTCGGCGCAGATCTTCCACGTTGTTGCGGTCCTCTTCGCGGGCGCGCACACGGATATCTACTTTGCGGTCCTGGCGATTTAACTCGGTTGAAACTTCTCCCAGAACTTTATTGCGCACAATGTTACCAATGGTTGCGATGTCCAGACCGGCCTGAGCCACCCGACGACGGTTGAAAACGATCTGCACCTCGGGATTGCCGCCTTCGGTGCTGGATTTGACGTCACGCAAGCCTGGGAGGTTTCGAATCTCCTGCGCCAAGGTCAGACTCAGCCGCTCTAATTCCTGCAAATTATAGCCGCGAACTTCCACTTCAACCGGGGTTTTGAAACTGAAAAGGGTGGGACGGGATATTTTATATTCAACACCTGGTAAAGCTATAAATTTGTTTCGCAAATCATCCATGACCCGTTGCTCAGCTTCACGGTCGTTTCTCCGCAGCAGACGGATATGCAATTGCCCAAGATTTTCACGCAATTCCGTCGCGCTGAACCCCATCTGTGCGGCGGTCCCGGAAACCGTATAGACGTTGGAAACGCCCGGCACTTCCTGCGCCCTGGAGGCCATCTGAGCCACTACCTCTTCGGTTTTCTCCAGCGGCGTCCCAATAGGCAAAAGAATATCCACGAAAAATTCACCCTGACTCATCTCAGGGATAAGCTCACTACCGAGAAATGGCACACTGACCAGAGCAAGAATAAAAAGCAGCAACGTGCTTCCCAGAAACTTCGCACGTTGCTGGAGTACATTATCAAGAAATCTGGGATAGCGCTTGGTCAAAAGCTGCAAAGCTGCGTCAAAAGCCGCGTAAACGGGTTTCAGCAGCCGGTTTAGAACTTGTCCCACAGTTGCAAAAATTCCTCGAATCTGGTTGTAAAGGAAGGCCGGGGTATCGAGGGAAATGCGTGCCCAAAATTTTTTAATTTTACCTTTACTCTCAGATGTGGTTTCAACGTACGCTTGATCCGGAGACAGCATGGGTTGAAATTGCCGGGAGGCTAACATGGGAATAAATGTCAAGGCCACCAGAAGAGAAGCCGTCAGGGAAAAGGTTACGGTGAGCGCCTGATCATTAAACAATTGTCCAGCGATGCCTTCCACAAAAATAATCGGCACAAACACACACACCGTGGTCAGAGTCGAGGCGATGACCGCCTGGCCGACCTCACATGTGCCCTTATCGGCGGCGTCTGCCTGGGCATGCTCGCGCTTGCGATATCGGTCGATCGATTCCAGCACCACAATGGCATTATCCACCAGCATCCCCACACCTAAGGCCAATCCCCCTAACGACATGATGTTGAGCGAGACATTGGCCAGATACATGAAAAAGAAAGTCGCGACAATGGAAATCGGAATGACCAAACTGATGATAAGGGTGCTTTTCAGACTGCGAAGGAAAAGATACAGCACCAGCATCGCGAGAATGCCTCCCCAGATAGCCGTGTTTAAAACTTCATCCACCGAGTTCTCAATAAAAAGGGATTGATCGTTCACGATGGTCATGGTTAAAGGTACATTGAATTGCTGGAACTCCTGCATGATTTCCTGCAGTCGCTCTTTCACCCGCTTTGCTACCGTGACCGTATTTTTATCAGCTTCTTTGTAGACCGCGATCTCCACCGACTCTTTGCCGTTGAGATGGGTGATCACTTTCCGTTCCTTATGGCCTTTACGAATTTCTGCCACATCTTTCAGCAAGATAGGTACCTGACTGCGCATACCAACGACAATATCTCGCATTTCGTCGACGTTCTGGAATTCGTTCAGGGTGCGGACCAGGAATTCGGCTTCACCCTCCTTGAGTGTGCCGCCTGTGAGATTGACGTTTTCTTGCGCCATGCGCTGCGTAACCAGGGTAATGGGTATACCGAGAGTTGCGAGCCGGCTTTCATGAACGTTTATTTGAATTTCCTCTTCTAATCCTCCAGATACCTGAATGGAAGCTACCCCATCCAATGATTCTAATTCTTGTTTGATACGCTCTTCAGCGAACAATCTCAGGGCGATCAGGCTTTCCTCGCCCGCAAGTCCGATGCGCATAATGGGATCCAACGATGGATCGAAGCGTAACAGGATAGGAGGTTCGGCATCCTTGGGAAGTACGAGCATATCTAACTTTTCACGTACATCCAAAGAGGCAAAATCCATGTCGGTTTTCCAGTCGAACTCTATGATAACATCAGACATACCAGGACGGGAGATAGAACTGGTGCGCACCACACCTGAAATAACGCCGACCGCCTCTTCAATCGGTTCAGAAAGGAGATTTTCGACTTCGCCCGGAGCGGTTCCCGGGTATTCTGTGCGAATGGTCAAGGTTGGGTAGGAAATATCCGGCAGAAGATTTATGGGCAGCCGGTCAAAGGCCACAAAGCCAAATACCCCGGCTGCCACCATAAACATTAATATTGTAACCGGACGAGTTATTGAGAAGTTTACTATTTTCATATTTGTTAAGCCTTTATTTTATATTTGGTATAACCAATCAAATCTTCGTTTCTTTTGCATAAATATTTTGTTTTTAATACTCATTGCTCAACTGTTCCATTGCTCTATTGTTAAATTGTTTGTGTAGTAACAATGCAACATTGCAGCTCGCTACTCTATGTTTATTCAAACCTTTACCCATATACCCTCCATACTATTTGACTTCTTGTATCCTTGATACTATGATTCCGTTACTTTCCCCAAACCAGTGCGCATAGCCAGAGCCTTTGCCCAAATGCGGGAAATCCAATGAACGAGATCATCTAGCATGACATACACAATTGGCATGAGGAAAAGCGTCAGCGGTGTACTGGTTAACAGTCCGCCGACAACTGCTAAACCAACAGGTGAGTACATGGCGGCGCGTCCTTCCTGTGGGCCAAAAATGCCAGGAAACATGGCTGGAATAACCAACGGCATAAGACCAATTATAGTGGTTAGGGTAGTCATTAAAATTGGCCGTAGACGATTCCGACCTCCAATTCGGATGGCCTCACTGCGAGGCAGCCCTTTGCGCCGCAATTTGTTGATGGCATCTATCAGGATGATGCCGTTATTTACCACCAGCCCACATACAACAATAATTCCTAAATAAGCCATATTTGTTAAATTCGTATTCGTCGCCCAGAACATAAAGAGCACGCCAATGATGGCAAAAGGGACCGTGAATAAAATAGTGAAAGGATGTATCAAGGATTCAAATAGCGAAGCCATAACGATATAAACCAATATAAGTGCAATGATAATCGCAAAAGATGATTCAGACTCCATTTGTCGCATCAGCATCCAGTTACGGCCTAAACTCCAGGCGTACCCCGGGGGTAGTTTAATAGAGGCCATGCGGGCACTAATTTCCTGACTCACGCTCCACATCCCGCTTCGGTCTGTGTTAGCAAATACTGAAATCGTGGTTTGTCGGTCTTCCCGCTTAATAGACTCTGGGCCTTTGCGTAGATTAAAATTAGCCACTGACCCTAGCTGAACCATTTCATCCCGACTGTTTTGGAAGGCCATATTTTCTAACTGCTGCAGACTCATCCGATCTTCTTCCGCTAATTGCACAAGAATATCCACCTCTTTGTCCTGGGTTTTAAATCGCGAGTTTGCTCGACTGCTCAAAGCAGAGGCCACTGATCTGGCCACTTGTTGCGCAGAAAGGCCATACTTTTGTGCTCGTACTCGATCCACGCTGATGCGGACTTCTTCATCACCTCTTTCCATGGATGTGTCAATGTCTTTGATTCCCGGGACATCCTGGAGAAGAGTTTTAATTTCTTCGGCATAGGTCGCCAGAATTGCGGCGTTTTTACCCTTCAATTCAACGCTCACACCCATCTCATTACCCCCATGACCGTGCATACGACCAACTTTGAACTGCACACCAGGAATCTCTGGTAGCACGGCACGAACATCATCGTATAATTCGGTGGTGTTCTTTTTAGCCTGCTCTTCAGGGGTAAAATAAACGGTCAATCGGCCACGGTTTTTTCTGAAGTTGCTGGCGACTTGATAAATTTCTAAACTGTCTTTTTTAGCCAGGAGGATAGATTCCACGGTATCATAAAGTGCTTGTACTTCCTCTATTGAAAAACTTCGCGGCATTTCCACATTCAAATCCATTCGGCGTTCGGGTGTGCGTGGTATCCAATCGCGATCAATACTCCCGTAGAGTTTCCAGGCACCCCAGCCAATTGCAAAGAAAACCAGCAGGGCTGCAAAGCGATATTTGATTACCTTTTGGATACTGAGGCCATAAGCATCGCCCATACGAACTAAAAAGTGAGCTCGCGGCTTTTCTTTACCAGTAAAGATGTGTGATGCTGCTAATGGGATCAAAGTAAGGCTGATTATCAAGCTTGCCAGAGTTGCGGTAACAATAGCAACGCCAAAGTCATTCATAAAACGCCCCATACCTGAATTAGACATAAAAACGAGCGGTACAAAAACAATAACGGTGGTAAACGTAGCTGAAATTACTGCGACCGAGACTTCCTGCGCTCCAACAATAGCTGCTTTGCGGGCCTCCAATCCCTCCTCCTGTTTATGGCGGAAAATGTTTTCCAATACCACAACCGCCGGATCTACCAACATGCCAACGGCAAACATGAGACCGGAGAGAGATACTAGGTTCAAAGTAATCTGGGAGTTGAATGGGACAAGTCGTAAAATATACATGAGTAAAAACGTGGTAATCACCGAAATCGGGATCGCAACTCCAATGATTACTGTACTGCGAATCTTACGTAAAAACAGGAATAGCATTAATGTTGCTAATAAAGCTCCAAAAAGTCCCGCCCAGGTCAGATTTTTCAAGCTATCCAAAATGTCCTCCGATTGATCACGAAATATCTGCATATTGAGACGGCTAAACTCGGGCTCGCTCTGTAATCTCTTTAACAATTTTTTGACACTCTGGGCGACATCTACCACGTTGGCCGTAGAAGATTTGTAAACACTGAGCACAACCGCATCATGTCGGTTCAGATGCTGAAAACTCTTTTTTTCCGGGTAATCAAACTTGACCTCGGCCACATCTCTTAACACGAGATTTGTGTTTTCAATGGGGACTTGCGAAATCTCCTCGATGGTCTGAAACTCACCCATTGTGCGAACTGTGTATTTGCGTCCGGCATCAATGACGTACCCTCCAGCAATGTTGATGTTATTGGAACGCAGACTTCGGGATAAATTATAGACATCGATATGGTGCGCTCGCATGCGCTCCAAATCGAGTTCAACCAGCACCTGACGTTCGTCCATTCCGCCAATTTCTACATTTGCTACGCCATCGACACGCTGAATTCTGGGTACAATGATTTTATTTACCAGATCGTACAACTCATCGTTTGGACCCCCCCAGGCCAGGCTGAATTGTAAAATCGGTATATCGGTTGTTTGCCAGCGCCGAATTTGAATGCGATCTACATCATCAGGTAGTTGCGGACGAACCCGGTCCAGACGATCGCGCACTTCCACCGAAGCTAAACCCATATCTGTACCATCCAAAAATTCCAGACGAATGCTGCTGTTGTTTGCGGAGGAAGTTGAGCTAATTTCATCAAGATTTGAAACCGTCCCCATGATTTCTTCAATTGGACGAGTGATAAGACTTTCAACTTCCTGAGGAGAAGAAGAAACATAAGGAACAGATATTCTCAAATGAGATGAGGAAAAATCTGGTAGAAACGTGAGCGGTAGCCGCTGCAATGCTAAAGCCCCGAGGACGATGATGCTCAAGATTGCCATGAGCATGGTAATAGGCTTTTTTACTGAAAATTCAGATATATTCATATTTCTCCATTGGTATTATGATTTTTAAGAAATATTTTGACTTTCTCATCAATACCTTGATTCTCTTCGAGCTTCTGCGACAATACAGGATTAACTAAAAAACTTATACTTAGAAATAAAGAAATAATCAGGAAATTAAAGTTAATTTCTTTTTTCATTTTAATCTCCAATCGAACTATCAGTTTTCAACTTGCTTAAGACTAGCATAGTTACTTACGCCAGAAGAACGTAGCTTTTAACATAAACGTTCGATTGCTGATCTCATCGTTCCCTGGTCCTATCAGTCGTCCATCGTTGTAAACTAAATATAGATTACTTGTCGGTGAATAGATCCATCTCAACAGAAAGTTGGCGATGATTTTCTCTTTACCGTCGTAATTAAGTCTGTCGTCATTCCATTGAACATAAGCCTTAAAATAAAGCTCTGTAGAAAAAAAGTAAAACATTCGAAGTCCGAGTGTATTGGTCCGGAAACTACCCTCTGGAAGATCTACAAAATTATGATTGTAGTCTATCTCAATCCTCAGCGGGGTGATGTTAGTCACGCTTCCTCCAAAACCAAAGCGCATGTTACGACCTGTATAGTAATTTCCATAATTTAAGTTGATCCGACCTGCAACGGTACGGCTCTCGTCGCTGTTTGTGCGAATGTAGGATTCGTAACCAGAGTAAGTCCCTATGGGAATGAGGAATCCTTCGCGTACCTCCCAATCCTCATCGATGAACTCATTTTCTCTTTTAACCCCGATGGTGAAGCGCGCACTGTTCTGGAAGCGAATTCCGAATGAGGCATTGATCGCACTATCTAACATTCTATTGCTATGATCTGTACGATAATTACCTTCTAACTTGTAAGTGAATTGACGGATAACCGGCGATTTTTTAGGTCGCGGAGAAAATTCCACCGAAGCTTTGTTGAGACGATAGTCCGTGCGGCGGATAAATCCCATTTCCGGATTGAATTGCGCCCCCACGTCTTGGTACGATGCCGAGAATTCCCAGAGATCGCTATCGTATCTCAGACTGAGCTTACCAGCTAAATTTTGCTTGTTCATATTGATGATTTTTCCATCTTCCTCTTCATTAGGACCGAAGGTACCCGCAAAATAGCCGGAGATAGTGAAATAATCAGTTAACGGCAGGTTAATGTCGAGTCCCATTGATCGATTATAGCCCGACGAATGTATTTCTTCCTTATTGAGTAACATCAAACCTATCGTACCGCGCTTGAGAATGTCTCGACGCATCCTGAGTACCGAAAAATTGGCAGAGCTGACTTTGGTTGTTTCATCATCTTCTTCAATGGTTACTTTATCAGTCAATATATTCATCACACCGACCTGATACCGCCCTATTTTGCCGACCATTTTGGCTCCGCCAAGTATGGGTGTTTCGAGTCCATTGACAAGGCCAAGCCTACGGCTATAAAAAAGATTCAAATCAGCGCCTCTGCCGTGCCAGTAACGACGCCCACTACCACCGAATGAGAAGACCTCAGCACCTTCAAGAAAAAACTCACGCTTTTCAGGATAGTAAAGGGAGAATCGAGTCAGGTTGACCTGTTCTTGGTCGGCTTCTACCTGGGCAAAATCAGTGTTCACGGTGAGATCTAAAGCTAAGTTAGGAGTTAATGCCACTCTGGCATCTACACCGGTGTCATTCATTCGATCGGTGGCGAAATCTGTATTCAAGTCGTTTTCCAAACCGCCTAAAAAATAGGGCCTGAGTTCCAGGTTACCGCCCATTCGTAGATCGGTCATGCCGTGCAGCGTACCCGCCTCAGAAAGACGAAACAACCCAAAATATCCAAAATCGCGAGGAATGAGTTGCCAAAATACGTGTTCATTCTTTCGACGTACCATGCGAGCGAAGTTAATGCCCCAGACTGCTGAGTCTTCCACATTGAATCGTAATGTTTTCCAGGGTATAGCAATCTCGGCAAACCAGCCATCAGTGGTAATCCGGGCCTTACACCACCAGACACCTTCCCAGGCAGAATTAAAGTCACGTCCCTCATTTGCTATAACCGCATCACGTTTAGCTCCATTTGGATTGGTGACGAAATAATAACCGCTGCGGTGATCGTGGTAGGTATCAAGAATCAACGCAAAGAAGTCATCATCATTCATGCGAGCGTCACGCCGCATTTCCCGGGCGATAATCTTGTCCGGTTCGGAATCGTAACACTTGAGGCCAAAGTAAAGATTTTGCTCGTCATAAAGCACTCCCACTTCAGTCTTTTCGGTCGCTGGTGTCCCTTCTTCGGGTTCGCGTTGTGTAAAGTGCTCTTGAAATTGGGCGGTTTCCCAGGCCGGATCGTTCAAGTAACCGTCGATGTCTGGCTTATGTTCCGTACGTACAGCGGTGATAAAGCGCTTGCCATCCTTGTCGATAAGCACACCGTTCTTGCTATCACCATTTTTTTCGGAATCGATACTCCAGACTCTGCCGGTCAAAACCATCAGAGACATGACAAAGAGTGTCTGACGAAAAACATTTTTATAACACTGAATTCGCATCATACGTTTGTGGATAACCCTTTCTCTAATCTGTTCAAATAATGTAATTTAAGCTTTGCAATACCTTCTTTTTACAATTTACTCATTATTCTTGTTTTCTATATAGGAACCCTATTGCATCTCCCGCATCTTCTGAAACATCTCCCGAAAGAAAGCCATCTTTTTCTGGGGGTTGTTTTTCATATCTGGGTCTTCTTTAAGACGCTTTTCGTACTCTTTCCGCACAGCGGGGATTTGTAGTAAGCGATCTTCCATCCGTTTCAAGCGTTCGAGATCAGGCGTGCCGTGAGCGCCCATGCGCCTGGATTGTCTTCTCTGACCAGACCTATTGGCCGCCAGTTCTGTAGCTGCGGTAGTATCCTTGGTGCTGCGAGTCAAGGTCTGATCCTGATCAGGAATTCTGATGGGTAAACCTTCTCTTAAGCCTTCCTGACCTACCGTCACCACTAGATCGCCTTCTTTTAATCCAGAGAGGACTTCTACGTTATCGCCGGAGGTAAAGCCAAGTTTCAAGTTGGCCTTATGGGCGTTGCCATTTTCGTACACATAAACCTGATCCGCTTCGCTTTCCAAGACCAGGGCTTTTTTGGGTATTATTAAAGTATTTTTATGGGTTTCAGTAGAAATGAACACGGAGGCAAACATGCCAGGTTTGAGTTTACCTTGATCATCCTTTATATCGATCGTTACCTTGGCCGTGCCACTGGTAGGATCCACAACCGGGCTAATCATTTTTACTACTCCTGAAAACTCTAAGCCAGGTTCGGATTCGATAGTAATCTTAGCCTGCTGGCCTTCAAAAATCCGCCCCATATCTTTTTCCGGTACATAGATCTTGGCTCGCAGCGGATTAAAATCCGCGACTTGAAACAGGGCATCATTAACATTTACTCGCTGTCCAAGTTCAATATTGCGGGCCGTAACCACGCCGTCAATAGGAGAACGTACGCTGGTGTATTCCAACTTAAGGCGGGCAGCTTCATAGGATGCCTTGGAACTCTCATACTGCAGCCGGGTTGTTTCATAATTCTCTTCAGCGATAAGGTTTTTTTCCAGCATCTTTTTTGCCCGTTCAAAAGTCGCTTTGTCGGTTTCCATGCCAACTTTGGCCTGCAAAAATTCGATTTGTAATTCAGCTTCATCCAACTGGGCCAGCAAATCACCCTTTTTGACCTTAACGCCTTCTTCGGCAGGTAATTTTACTACCTGGCCTGCTACTTTTGTTATTATGTCCACCTGCCTTTCTGCCTCAATGGTAGTGGTCTGTAAAAGAAACATTGAAATATCACCCCTTTTTACCGACGCCACCTGCACGGGGATAGCGGCAGACATCTGAGAGGTTCTATTATCTGACATCCCCCGAGCCCCTTGTCCGAAGTTATGGCTGTTGGCGTCATCTTTTCCACATCCAAGAAGTGCTAAACTCATTGTCAAAAATAAACCAGTAAGTTTTATGCAATATTTATTAAAAAAATTACGCATACGTTTTCTCCCTTCTTCTTAGAACATAAAATATAATAAATAAAATAAAGATAAATGCCATGTAAAGCCGTTGGGTTATTCATTTATGACGTTGGTGCAAAAACAGAAAAATTTTAACTTTTATCCCGAACCAGTTAAGGTTTTTAGCAACCTACCTTTTTGTACCCACGTCATTTATTGTTTTACCTAATGCATCGTTTCCAGACTCTCTGCCATCTCAGCTAATTCTGCCCGTGGTATTTCACCAAGGATGTTATAGGCGATGTTATCCTGTTTTCCGCGGATAATGACAAATGGACCATGATGCTCAGCCTTTTTTAGGTACCCTTTCTCGTGTGATGGTTCACGTTCTTTTTCCCTCTTTTTTCTTTTACGCTTGTCCCCTTTCTTGTGTAATGGCTCACCATCCTCTTTACTTTGAAATAAGGAGATAAAGGTAAGGCCATCTCCATATAAAAAGTGTAAAAATGATTTTTCCTTCCTTTGAATGGATTTGATTTGGAGTAGGGTGAATCCATCAGGGACTTTTTTCGGGATAAGTACTTCACCTTTATATGAAGTCATCAATTTAGTAAGGTCTGAATAAATTTTCGCTTTCCGTGTCTTTTTGATGAGTTTAGTTTCAGACCAGGCACGTGTAAATATTGTCGTATCAGGTTCTTCATAAGAAATTTCTAAAAATTGACTTATTTCCGCAAGGCTGTCACTGGCAAATCCATCTTGTAAACGTTTGGTCTGTAGTAACAGACCACTTTGTGTATCTACCAACGCTTGCAAAGCTGGTCGGCCCGGGTGTCGGGGTGTCACGTTGAGTGAAATCGTTGTTTGGTCTACAAATATTGGCCCGGGTGAGACAGTTACATGGTAATTCCGTCGTAATAAAGCGATTTCCTTAAAGATTTGACCATTTTTTAGCAAATCCTTAGGGGCACCATAACGAAACTTTTTTCTAACGTGTCGGTTGCGGCGATATTTAACTTGATCGCCTTTGAGGACAAGCGTAGAATTGCGCAAGTCTTCTGGTGCAAGAAAAATGACCACGGTACGTTCTGGATGCCAGTGATATTCCTGCCAGCGTAATTCTAAGGCTTTACCCCTATGTCTAACAATGCGTATTTGCACTCCAGAATAGCTAACTCTTTCAGATACGCGGCTGATGCGCACTAGCAGACTATCGATAGCCACGGAATCCGCAGGAACCGTGAACGAGTGTAAAGCACTCTGTCCTACAACCGGTCTCCAAAGCGAGGTTCCAAGGAGAACCACAACAAAAATAGTTTGGTAAATGAATTGTAGTATGTGAAATAACATTATTCTTGTTCTGTCGTAGTTACAAGGTTCGCGTACTGGGTATTGCTTTGAAAAATTCCACTATCCATAGCCATGGTATGTTCTTCCAGTAAAATTTCAATATCGTTTCTGGTTTGTACGTTGGTGGCTTCTGGTGTATTCGGCTTGGTTAGTCGAAGAACAATGACCAGACTTGCAGTGATCAAAGCGCCTGTGATAAATACCCGCTCCCAACGTAACGCCTTGATAATATCTGATAAAATATACCAAAAAGATGGTTGGGCAGATTTATTTCGCGGAGCAATTTTCTCAACAATGCGATGTGTAAGTAAAGTTTCTGCCCGGGACGAAAGTTTGGGTATTGGGGCTTTTCGAGCAGCATTTTGCAAATTCAACATGTGTGTGTGAATCAGACGACAGCTTTCACAGCTTTGTCTATGCCTTTCGGCAGCAGCAGGCAATGTCTCTACGCTGTTATCTAACATGGTTTGCAAGTTCTCAATAAATTGTTGACACTTCATGGCACACTCCTAATTTAAAGATAATCAAGCAATTGTTTACGCAATGAAAGGCGTGCATGGTGCAAGCGCGAGGTAACCGTGCCCTCTGGTATGTCTAGCATGGCCGCGATTTCCTTGGTTTTGTACTCTTCCATTTCAAATAAAATAAATACGAGGCGTTGTCGCTTTGGAAGTTTAGCTATTGCACGTAAAAGCATCGTTTGTAATTCCAATTTTTGTAACTCATCTTCCGGTGTTGTGCTATCCAGGTCTTCAAAAAATTCTGATCTTATTGGTTTATCCTGAGAGCGCCAAAAATAATTTTTTGCCCGTCTTAGACCTCGACGAAAATTCGAAAGTCGATTCAAAAGAATACGTGTCAGCCAGGTGGAAAACTGATACGCAAAATTAAATGTTGGCAGTCCTTGATAAGCGGCCATAAAAGTATCTTGAACTATATCTGCGGCGTCTTCTGGTGAAAGGCCGTAGCGTCTGGCAATGCGATAGCAGTGTGGCATATGTCGTGTGATAAGTGAATCAAAAGCCTTCCTTTCGCCTGCTAAGGCCTGCTCTACCAAAGCCGTATCGTCCAAGGATAGTGCATTATCCTTTTTCATATAGTATTATACACCGAAAATGGGTTTTTCATCAATAATTTTTTTTAAAAAAATCAATAAGGTTCTTTCTTGATTGATTTTTGAGAAAATTACTATAAATTTCTCTTGCTTTTTTGCAGTATTATTATTAACCAAGTTTATGTAATAAATGATTCAATTAATGAGGGAGGAAATTTATGCCGAAATTTCCCAATTTTTCCCAGCGAGTTCTCCAAATCACTGGCTCTGTTTTTGAAAAATTCCATGCGAAGATGGTAGCGCAAGGAGATAATTTAATCAAGCTGCACATCGGGGATACCTACCTGTCGCCGAAATATCCTCTGCCCGTGGATTCTGCTGTTATTGAAAAACACTGTGATTTCAATCGTTACTGCAATACCTTTGGTGTGGACCTTTTACGGGATGTTCTAGTGGCAAAACTGCAAACAGATAATAATCTGCGAGTGGGAAAAGACCATGTTTTAATTACCAACGGCGCTACTAATGCGCTCAGTATTAGTGTCAAGAGTTTAGTAGACCCAGGTGAAGACGTTTTGATTCTTACCCCCGCTTGGCCATTTTTCTTCGGCATGGTAAAAGTGGCTGGTGGCAAGAACCTCGAAGTGCCACTTTATGTACGGCTTTATGAAGCACCACAATTGGATATACAGGATTATCTTAGCCAATTTCTTACACCCAAAACCGTAGCATTGTATCTTAATACCCCCAACAATCCAAGTGGTAAGGTACTCAATCAGGAACAGTTGCAGCAAATTGCCGAATTTGCTAGAAAGCACCAACTGTGGATCATTTCCGATGAAGCGTATGATGGTCTAACATTCGATAATCGTCCTCATATTTCTATTGCCAGTTTGCCCGTGATGTTTGAGCAAACGCTCAGCGTTTTCACCTTCTCCAAAAGTTTTATGTTTGCAGGATTGCGGTTAGGTTATATCGTTGCAAACAAAATGACTGTGAAGAATCTCAACAAAATCATGGTGCATCAGCTCTACAGTCCTTCTACTCTTGCCCAGTACATGATGGTTGAACCTGTCAAGACCCGCCAGCAATGGATACATTCGGTGCAAAAACATTATCAAGACCTGCGTGATTTATTCGTAGAGAATTTAAAAATTGATGTTTGGAAACCAGAGGGCGCCTACTTTGTGTTTTTTTCTGCAACAAAATATTTGAAAGGTCGAGATTATTGGGAGCTCATCGAGACTTGTCTTGATGAAGGAGTTTCCGTAGCCCCCGGTGATAGTTTTGGTAAGGACTTTATCCAATATATCCGACTTTGTTTTACTGGGGAATCTCCAGAAAGACTCATTCAGGGGATTGAGCGGTTGAATAAGATATTTTTATCTTGAGATTTGCCGATTGAGATGTATAGCCGCCTACCCCGCCTGCAAAGAAGAAATTTTTGAATAGAAATGGACTTTCAATAAATAAGCAAAACGATATTCACGACCTTACAGGCGGGGTTAAGCATTCTTATTCACTACCAGAAAGTGTAGACTCACTAATCTCAGCGCCAGTATTCACCAAGTTCATATCCTTACCATGGTCGCTGAAGTTGCCAGTGGTTGAGCCGATAGTTATCTCCTTAGCTGGGAAGGGATAAACAGGATTCAAAACTTTCTGTGGTGTAGCTGGGTCATTACCATAGACTAATGCTACTGAAAATTCTCCAAGGTCTCCTAGAGCAAGAGTATAATTTTTATTCTCATCCGTTGGTTTCTCGATCTTGATCGATGTTTCTTTTATTCCCAATTGTTCACCCATGGTTGAGAAAGGAGCCGCAGAGAGGATTTCACGCAGGGCACTTTTCTGAGCTTCGGTAGCATTGCTGTCTATGTAGTAAGCTGAGTATTCAAATTGTGGTGCCGTGGATTTTCCAGTGAATTCACTAAAGAAAGCCCAGTTTACTCCGTCAAGTGATGTACCTTTATGATTGCCCTCTACGATATGGACCGCACCAATAAACCGACAGTATCCATGATTTGGCTCTTGACCGAAGAGGCAGGGACAGGAAACAGAACAGTTATCGACCACCACCATTTCAGTTTTCATGTTCCAGGCAGCTTCTTCACTAACAACTTCAGGCTTTTCTTCAGATGGCTGTTTTGCGCAGGTTATAAATAGCATCAACAACAGAGACAGCATGAGACCCACTCCTTTTCTAATCATTTAAAACACCTCCTTTAAAGTATAGATTGGTTATTTATCGAAAGTGCTATGATGTATATTCTAGTAGAATAAAGTTGTAGCTTCATAAAATCTTCATACAATCAAAGATCATCACCTCCTTTCTCTATTCTTAAATATTGAATTTAAGATTGCTTCAGGCCGTTGGATACTTCCCGTAAGATATTTATCCAACGGGATAGAAATCCTACGTCCTAGAAGTTGAAATTATCTTGTTTTTGCACAACATCATTCATTTTGTTTCAGAATCCCTGATTTGTATAACCGCATTGGGTTCACGGTTAACAGTAAATTTGAAGACATCGGGTCTAGCATAGTGTCCCGCCACATCGAATATCCATTTTGAGGCCGGGATGAGTTTATAGTCGATTTCTGCATACAGAATTTCTTCTTTCATTTTTACGGGACCGGCAATGAATTCACCTTTGGGATTGATAATGCAGCTATTTCCGGGATTAATCCATTCCTTGCCTTCAGGATATAGTGTTTTAAATTTGTAACGATTGGGGATGTCTTTCATATGAATAGCCATGCAGCATCCGATAACGAACATACCACCTTCTCTTGCTATATGCCGTAGGCTCATTAGCCAGCTTTCACTTGAATCCCAGGTTGGAGCGACATAGATTTGCGTACCCCAGGCATACATGGCATTGCGGGCCAGTGGCATGTAATTTTCCCAACAAATTAATCCACCGAGTTTGCCGAAAGGAGTATCAAAAGCATTCAGTGTACTGCCGTCACCTTGTGCCCACATCAAACGTTCACCTCCTGTTGGTACCAGTTTGCGATGCTTGCCCAAGATATTTCCTCGTGCATCGATATAGAGAAGTGTATTAAAAAGACTCGCATTGCTGGCTTCTGTGTTGCGTTCGTTTATCCCAATCACTACATGAATCTTGGAGTTCTTTGCAGCCCGGCAAAGCTGATTCGTTGCTTCATCCGGGATGGTCACAGCGTTTTCAATTAACTCAGCATATAGCTCATTAAAAATGGCTTTCTTGCTGCCAGGCACGACCCAAACCCAGTCAGGATAAGTCGGGATAAAAACCTCTGGAAAAACAATTAATTTAGCATCTTTGCGTCCTGCTTCATTAATAAATTCGCATGCTTTTTCAACCGTAGCTTTTTGATCTAGAAACACAGGTGCGGCCTGTGCAGCAGCGACTATGAATGTTTTTTGGTTCTTTTTCACTTCCTTCCCTCATTCTTTATTGTTGCGACAAAGTTTTTATTTACCATTTGATACATACATTTTATAATTTTCCTCTATATAAATTAAGAAAAATGAAAGGGAAAATTTTGAATAATTTCTCATTTTTCTTCTCCTTTTCTATTTTAAGAGAAACCTAAAGACCAAGCTCAGTCGCCGCTAACAATGCTGGCCACGGTGACTCGAATTACACCGAGTTTTTTACCGAGTACTGCTTGACAACTATTTACTCATCTACGTAGTGTACAAAATCACTTAATCAAGATTATAAATACGAACTGCATTATCATGACCAACTTTCTTTGCCAGCTCGGGCGGTAGCTGATCCAAAACAGACCATGTCTCCTTGAACGATTGGGGCATGCGTCGCGTAACTCCTGGAATCCCAACGAATTGGTCGCTGCCAATCATGAAGCGAGCAGGAAAATCACTGATAAATTTCTTCCACTCCGGAAGGATCTTCCAGTCATTATCGACTATTCGGTTCGGCATCGGGTTTCCAGCCATATCGAACAAACGTTCTTCAAACCTGAGGGCTAGATAGAGATTAGGGTGGGCCTCGAGCAGCGACTGCAAGAGGTCAATTGTCATATATCCGGTATTATCCCACCCAATGTATTGCCAAACAATATTGGCTTTCCGGTTATGCAATAGTAAACGCTTTGGTTCCATGGATAAGTGGATTCAGGGTTGCGCCGCCTGCAACAAGATAGAGTCGGTTTGAATATTTCTCCACCGGCTCTAGATTATGCTGGTAATTGTAATTTACTTTTTCCATTTGTATTGAAACTTGGGGCGGGGGCATGATAAGTGCTTTGCCAACGCCATACTGGTCCATCAAATCTATCAGATTCTTCGCAGCTTCACCGTAGTCCTTCATCTGGTCAAACCCAGATTGACGGCCGCCTTGCTCTCCTATTCGCTGAAACTCTGGACTGTCCATCATCAAATGCAATCCAGTAAATTTTATTAGACGGGACATACAAGATATTACAGGATTATTTCTTATCAGATAATACACGTACTTTACGTTTTATCTCTACCCCATTCTGACCAAAATTTAGAATTCTGCAAAATAGGGTGTACAACCTTTAGGTTGAGATTGTCATAGGCAGGCTGAAGTCTGTACACCCAATGAATAAGCAGATGAAGTCTCAAATTTTGAAGACAAAATAATTCAATGTCTTTTGAACCAATCATTTTGCCATTAATTATTTTGCCTTGATTAATCAAATCATGAAAATCCTGTCCATCTTGTCTAAATTTTTAGCCGAGAGTCTTCTCTTCATTATTATGATCTGGATGAAAGCAACTTCTCATTTGTTTGAACATTTGATTACCGATGGTGTATACAAAATTGTAGGGGCGTATAAAAAAAACATAATCGGAGGGTGAATGAACAACTCCTTTGTACTTTTCAATATAAAAATTGGATATAATAATTATTTGTCTGGTAATTATTCTATATTGGAAATACCTAAGCAGATAGAAAAGTATTAATCGAGTCAGCAGGAGAGATTTCCTGATTTAGTATCCGTACTCTTTATGTTAATATGTCAAATTATAACAAAAATGTCAAGTGAAAATTTCAAATCACACGAAAGCCAACAACAAAAGACTGAAAGGTTTTTCTAAGGGCCTGCGCCAGAAATGCAGCGTTGCTATCTGGAGAAAATGCGAGAACTGTATGCCTTGAGGCGTGGCTGAAAACTTCAGTTTTGGAAATCCACAAATTCTAATATATTGTTTTTTAGTTCATTTTTTTCCAAATATCGACTTTTCGGCTACGCCTCTAAGATCTGTCGTTTGTTACAGTGATATTAATGGTTTTATTAGGTGTCGCTGCCTATATAAGATGTCCAGAGTTTTTTCGACCGCTTCATAGGATCGCGACTCACCTTGACACAACAATCCAATCCTTGATTTATTTTTAAATGTTTGTTACATTCTTCTTTTGGGGGTATTAATAATATTAGTCAGCTTTGTAGATATGGGTAGAATTAATTTTAAAATTAAAAAAGTCGAATCAAGAGTTCCATTGAAAACTGTTTACAAATAATTCATGCCAGAACTATTCAAACTGATATTGCTTGCTCTGCTTGGGATTTTCGCTGGTTTCTTAAATATCACAGCGGGCGGGGGCTCTTTGTTAACTCTACCTTTTCTAATTTTCCTTGGGCTGCCGGTGTCTGTAGCTAATGGTACCAACCGAATTGCCATACTCATCCAAAACATTTTCGCCACCGCACGATTTTATCAGTTTAAAGTCATTCCCCAAGGCACGACTCTCGTTGCGGTTGTTCCAGCTTTAGCCGGCTCGATAATAGGGGCGCATCTTGCGGTGGATATCAACGAACTTCTTTTTAAGCGCATTCTTGCTGGCATCATGATTTTAGTGTTAGCTATTATGCTCTTTAATCCGGGTAGAAAAGTTCCCAATATCACCGTGTCTTTAAATACAAGTAGAAAGTTCTTTATGGCGCTCTCATTTTTTGGAATTGGCATTTATGGCGGGTTCATTCAAGCGGGCATTGGCTTTCTAATTATTATGATTTTAACAGCGGTTGGATACGATTTAGTAAGAACCAATGCTTTAAAAGTTTTGGTGGTTCTTATTTTCACACCTGTCGTATTATTTATTTTTATTTTAGAAGGTCAGGTTGATTTTGTTAAAGGCTTAGTCCTGGCAGCAGGCAGCACTTTAGGCGGCTGGATTGCTACTCGTTTTGTGGTCGAAAAAGGCCATCGGTTTATTCGGTGGATTGTGATGGTGGCGGGGGTAGGGTTTGCTGTGAAGTTGTTTTTAGGGTGAAACATAAATTTATTACAAATTTTCACTGATCTAATTCCATGAAGTAAAAATGATGCTAATGATTGGAAGACGTATGTCCATGTAATGTGAGCAAATAAGCCATGAGATCATCCAACTGTTTCTCCGTTAATAATTCCGGGTAATTGCTAGGCATGAATGAAATGGTTTGAGTTTTATAGGTAACAATGTCATTTGTTCTAATTACAAAACGTTCATTGCTTTTGTTCTCCAAAATTAATTCATCCCCAGTTTCCTCTTTTATTATCCCAATGAAAATCCGGCCAGTTTTTGTTTTTACTAACGATTCTTCATAGCCGCTAATGATGTTAGAATTCGGTTGTACGATTTTATTGAAAATGTGCTGTGGGGTTCGAAAGCTGGCAATGGCAGTTAAATCCGGTCCAAGGTCGCTGCCTTGCGGCTGTCCTTCTGCATTTATTCCGATATGACAAGCCGAACAGGCCGCCGATCCTTCCGGATCGAAAAATAATTTGCGACCAGCTTCGACATCCCCCTCTATCTTGAATTTAAATGATTCAACAGGCTTTTCATAAGTGGTTAGTATTTTTTTTGGCAATTGGATTTCGTCAGGATTGGCTTCCCCTCCTAAATTTTCAAGGTAACAAATCACGGCTTTAATTTCAGACGGAGTTAAAGCAATAGGTGCCTTAAAAACTTCAGGCATTTCATCTTTGTACCCTGGTACAACAAATGCCCCCGGTTCAGCAATGCTTTGAACTAAATATTCGGTTCCGTTGTCAAGTGCCAATTTGGTAGCTCTTTGCTGGGCTCTAATGGCCATCATTGCGCCTTCTTTTCCTTCGCCTAAATTGGGGCCGCGCAAGGCATAGCCACGCTCCCCAACCCGATGGCACACATGGCAGCGCCCTTTTCCCCAAAAGATAGATTCACCTGTTTCTACACTAATCTCTGGAGTAGTTAGAGAAATATCTGCTACTTCAGGTAACGTCTTTATCCATTTATAAATAAAAAATGTGAGAATTAAAACTACCAGAAAAAGGGTGGCAATCTTTTTGAACACGGCTTAATAGCAATTAAAACCAATTTTTCTTAAAGTGGCGCCGAGTTCGCTGTGTATATCTTTGTCGATGAAGAGTTTGATTTTCATTTCGTTATTTCATATTTACCATAAGGATAATTTTTTTCCCAATATTCTTCATCGTTGTTAAGCTTGAGTTGTTCGTCGATCTCATCTTTATGATCATAATAATAAGATAGCGCATCATAAACTTGAGCGTGCGTAATGTGAGGAATGATCTCAATAATTTGATCAATGGAATATTTGAGATTAAAATGGTATCCGACAATCGCCCAAACGGGAACTCGAGTGCCAATAATGATGGGTTTTCCACCACAAACACCCTTGACTTGAGTGATGTAAGGATGTTTAATTTTTCTTGCAGCTTGTCCCATGTAATCTAACTCCTTTTACAAGTACAATTCACTTATTTTCAAATAGGTTTTCAATATAAACTATTTTGCAAAAACAGTCAAGAAAATCATAAAGCTAGAAATCCGGTCGGAAAATAGATCTTTGGCGTATTGTATCTCACCACTTTGTCACGCTTCTTAACTCAGCGGTCTGTCAGGAGGAATCTTTTTAATTGAAAAGATTACCACTAAAATAAAGATTAAACCTACATTTGGTAAACTGACTGTAGAGCTGTGGTGTTATTGGCAGCTTTTCCCATTGATTTGGGAAGATTCTTGCAGAATGACACCCATAAAAAGAGTAAAGGGTGTGTTCCTTATTAATGGAAACACACCCATTCTTGATAACTTTTAATCTAATGTGGCAAGATGATTAGAGTGAAGCACTAGCGGTTCCGGCAGCAAATTCAAAGTTAGCTTCAACAACAGCCCCTTCTGTTACTGTGACTTCTGCCGTTCGGGTGCCTAATGTCTCTTGCCAATACTCTAAAGTATAGGTACCAGCAGGTACATCGGTCAGTTCGAAATTACCATTCTCATTGGTGACGGCATAATATGGATGCTCTACTACAATAATGTAACTATCCATCCAGTTATGAACGTCGCAGGCTACACGGATGACTTCAGGTTCATTAAAAGTTTGAGTCATCTTCTTTTTAAAGCCCGGCTGAGCTACGTTTATAGGGGTATTTTTTTCACTGAAGGTATGAATATTATGCAATATACCATCACTGTTTAATATAGTAAGATCGGTTCCTGTCGGAACTATAACAACATGAGGTTTAAAAGTACAGCCATTTTGATCTAACTCAAATTTATTTCCCAAAACATCCATCGATTTTCCTTTGTTAAGAGTCGTAATGCTGACTACTACATTTGCGACACCTTTGTTGCGGGAGACTACCAAATCTTCTTTATAATGTGGCATTTTTCCACAAACGTTTACATCTTTGGTTATTTCAAGCTTTTGTTTGGGTGGAATGGTGCCAGCAAACGTAACAGTGCCTTTAATAGTGCCTCCATTCGTTACAGTCATGGCTTGATAACCACCGGCTTCAGCCATTGTCTCAACTTCTTCAGTCACTTCTTCACTTGGTTTTTCAGCTTTCTTCTCACCTCCCCCGCAACCAATGAGAAAAGAGATGAAAGCAAGTACAATCAACAGGGATAAAATTTTTTTCATAATGTTCCTCCTCTTACCTATAAATGTATTGTATTATTTATCGTTTGCTTACAAATTTTCGAATATTCATAAGATAATCTCGTGAGGCTTCGACTTGTTTCTCCGGATCACCATCTAATATGTCTGGTGGGGCTGCGTCTGGATAAAAACTTGGCATTCTTGTACCAGGCTGTAATGCTTGAGGGTCTGATATCCAGTCATAAACCCAATCTGGGTTTAGCCGATCAGGTGCTAATAAAAAGTCCGGCGCCCAACCGGATGGAGGACCTTCTGGTTTTTTTCTTCCAACTTGGTGACAACTAAAGCAGCTTAAATAATCCTCTGAAAAAAGCTTTTCTGCCGCTTTAATTTCCTTTTTAGTCAATTCAATGTCTATGTCTATAAATGGCTCACTCATACCTTCTAAGGCTTGAAAATACTCGATAAGCTGGTTGACTTCTTCATCGCTAAATCCAAAAGTAGGCATCCGTACATTCAACCAGGATCTTATTTTAATAATTGGATTTTTTAGAAATTCAAAAAGCCATGTTGGTTGAACTTTTCTACCTTCCCCGATTAAGTCAGGAGGGACAAACGAAAGGGCTTCATCAACAGACCGTCCTTCTTCTTTAAAAGCTTCAATCAAAGTTGGACGAATGAAGCCACCCTCACCTTCAATAATATGACATCCAATGCAGTTGTATTGGCGCACCAATCTTCGCCCTTTTTCAATAGAATCCCCGATCCGGCCCATATCATGTATATAATCTGTGCTAATCATCCGACCATCCCAGCTTTTCAGAGGGATTGCCAAAGTTTTAGCATCTTCTTCGGCAAATGCAAAATTGGGCATGCGCTGAATGACAGCTTCGGTCGCATACTGTCGGGAATTCTTCAATTTACCCAAAGTCCAGGCCTCCCATGTTTCTTCTGGCACAGCACCATCGGCTAAAGCATCTCCAAAAAATAGTTCTTCGGGAGTTTTTGCTCCAAATTCGTTTAGAGATACACTAACCTTTCCTTCACCTTCCATACCCTTAATGTCATGGCAGCCATGACATCCAAAATTTCGTATAATCGCTTTCCCTTCCGCTAAAAACTCTTCCGACTCTAAATCTGCAGAATCAAAGTTGTATTCGCTTTTATCGGTTTCTTTCAGACTCATCAGGTAAGCCACGATGTCTTTTGCTTCAGAATTCGTTAAACGTAAATTGGGCATGGTTGTATTGGAATTGTATTGTTTTGGATTTTTAATCCAAGCGAGGAGCCAGTCTGGATTGACTTTACTTCCAATTTTGGTTAATTCAGGCGCAACGTCATAAGGCACATCTGTTTTGCGGACCTCTCTATCCTTCAATGTCACTACGTGGCACCCCTTGCATCCAATCGACTTAACTAATTTCCGACCTCGTTTTACCGAACCATCAAGTGAAGCCTTGGGTAATTTATAATCGCTCTCTTTACTAATACGAGTAAGATAGGCTGTAACTGCTAATGCCTCCTTATGGGTAAATTGAGGATTCGGCATTCGGGTATGTTTTCTAAAAGATTTGGTATCTCGAACCCATCGATATAAGAAATTCGGGTTGGTTTTTGAAGTAATGGCATTTAAAGGGGGACCAATTTTACGCGCATTCTCGTATCCGGTAATTTCATGGCAACCGTAACAGCCTAAATCAAATATCATACGCTTTGCCTTGGAAAGCTTAGGTGCATGGTCAACAGATAATTCCTTGCTATGGCATTTATTACAACCCGCCTCTACAAAATTTTCTAATAGTAAAGGATGTTCCCAGAATTGTACAAATCCGTGAGCCGGCTCTTTCTGTAAAGCTGGCCCCTGACCTTCATGACAGGGGGTACAGGCAAACTGGTTATAAGGGTGTATTTTTAAATAAAAATCACGATTAGGATGAGATTGATAGGGCGGAACGTAATCCTCATACCCATCTTTATCAGCATTTACATGACAACTTGTACAACGGTCAACCCGGTCTAAAAAGTTCTCAAAATTGCCTCGCACAAATTTCGGTAGTACTATCTGTTCAATTTTAATCTTTCGATTTTCAATAAGGCTCAATTTAGTTTTTAAATTTTTAATAGGAACCTCTAACTTATCGATTTCCATTTTAAGGCTATCAGCCGTAGCACGATAACGAGCTAACCGCGTTTCAACCTTATCCTTTTCTGCTTCTGCTTTGTCCCACTCTAATTTGAGTTTTGCAACTTCTTTTTTTCTTTCATCAACGATTGGACGTAATTTATTTATTTTTTTTTCATCTCGATGATGTTCTGCTTCTTTATATTCGTACCAAAGCGCATCATATTCACTTTTGGCAAAGCGGTAATTTTGCATCGTCTTTTGGATGTTAAATTGAGCACTATCTAACTCTTTTTTAATTTCTTGATAGGCTGGACCTTGCAAATTTGCTTCAGCTTGCTTTAATTCTTCTTTTAATTTATTAAACTGGTCTTGGTGGTCTGAATCAAATTCTTCCTTCGCCGCTTCGTATTGCGTCTTGACATTTTCGTACTCTAATTTATTCAACCGCATCTGATACCTTTGCCATGGGGCTCGAAAACTGATCATGTCTAAGATCGCCCAAAATGTTGTAAGGGCAAGAAGACCTGCCAAGATAAAGTAAAAATGGCCGTATTTTCTTTCTTCTAGTGGAATTTCAGAACGCTTAGGCATTAAACGCTCCATTACTTAAAGGCTAATATTAAATTTAACGCTGAAATAAGACTAGCATTTTGCTTAAACATTAAACCAAGGGGTAACCCAGATATATTTAATATTTAACGTCCATCGAAGAATCATTTTAATGGGTAATCCTATCATAGTTAAAAATAAGAATGCTATGATGGAATATCGGACTACCCCCAACTTTTTTATGGTTTCTGAATTTTTTTTCCAAAAATAAAAAATTACCCCTATTGAATAATAAGCCGTTAATATAAACCCTCCAAAAAAGAAGGCTATCAATGGACTGTGAATTCCAAATTCTTCATGGAGATCCACATTGGTCATCGCTACTACTTTATGGGCATCCCATTTTTCCCAAGGCATAAAAAAGTTCCAGCCGGGTCCGCGTAAAAATGTTCCTACAAAGATTAATGAAATCCATAAAATAATAAATCCAAATAGAAAGATAGTTATTGCAAATTTTCTCTCTTGCCAGGTGTAATATCCATTGCCTTTGGGATTTTTGTCAATATAGGGAATCGCCATAAGCCCCACAATAATCAGAGTCGGAAAAACGACCCCAGCAATCCATGGGTCAAAATAAACTAACATCTCTTGAAGGCCGAGGAAATACCAAGGTGCTTTGGATGGATTCGGAGTCTTCGTAGGGTTGGCAGGTTCTTCAAGGGGTGCATTGACTACAATGGACCAGACCGTTAAAATTGCCATAACTAAAATCGCCGATAGAAACTCATTTCGCGTAAGATAAGGCCATACAAAGATTCGGTCCTTACCTTCTTCTCGCATGTTATCAAATTCACCTGCAGAAATCCTGTGATCATTTACAAAAGCTTGTCGAAAAGCAAGCCAGGTAAAAAAAGCTATAAAGAATAGCAGTCCCACAATAGGTATATTATCAGGTTTACTTAATATAGCTAGTAGACTTTCCATATAATTTCCATCCTTTATTTAATCTCTTGATTCTCCAATAATTTCAAAATGGGAATCTAATAAGTATTAAGTCCTTGTTTTTAAGTATAGGCATTGAGATATAAAAGGCTCTGAATGACAGAAGGACTAAGTATCATTCAAAGAGAAATGCTCAATGGATCGATAAATCTAATTAACAAGAAGCATTTATTTTAAAATAAATTATAGAGGTCCTGATATGCCACCGTCTTTTCTAATTCGCCAAAAATGTACAGCAGTAAAGATAGCTAAAAATAAAGGTAAAAAAACACAGTGTAATACATAAAACCTTAAAAGAGTAGGTGGGCCGACTTGCGTGCCCCCTAGTAATAAAAATCGGACATCATTATCAGGTCGCATGCCGAGTTCCGGCCCAAATGGACCTTCATGGCCTAATAAAGGAGTTGCTCTTGCCATATTGGTTCCCACTGTAACCGCCCAAATAGAAAGTTGATCCCATGGCAGCAAATAACCAGTAAAACTTAAGAGTAGTGTTGTGGTGAGTAAAATTACCCCTACAACCCAATTAAATTCACGGGGCGGTTTATAAGAGCCAGTTAAGAACACTCTAAACATGTGAAGCCAAACTGTTATCACCATGCCATGAGCAGCCCATCGGTGCATATTTCTGATAAACATGCCGAAGGGCACATCAAATTCTAAATATTTCATATCATTAAAAGCATATTCAGCGGTGGGACGGTAATAGAACATAAGAAGCACGCCAGTTACCGCTGTAACCAGAAACAAGAGAAAGGTAATACCTCCCATGCACCAAGTAAAACGAATATATGCACCATGCCGCGGAATACGTGTTGGATGAAGATGCAACCAGACGTTATCCAGCACTTGAAGCAATCGGTTCCTTGGAGTATCCTCATATCCATGACGAAACATAGATTTCCAAAGCTGTGACTTAAGAAGACCATCTTTCATTTTATTAAATAATGCCTGCATCCTATCTCCTTATATTGTATTTAGATACAACCTATTAAGTCAAATTAAAACAGAGGGAATATAAGTACATTTTTAAAAAATGTCAAGGTAAAATAGTCTAAAAAATTTAATAATTCATCGTCATGCTTAATTATTAAAGCCTTAACAGTTTTGTTATTTTATTAACGATCTTGCTTTTGCAGCAAATGTTTCGGTAGAATGAGCCTTTCCAATCCTTCGAAACCTAATTCAACGAATATTGCCAAAATGGCTGCGGGAATAGCACCCCACATAATTATGTAGGGATCATTCAGCGTAACTCCGGTAAAAATGTATTCACCAAGGCCCCCTGCACCGATAAAAGCGGCGAGCGTGGCTGTTCCTATGAGGATTACCGCGGCAGTTCTAATACCAGCCAGCATATTTGGTGTCGCCAGCGGTATTTCAATATATCGTAATCTCTGCCACACCGTTAATCCCATTCCTACGGAAACCTTCTTTAAGATTGGATCAATGGAGTTTAAAGCTGCAAAAGTATTTCTCAATATTGGGAGAAGCGCATAAAGAAATAGAGCGATTAAGGCGGGCTTTGTGCCAATACCAAATAGAGGAATCATAAAAGCTAAAAGCGCTAGGGATGGGATGGTTTGGAGAAGTCCTGTGAAATAAATGATAGGTCTTGATACCTTTGGTAATCGATAAATTATTACGCCAAAAGGGATGGCAAGGCTCATTGCTGCTAAGAGCGAGATGACAGTAAGTTTTAAATGTGTCAGGGTCCGATGTGCCAGGGTTAGCCATTTTTTTTCAGAGACGATAGCTTTTGTATTTTTTAATAATCCTTTCTTTAGTAAAAAATCATGAGCTGTTTCAGTAAAGTTTTTTTTATGGATGGCAACGAATGCATTTAACTTCTGCATTTCTATTTCATTTATCGTTCCTGCCAGCTCTTTTAGGATTGATTTAACTTCTTGTGCAACATCACTGCGAATGAGTGGGGCTGCTAAATAAGTCGGAAAGAAATTTCTATCATCTTTTAGCAAAACTAAGTCATATTTTTGAGTCTCCGCATCTGTTGAATACACATCCATCACATCTATTTTATTTTGATCTAAAGCTTGATAGGATAGGGTATGTTCCATTCCGAGCGGTATGACTCTCAGACCATAGGCTTTTGACAGTGCTCCCCAACCATCGCCTCGCTCTAAAAATTCATAGCTCAGGCCAAAACGTAATTCAGCATGAGTGCGAAGGTCAGATATAGTTTTTAAATTATGCAGTTTCGCCAGTTCTGCGCGCACGGTCAATGCGTAGGTATTATTAAATCCGAAGGAGTCTAAAAGCTCCAGCCCATGATTTTCTTTCAGTAAATTTTGTAATTGTTTATAAGTAATCGGTTTTTGAAGTTTAAGAATGGCCTGTTCAATGGTGCCCGAATATTCAGGATAAACGTCTATTTCATTATTGACCAACCCTTGATAACAAATTATAGTACCCCCTAAACCAAATTTTCTTTCAACGTCAAAACTTCGGTCTTCCAAAAGCTGAGCCAAAATTTCAGCTAAAATATAGCTTTCGTTAAAATGTTTGGAGCCGATGCGGATAGATTGACTATTAACAGGATTTGCGCTTAATATTAAGATAATTATAGTGAAAAAATTAAATCGTTTCATTTTATAATGACTATTGAAAACACCAAATTAGATTGAATCAACCAAAAAAACTTTTTATACTTTTTCTAGCTGTGAATGTACAAAACTTTCCACAAATTCAGTGGCTGGATGTTCTAAAATTTCATTGCGTGTGGCTTTTTGCTCGATTTTTCCCTTATTTAAAATGACTATATAATCGGCCAATTTCAATGCTTCTCTCAAATCATGGGTGACCAAAATGATGGTTCTGGCTTCAAATTTTTGTAGTTTGATAAATTCTTCATGAATTTCACTTCGAGTGATGGGATCCAGCGCGCCAAAAGGTTCATCCAGAAGAAATATTTTAGGATTAAGCATCATGGCGCGACAGAGTCCCACGCGCTGTTGCTCACCACCACTCAATTCATGCGGATATCGCTTTGAGAAGGTTAAAGGGAGATTCACCAACTTCATTAAATTTTTTGCGCGATTCTTGATACGTTCTTTATCCCATTTTTCCAAGATAGCCAATAATATGATATTCTTTTCAACGGTTAAATGGGGAAAAAGCCCTGTACCTTGCACAGCATAACCAATCTGCCTCCGAAGTTTAGGTAGTTTATTGTAATCAATTCCCTTTCCGAAAACATAGACCTTGCCCTGCTCAGGCCGAATGAGCCCGTTTATGAGCTGAATCAAGGTTGATTTGCCACTGCCACTTGGCCCAATCACTACGGTGGTAGCATTTGGAGCAATCGAATGGTTGATATTTTGCAAGGCTACTTTCTGGTCATAATATTTTTGGACATTTTGAAAGACAATTGGCTCCATGATTAAATTATACAGATGAGATAAGGTAGAAAAACCATGAGCAAATTAATAAATTTCAAAGCTTTAAGAAGTTAAATTTTGAATCGCATCCACAACTGCGTCATCGTTGGGGTGCTCTGCAATTTAAATACCGCTCGACTAAGCAAACGGAGCTCTTGAACCCATGTTCCATAAGCCTCACCAAAGCTAAAGTCTCTATGATCCAACAATGTTGTGAAATTTCCATGCAAGTTAAAATTATTTTTCATCTATTATTCTTACTTCACAAGGAGCCTCTTTTTCTAATGCTTTTACAGCAGAACCAAAAATCAAGCGAGAAAGACTGGAACGTTTTCTTCGGGTAATTACAATAAGGTCGGGATCTTCTAAATTAGCTAAACGCAAAGTTTCTTTGAGAACCGTTCCGCTTTTTATTATGGATCGTGCCGAAATATTTTGAGCTTTTGCACGTTTCTCAATTTCTGCTATTAATTCCTCAGCTTGCATTTGATATTCTTTGAGCAGAGAGATATAAAGTTGTTCTGAAGGTTTTTCACCGAGCCAACCTTCATCCGTTAATTTGTGAGCAATTTTGTTGGCATATTCAATATCCAATACAAAAAAAATGATCAGTTTGGCGTTTTTTTCTTTAGCTAATTTAATAGCTTCTTCAATGGTTTTTGGGGATCTTCGAAGAAATGACAGGATCAGTAGAATTTTTTTCATATTATAACTTAAAATTTAAATCCAATGAATGGCCATAAAATATATATAGATAGACTAAAAATTATCCAAGCACAAATTTTCAAAATTAACCCAGTAATGATAGTATCTTTAAGACCAACAAAACCAGAGGAAAATGCAATGGCTGTTGCTGGTGTACCCATAGGTAGTTGAAAGGCCAGACCTGATGGAATAGTCAGGGCTAATGTTACAATTCTGGGATCTAGCTTCAAATCCGTAGCAAATCCAAGGGCCAAAGGCATCATCATTGCCACGACGGCTGTGTTGCTTATTGCCTCGGTTAAAAACAAAGAAATAAAAGAAATGGTTAAAATAAGGCCCCAGGCCGAATGCACAAAATATCCCAGAGTTTTATCCGCAATCCAATGCGCGGCACCCGTCATTTCCATGGCGAATCCTAAACAGATAGCTCCACCGTACATGAGAAAAATGCCCCAATTCACATCTTCTTCCACCTCTTTCCAATCCAATAGTCGGAACACAAAAGCAATAACCACCGCTGCAATGGCAATATTAGCCAAACCAAGTTTTTCTCCGTAAAAAATCCACAAAAAAATTGTAATAAGCATCAATACACCAATGGCCTGCTCTTTAGGAGAAATGTGACCCATCCTAAGTTGTTTCCTTTTAAGAATTACTAACGCCTTATTGATGTCCTGAATTTCCGGAGAAAACACTTTAATTAAAACGAAATAAACAATCACAATCATAAAAATTACAGTTGGCAAAGCAGCCAAAGCCCAATGAACAAAATCAATGGATAAACTCGTGGTTTGTTGTAAGATTCCAATAGCTAGAGGCGCTCGAGCACCGCCTAAAAAAGTCGCAATGCCGCCAACAATACATCCCCAAGTCATAGCAAGAAATAGACCCCTTCCATAGCGGCTGTGGGGAGGCATCAATTTTAAAGAATCAACCACTTCAAAAACGATTGGGAACATCATGGCAGCTACCGCATGTTCCGACATCCAAAATGATAAAAATGCGGAGAAACTTAAAAATCCCAGCATCAAAGATTTAGGGGATTTTCCAAAATTTCTTAAAGCTAAGAGAGCTAGTCGGGTACTTAATCCAGAACGCATAATTGCTGAGGCCAAAATGAAAGCGCCTAAAATAAAAAATATAGCTCGGTTTCCAAAAAGGGAATAGGATTCCACGGTTGATAAAACTCCCGTCAGTGGAAACAAAATAACCGCAAGAAGACTCGTAATCATTAGGGGCAGGGCGTGAGTTACCCAGAGGAGAATACAAACGACAAAAATAGCCAATGATTTTTGACCTTCAGGCGAAAGGTCCTGAGGAGTAGGAAGACAAATTATTACAAAAAATAATATAACCGAAATTAAGATTATGGATGGACGAATTCCTCTTCTAATTATTATACTCAACTCTGAATAATTGAACCGATAATTGCCCATCCTTATGACTTTTCCCTTACTCTGTAATTTTTTATTAATGATTAGTGATTTAATGTCCTAATGACGCCGACGGCAAATGACTCAATGACTTAGTGACACTAATATTGTATCACCTCTATACCTGACTTCCCCCTTTTCCTTAAAATGCGATTTCTTTAATTAATCCAGAAACAAAAGTCGTGCAATATTTCCACCGAAAATTAACCATTTTTCCTGGTTAGGAATTTGAAGGCGATTAAGTATTTGGTCCTGTTGTTCGAAAATTTCTTTACGCCAACCCCGGGGGAAATAGGATGAGTCGGTTCCAAATAACAGACGTTCAGGGCCTAATACTTCCAGAGAATTCTTGAATACTTGTTTTAAATCTAAAGGCGGTTCAATCCAGGCATTGGAACTTGAAGTGTCAAAATAAACATTATTAAATTCACCAGCCACCTCCAGTGCTTGCTCAAACCGACCGCATCCAAAATGGGGAATAATAAAATTCACATCCGGAAAATCTTGAGCCGACTTCTTTAAGTCTAGAGGATTGGAAAAGCTGAGGTTAATGTTATCCGGGAGTCCTAACTTTTGAAAGACGGGCATTTTAAGAATTCCAAAATGAATAAACACGGGCACCTCAGCGGAAGCTGCTTCTTCGTATATAGGATATACTATTTCATCCGAGGCATAAAAATGGTGCATGGCTGGAAACAGAGTTACACCTTTCATCCCCAATATATGTAAAGAATAACGGATTTGGTCTCGGGCATCAGATTGGTTGGGATCAATCATAACATAGCCAATAAGCCGATTAGGAAATTCTTGAACCGCCGCGGCTAAATATTCAGCATCGTTCAACTTACTGGCAAAAAGCACTTGCCTTTTTACTCCGTGTCTATCTAATTCCTCAGCCCACATTTTTCCTAATTCGTGGGGTTCTTTTGGTGGTATTTCCCAGCCCAAAATCCTACCCAAAGCCGCAATCCCCTCGTCAGATTTAATCTGATTTTTTACTAATGAGTAAAAATGGTTGAACCAAGTATAGGAAAAGAAATGGGTATGGGCATCGATTATTTCATATTTATGAGATTTCATCAAGAATGGTCTTTTTTATTAATTATCAATGTTTGTAAAATACAAAAAAAAGTTTTGGGTTTCAAGGAGAATTATTTTTGAATAAAATTTACATTAGTTTGAACAAAACGAACAATTAAAAGAATAATAAAACAGTATGTGGAAAGACTTGAAAAGGCTGGCATTGAGGTCGACAAGATTCTATTATATGGTTATTACGCCCGAAAAGGCGCTGACGAGCACAGCGATCTTGATCTGGCGATAATTTCCTCGTAGTTCAAAGATAGAGATATTCTTAATAGAAAAATATTACTCTCCAAAGCAAATACATGGGGGTTGAACACAGCCATTGAGCCTCTGGGTTAAAATAGAAAATAAATAGCCGCCGGACATTGAGCGTTCAGCGGCTTATCTTTTGATGAGATATCAGCCCGGGACACCTTGAAATCATGTTTATACGCAGAATGAAACCTTGTTTACGCTGTTGCTTCTTTAAGGTTCATTCGCTGGTAAGCAGTCTTAACCGGTTATTTATCTATTCCCATCTTCTTTTTCATGGCTGCAAGAGAATCGGCTGTCTTGGCTGAGGAGGGGGCTTCCAGGGCTTTGTCGATTTCCTCGTCCACGCCTAAACTAACCTCTGATAATTCACCATAGGCTTCAGCCAAAGATTCCTCTTCCATGACTTTATTCTTCATTTTTTCAAGCGTGGCTATAGTTCCGGACGAATCTACATTGGCCAGTTGCTGATTTATTTTACGCATGGAAGCAGCGGTCCTCGCTCTTGCCCGTAACGTAATCAGCTCATTCTCGTACCGTGAGACGGTTTGTTTAAGCTTTTCAACTTTAGCTTGAAGCTGATCCGCCATCTGCTGCTGTTGTTTATGATCAGTCTGTAAGGTGGAAGCCCTGGTCATGGCCTCTTCTTTTTTATTTAACGCCTGTGTCGCTAAGCGGTCTGCCTCGGCTTGCTCAAGTTCACCATTTTGCAATTTCTGAAGTAGTAACATAGCCTTTCTTTCGTAGTCTTGGGCCAATTTCTTTTGGTCATCAGCATCCTTTTTTAACCGAATAGAGGCCGCTTTAACCTGCGCTAGGGAAGTCATAGAATTCTGCAAATCTTTCTTTAAATCACGAATTCCTTGTTCAGTCATTTTAATGGGATCCTCAAGTTTATCCACAACTGAATGGGCCTGGGCTTGCCCAACTTTAAAAATTCTCTGAAACACACTCGCCATTTTTATGCCTCCTGTATTTATTTAATTCATTCTAATGTTTTGAATATTCTAATAATTCTCCGCCATACTCTGCCAATCCCAGAGAAAGCGCTCGAATGGAACCTTCTAACTCATTCCGATCAATATTTTCCAATTGTAGTGTATCCCGGAAGAAAACATATTTGCCTTCTTCGTCAAGCACAAAAGCACCGTGGACTAAAGAACGGTTCATCTGAAGTAGGCGTTTGAAAAAATCCCTTGGCTCTTTTGGAACCTTCATGATGAGTTGCTCAAGTACCACGATCGGAGGTTCACAATCAATTATAAGATTTCTGATACCGCTATCCTCGTCCTCCACAATCACCAACTCCTCAGATTCGTCTTCGTCGACTACCTTTAAATCAAAATCAAGAAGGTAGTTTTTGATTAAATTTAGGTTTTCTGACATATTTATTCCTCCTATCTTTTTTATAGCAATTTCAAAATGATTATTTTTTGTCTAATATCAATTTGTAAAGCATCGTTCATTTCACTTTTTTAGCTGCTTTTCCAATTCTTCGTAGGCATGGTTTAGTCCTTGTGTTAACTCATTGGCAATTTGTCGCTTTTCTGCATCTTGGGAGTGGACATCTGGATGATACTTCTTGACTAATTGCTTCCAAGCCTGCCGCACGGTCTTAAGGTCCGATCCGTAAGGTACTTCTAGATTTTCATAGTAGCCAGCAAGCACAGGATCGTCGTTGTGGCGATGATGCCGGGCCTGAGATTTACCAAATGTTTTATTTCCTTCAGTATATTTAAAATATTCATGATGGTCAGGATTAGCCCCAAAATTATCATCATCATCAGAAAAAGAGAGATGAGCACGTAGAATATTGATCAGACGGGAAAATATACTCATTGTTTAACAACCCCAAATTAGATAATGATTATGTTTTGTCATAAAAGAGATTGTGGTTTTCCTTCTGAGATAACAATTAAATAATCACCAGCCGCAACTTTGTAATCCACAGGCGGATTTGATATAACCTCGCCTTCATTTCCTTTTTGGACAGCTAAGATAATGCTTTGGTTTGACTGTTTCATTTCAGTAAAAATTTCAATAAAACTTTTTCCCTGCATGGACTGGGGTACTGGAATTTTAAACAGATCATTTCCAAAGCGAGAACTTAACAGTTCAGACAAAACTTTCGAAATACCGTGATCGAGCGTTGCTCTGGAAATCAGTTTGCTACTGAACTCGCTGCCCACGATAATTTCATCGGCGTTAGCGCGTTCGCAGTGTTGTACGTTGGTGCCGTCTACCAGTTCCACAATCGTGTAAACATTAGGATTCAAACTCTCGACCGTCAATGTGATCAGAACTGCCTTGGCATCCCGTGCGTTAGCCTCAAGTTGGTCATCGCCTAATATTACTACCGTTTTGGCTTTTTCAAGGTTTGCACGCTTCAGATTTTCCTCAGTAATGCTGCCCTGAATGAAGAATAGGTTTTTGTCGTCAACAGGTTTCACGTCAATTTCGGCAATCAAAATGATAGGAGCTGTCTCAATTCTGTGATCCATTCGAAGTTCATGGAGAATTTCCCGCGCTCGATAATTCCATTCACAAAGAATGATATGGTTTTCAAAATCGTAGGAGCGCATACCCCGCTCTTCCTTCATTTTTTTTTCTACAAATATGCTGGCAATCGTTGCCGTAAACAACCCTAAAATGCCAATGCCAAAAAACATAATGAGTGCACCAATAATACGGCCACCTAAAGATTGTGGTGTAATGTCACCGTAACCAACCGTAGTAATAGTTACAACGCTCCACCATACAGCCTCGATTAAAGATTTGCGTTCGAATAATGCAAGACCCAAAGTACTTAAAAAAATTAAAACCACCAGAATCAATAGTAATCGGTGCAAATTCTCCCGCTGTAAAAATAATAAAATACGCTTAATTTTTGTTTTCATTCTCATTTTGCTGTTATATTCCTACTGATTTTAGTAGAAGTCCCACGCACCGTTTCTATAATAATGGTACACAGCCAAATCCAGTTCATCGTTTACTGCAACTTCTTCGAGCCTTTCAACCATCCCTTTGCCAAAATTAAGCATGCTGATCATTGCTTCCTGATTCAAAAATTTAGTTTCAATATGTGAATAGTTTAATTCAGACAGACGAGCTTTTAATGAAGGGGGTTCAATACTCTTTGCATTGAAGCCTAAAACCCAACCCCATTCACCCAGCGTTGGAATGTGATTGTGGTAGGCAACAGCAGGTATTCCGGCAGCGCGCATGGTCTTTAAAATTGACAAAAAGGCGTTTTTTGAAAATAAAGGGCTGGTGGCTTGAGTGACGATCGTTCCACCCTTAGATAAATGGCGTAAAGCCAACTGGTAAAATTGTCGGGTATAGAGTCGGGCTAGCCCAACTGTTTTTGGGTCTGGAAGATCTATGATAATCACATCATACAGAGTGTCATCCTCCTTTAGATAAGCGAAAGCATCTCGGTTTACTACACGTACACATGGATTATTCAACGACCCATCATTGAGCTGAAGAAAAATAGGATGCTTCTGACCAAGTTCCGTCATAGCGGGATCGATATCCACTAAAATCACACTCTTCACCTCGGGATATTTTAGGACTTCCCGAGCCGCTAAACCATCGCCTCCTCCCAATATCAAAATACGTTCCCGCGATGCACTCAGATTCAAAGCAGGATGGACTAGAGGTTCATGGTATCTTTCTTCATCGTAGCTGCTAAACTGTTCGTTGCCGTTCAAGTAAAGCCAGTAATCATCTTTCCACTGGGTTATCACAATGCGTTGATATGGAGTTTGCTGCTGGTAAATAACCCGATCTTTATATTTTTTCTGCTCACCATATAGCACAATCGGCTCAGAAATAAAAACCAGTATGCTAAGAAAAATGGGTACGAGCAAAAATCCAATGGTTAGAAGCTTCTGGTACTTTAGAAGACTCCGGTAACGTAAAAACAAGGCTGAAGCTACTAAAAAATTAATGGTGCCCAAAACGATTGGCGTGTAAGTTAAACCCAATCGGGGAAGTGCTACAAAAGCAAACAGCAGTCCGCCCAGAAGCGCACCGTAATAATCATTTTCCATGACAGAGCTGATGTTTACACGGAGCTCCTCGAAAAAATCATTGAGACGCGTTGCCAGTGGAATTTCTAACCCAATTAAAATACCAATGGTAATAGAGGTAAAATAGATTATTGGAGCAATATTTTGGATATAAGCCGAAAGAAAATATGTCAACGCAGCACTTATGGCACAAAGCACAGAAAGAACAAATTCAACCAGCACAAAGGTGTCAAGTAGCGGACCCCGGAAATATTTGCTTAAGCGACTCCCAATCCCCATGGCAAAAAGCATCATAGAGACGGTGAGTGTCCATTGCAGTACGGCGTTTCCAAGCAGATAGCTGGCTAAAGTGGACAAAACGTACTCGGCAACAATTCCAGATAGACCCGTTGCGAAAATGCATGCTTTAAGCACAAAGCTACGATTAAATCGACGATTCTCACCTCGAGAATTTCCCCTGATCGGAGCTTCAGGTGTCTTTATGTCTAAGGATGCACGCATCTAAATTAATCGTTCTATTTTTTTATGTTAAATGAGTTGAGCCTACCTAAAAAATCTCCTTAAATCTCCTATTCATTAGAAGCAACCAAAGAGAAGTTTTTTTCTCACTGATGGTACTCATAACACACTCAAAGAATTATTATTTTCATAGAGTTGTTCAATATCAATATTTTCATGTGGCCTTTATTAAAATCCAGCATTTGACTCTATAAAACCCATCCAATCAGAAAAGAAGCCGCAATATACGAAAATGCCTCGATTGCACCAGCGCCCACATTTGGGACATCTTGCCCTACAAGCTCTTTGGTTAAGCGTTCCCCAGGAAGAAGTACTTTATCTGTAACCAGACGTATTACAGGAAGCATGATTAGACCAAAGGCAACGAAACCCACGAAATTCATCATGTTCACTTGCCAGGAGATAAAATCACCACCTACACCTATGCGGATAACATTACCCAACGCAATAAGCATTCCAGCGAAAGCAACCCCAACTGCAACATTGTCTTTTTCAATTTCCTCGTGTACATCGAAAGGGGTGATAAAATTATATATTAGTCCAGCTCCTATTAATACGATTTGTCCTAGAATCCAAAATGCTGCGGCCGTAACCAAATCTCCTCCCTCACCTGAAATAGCGCCATAGATTATGAGACCAACTGCAATGTGGTTGGCAGCTTCGATTACTCCAGTGCCAACATTGCGATCTTGGATAATCTCCTTAACGTTGTCAAATTTATACATAATGATTTTGTCATTGATGAAGGAAGAAAGATTTAACAGTATAATCGAGATGGCACCGTAGATAAGAATATCAATCATGTCATCCACCCAGCCAGAGGAAGGACCTATGAGAATACCGCCAATGGCAAACACTAATCCAAGATAATATCCAATCACAGCCAAAGCAAGGGCAAAATTATCCTTTTGTAGTAGCTCTTCTCGCAAAACAAATTTCCGATTAACTTTGTCATAGACAAATTTTCCGACAAAAAAAATAAAAAATACAGCAATAAGATAAACTAATGCGGTTACCACTTCATCAATGGTCATGGTTACCTCCGTTTCCTCTAATTATTATTAGCTGTTAGCAATTAGTTCAAGCATTGATTTATAACTATTTACCAAATCCTCCGCTACGTCTCCGAAGCCCACTCATTCTACTTCGGCGTGCTCTATTTTTAACCCTCTGGGAGAAGCGAGCTTTCTTGGCCAACTCCTTTTGTTTGCGTCGTTCAAAAAATGATTTGTTAGTATGCTTCGTATACGATCCATTTGTGCCATACTCACGATTAGGGCCGTAATAGGGTGTACCTCGGGAGCGGTAATCCCGATAAGTATTCCAGTCAGAACGGTAAATGGGTCGGCCAAACATGCCGAACATATGACTAAAAAATGCATATTTACCATAAAATTCCCAAAACGAATTGCCACGTTCATCACGCCGCCAGTTACCATATCTGGGATCCCCAACGTATTGATACCCGGGCGGATACTGTGCGTTAGTTACCTCACTATCACGCGATTTTGAAGCAAGTACCATACCCAAATAGTTTCTGTACTTTTCATACTCTCGCTTATTCACCTTATCCCAATCGGAGATTTGACTTTGGTATATCAAGCTATCGGGATTTCCAATCTTCTCCGCATACACGATTTTGTAGCGATGAAAATAATCCTTGAAAAAATTACCCTCTTCTTTCATATCTTCCAAAATGATTGAATACTCAGGGTACTTATCCAATTGCCGTCTAAGGCGTTCAATAGGGGTAGATGAAGCACAGGATATGGTCAATAAGGCTAAGAGCAACCATAAAATATTAGATTTTTTTTTCACGTCTGAACCCTCCTTTTAGATTTTAATACCTAAGTCCCTATAAAATAAATTTCTATTGCGAGGCGAGGTCCTCTCATACAATTTCCCCCGGCAAAATATTTGAAAACTGATACTCTTCAACATAATAGCCTTCTGCGGCCTCAAAATCGGTTTCACCCCATTGTTCGATGGTCAGAAAATGCTCGTCCTCCTCATCAATAAAGTCCCAATAAACAAACTCCTTCGCTGCCCCTTGACCCCCTTCATACAAATAACCCGTCCCTGATTCATCCAGATAATATTTCTTTCCTTTGCAAACCACCTGTGAGGGCGGGTCGTCGTGTTCTATAATATATTTACGAATATCCCCTTCAATTGCTCCAATGGGAATCTTTTTAGCTAAATTCCATTCAACTTCGTCGTCTTCGGAACGCTCTAAATACCATTTTTCTCGACCAGTTGTGAGTTCCCACTCGTCAGTAATATAACCTTCCCCATAGTCGTACTTATTGTAGTCTGTCACTTCCCAAGTTGTCATATCGTAATCGACAAAAAACCCAACGCGGAGCTTGGAGAGCTCAAGATCTTTGAGAGGATCAAATTCATCTTCCTTTTTCTTAAATAAATCTTTTAATCCCATAGAGTAAATACTCCTTTTGAATTCTAATATTCTTTCTTCTACCCGCTGTTAACTTTAAATATACAAATATAGTCTAAAATACGATCATAATCAAGAATTGTTAAAAATTTCTTTTTTCTACTTACCTAACTTAAATCACACCAAACATAACATGATGTGATATGTACAGACCTGTCGCTTTAACCTGTCGATTGCACTGTTTTTTATAAACGGCATGACAAACGATCATAAGTCTAAAGAGCCAGATGAGCTCCGTGACTGTAGTGCCTATACGCTGTTATATGCCTTTCCCAAGTGGATTTTTATTTACCCAGCAATCACTCTCAAATTAACACGATGATGATGAGGAAGATGCCACAACTGTTGCTGCAATTGCTGCGCTAATGGCAACTTGAATTCCTGCAACTGTATCAGAGACCGCCATACCAATAAGATTACTTTTTGCAATTTCTTTTACTCGTTTTCGAGCAACCTTGCGTTCTTCCCGCGAAAAGATCTCACCAACAAGATTGCATGCGTTAACTAAGCTAATCAGCACTGCCATCCTAGGTTCGGGAGTTTTTCCATCAAGAATTATGGCACGGATACCATCTCTCACCTCCTGCTCCACTTTAGCATCCTCAGTCGGGTAGCGTTGGGATGGGAAAACCCACAAAATGCGATGTTCTTCTTTTTTCAGAATGCCTTTATGAATAAGTCGGTTTAACAAGCGTTCCTTGAGATTCTTGATTTCTCTACTTAGTTTACTAACCCAATATTGGGCATTCCTCTTTCGTTTGGAGTGCTTTATTATGGTTAATGCTTCGTCAAGAATATCATCACCTGTTGGTGTCGCATCAACTACCACTAGATTCTTCTTATCAATGTGAAGCCTACCCATGAGCGAGAGTTCCATGAGGACTGCACCAGACAGCCCATACTGTAATGACATAGAAGCGGATGAAAGGACTGTGCCTTTTTCGTCATGCCATGATAGTAGTAATAATTCTTCTGCTAAGCTAATCATAATCTACGCAAATTTATTTATAATCCATATTACGAATATTTATATATCTAAAAATATACATAAATCCCTTTGAAAAGTCAATATAAAGGTAATGATGAAATAATTATGTTCAAAATTCAAATTTTCTTTATGGTTTCTTTTGTGCTTTTTTTAACCTTTCAAGTTCTTTTTCAACGGTCTTAGCTTTTTCATGTTTCTCAAGTTCACGCTCATTTTGTAAATCCATGTTGAGTAACTCATTTGCTGCTTCAGCTTCTGATTCCAATTTTAAGATGGCTTCTTCATAGGATTCAAGATTTTTTTGGGATTCATTAAAGTTTAATATTGATTTAGCCGTTGTGCCTAAAGCTTCGGTAGCAATACTTATCGATTTTTGAGTGCTTAATTTTGCTTTAGCCGCTCGTTTTCGACGAATCAATTCTTCTTTCTTACGTCGGGCTTCTTGCACTTGGTCTTCTAATTTCGCCAAATCAGATTTTAGTTGTTCAACTGTTTCAGCAGCGCTTTGCAATTCTGGTTTTAGATTTACTCGCCTTTCTTCATTATCAAGTTTTTTGGTAATAATTTTTCTGGCCAATTCTTCTTCATTTTTATTTAATGCAAGTTTCGCTTTCTCTTCCAAATCTTTCGCCAGGTCTGTTGCCGCCTGAATTTGCTTCTCAACTTGTTTTTGGTGAGCTAAAGCCCGAACCGTTTCCTTACGTAGTTCAATGATGCTTTCTTCCATGTCACGAATAATTTGTTTAACCATCACTTCAGGCTCTTCAGCCTGATCTAGTAGGTGATTTATATTAGCTGTGATAAGTTCAGAGATTCGTTTTAGTAAATTCATCTTGTCACCTCTTTTTTGAATAATAAATAAATATAAGGCCCTTGACTAAAAATTTGATCGATTTTCCAATTAATTTTTTTTCGACTCATTATTCTTTTTCTTATTTCAATTTTTAAATCTCCTGATGAATTAAAAGCATGAATAGAGATCTTTTCTTCATAGCTATTCAAAATTTTCTCCTGATTTTTATTTTCTAAAAAATAACTATGCAAATTCTAACAGGGTTATTCTTACAATCGCGAGAATTGCAAGAGATGTGCCAGTAGTAAGTATTTGATTTTAATGGAGTGGGAATAGGCAGGAATGGTGAAATACGCCAAGGAATGGTGATTTACGCCAAAAGATCTCCCAAATCATATTTTTTATAATAATGACGAAATTGATCATACGTCATTCCAAGACTTTTTGCAGCCTCACGTTGGTTACCGGAAGCATCTTTAAGCGCGTTGAGCAATAAGGTTTTCTCATAAGCCATAATTTTCTCATAAAACGTGCCTCCTAAAGGTTCAAGCGAGGTAATTTCTAAAGGAAGTTCGGACGCTTGGATAATCCCATCTTCGTCTGAAATATAAAGCCGTTCAACAATGTTTTTGAGCTCGCGAATATTGCCAGGCCAATGGTAGGCTTGAAGATCTTTAATGGCAGCCAGCGTGAAAGTTTTCTCCTCAAGATTGGGTATTTCTTGGTGCAATTGAGCTACAATATAATCAATTAAAACCGGGATATCCTCTCTTCTTTTTCTGAGTGGAGGCAAAATCAGTTCAGCAAAACTTAAGCGGTCATAGAGATCACGTAGGAATTCCCCACTTTCCATCATCTCTTCCAAAAGGGCATTGGAGGCGGCGATAATGCGTACATCCACTTCAATAGATTTGTTTCCACCAACCCTTTCGAATTTTTGATATTCGAGCACCCGCAGGAGTCTTTCCTGTGCTGTCCGGCTCATATTTGCAACTTCGTCCAGAAAGAGTGTTCCAAGGTTCGCAACTTCTAATTTTCCTGGTTTAGCTTCCATGGCGCCTGTGAAGGCACCTTTCTCGTGACCAAACATTTCAGAAACAAATAATTCTTCCTGAAAAGCAGCACAGTTCACCACAATGTATGGTTTGTCAGCTCGACCACTTTCCTTATGAATGAAACGAGCCAGTAACTCCTTTCCAGTACCACGCTCACCGCGAACTAAGATAGGTCGAGGTATCTTGGCCAATTTTCTGGCCTCTTGAACTACTGCGGTGAATAGGGCGCTTTTTCCGACGCCTGCATAAACAGGTTCATAAAAATTTGTTATTTGACCCATAGAATTCAATAATTTTAAAAAGTTACATAATTCTCTTTATTAAGTCAAGTTTGTGTTGAAACTCAATGCATTAATGAATTAATGTTGTATCAGGTTATATGAATAGTGGTTAATAGCTAATAAATTTAACTCGATATTAATAATTTTTCTCGCTCAAAATATTGAGTAAATTTTCAAGACTTCGAGAGTTCAAAGTCTGCCAGAATAAAATATTTTTGTTTTTCAATGAATTTTCTTTAGCCAAATCTAATATTGCCGAAAAAGTTTTTCCGGTGTACGTGGAATCTAAAATTTGATTCTCTTCAGATTTGAATAGTTGAATACTTTTTTCTCCTAAAGGAGTAGGCACACTGTATCCTTTTCCAAAATAGCTGTGGACAATACGGAAGTTGTTATGCCATTTCTTCAATGAAGACGAGGGGACACCATGGGTCTGCAAGAGTTCCAGTGTGCGTCGAATCAAATGGTTTAGGGTTAGTTTATTGGCAACTATGAAGTCTACGACTCTGACGGCCATAACTTGTGTTGGCCATCCAATCAGATTAAGACCGATAGATAATCCAGCGGCTGTGCCACCACTGCCTAGAGAACAAAAGATAACATCTGGGATAGGCGCTTCACCCTTTTCACATTGCTCTTTCAATTCAAAAACAGCATTCACATAGCCCAAAGTCGTTAAGGGTGAAGTACCCCCTGGCGGAGTCAAATAAACTCGGGCATCTCTATTGGCTTTGTGCATTTGAATATAGAATACAAATGGAAAAGTTAAAAGTGATTTCGTGCAAATAACCCGTCGAGCTAACTGATGGGTTAGTTCTAAGTTCTTTACTTTATTTGAATCCAGAGGCTTGGGGAAAAAAATTATGTCTGTTGGCCATCCATTTAATTTTGCATAAATCACACAAGCTAATGGCCAGTTAGAACCTAAAGCGCTGTAAGTAAAAATTAAATCAGCCTGTTTATTTGTTGCCTCCGCCAAACTAAATTCCAACGTGCGGACTTTATTGCCACCGTAAATTTCGCCACTTAAATCATCCCGCTTAATCCAAAGATTATTAAGCCCTAACTTCTTTCCCAAATTTTCTAATCGTTCCACTGGAGTAGGGAATTTACCCAAGGGCATCCAAGGAATATTTTTACTGAGGTCTTTATATTGCTTAAAGATTAAAGGTTGATCCATTTAACTGTGGTTAAATTGGCCATTTTCCCGGATTCATCATCCCATTCGGATCTAACAGCTTTCTAACTCTTCCCATAAGCTTCATAAAATTTGCATCAATTTTATCTCGATGTCTGTGAATGACCCATGGAGGGGTTTTGTAAGGGAAGAAGCCTAAGTCAATAACCAGGTCGCTCAATGCTTCGTTAAGTTTTCGTACGCGTTCTACTCGTTCAGTATTTGATTTGTCAAAGATGGCAATAAATCTTAGTACACCGAAATGACCTCCTTGCATGGGACGAGTTACTACAACAGGTGGGAATCCATACTCTTGCATCAGTTTCATGCCCTGTTTGACCCCTTCTTTCCATTGGGAAGTCGGACCATAGGTACCAATCCAGGTGAGACCGCCTAAATCCAAAAGAAAATCAAGCTCCGTTGGGAAGTCAGCAAATTTTTCAAATCGGGGGACGACTTTTACTAATTTCTTTATATCTAAAGGCGATTCTAATCGTACGCCCTTCTTCTGCTGTTCTTGGATTAATCGTTCTATTAGGATTAGTTTGACCTGGAATAATTCCTCATACTCAGCCGAAACATCAATATACAGATATTGTTCTGGTTCAGACGGATCTTTGTAAAGAGGATTTTTTTCACCAAATAGCATTTTCCCAACCGGCCATGACAGTCCGCCAATATCATCACAGACTTCGGCGCGAACGAGTTCTTTGATAAAATCATACATTTGCTCGGTGTCGTAAGCCAAAACAAAAAATCGTTTGCGATAAGGGTGGTTAGGCCAAAGTTGCACCGACAGCTTCGTGATGATTCCGGTTGTGCCCTGGAAATTAATAAATAAGCCAGTGAGATCTGGTATTGGAGCTTTGGTGCACCAAAATTTGCTGGACACTCCAATACCCGTTCGGACAATATCACCATTAGGCAAAACTACCTCAAGGCCATTTATCCATTGACCCGTAGTTCCATACTTTAAAGATAAATTGGTCAGGCCATCCAGCAAGCAATTAGCCAACACCGAAGTGTGTGGTGGCGACAAAGAGTAACCAAATCTCAATGAAGGGTGATTTTCGGCTAGATGCTTTTTCATATCATCCCAGGTTACGCCAGGTTCTATAATGGTGTACATATCTGTTTCGTTGGTCTCTAAAATTTGATTCATCTCGGTTAAATCAACCACGATTCCCCCTTGTTCGGGTATGGCTAGGCCGCCGATATTACTATTCGCCACCCGCGGCACCACGGCTACTTGGTTGTCATTGGCAATCTTTAAAACATGCTGAACTTCCTCTATGGATTTTACTTTCACCACAACATCGGGGGGATGCCCTGGAATTTCGGTCCAATCGTCAGCATATTTTTCTAGAGTTTCTGATTGGTCAAAGACTCTTTCTAAACCGAGTTTGTCCTTTAGTTTTGATATGTAATTTTTTCTGAGCATGATCTGATTTTTGAATTTTTACAAATTACCCCAACGGATAGATGAACCCAACGGATAGATGAACCCAACGAATAAATTTCTTGCATTTTAAGTTGAATTAGATGAAATCACACCTTTAAAATATTCTTAAATTTATGAATCGATCCGCAAAAACTTCATCACTTTTAAAAGCTTAAATAAATTCCCTCCAACCTTTATTTTGCCCCTGAATAGAAATATTAAATAGTTCGTGCCTAATACTATATCAAGGAGTGCGTTTAGATCCCCTTTTACGCGTGAATTTATTTTGCCAAAGGAACCTCGATAAATCACAATGGACTCTCCGTTAAATGACAAGGTCACATCCATACTGCTGGCACTAATCAAAAAGGTACCTTTTAACTTGCGAGCGGCTTTTTGGCTTTCTTCTGAGGATAAATTTGTCTGCAAAATGTCCCGAAGGAAATATCCTATTAAATTCATTCTCTCAGGATCTGGAAATTTTACCTCCATAATATGGCATCCATATGATTTTTAACCATTAATTTCTTTCCTTTAAAACGGCCTTGGCAATTTTCTGGATCATTTCATTGAGACCAATCTTTGGCTGACCGAGTAGTTTTGTTTGAATTGGCGTATAGGCTGCTAAAGACATACGATCTCTTTCTAGGTTTTCTTGATATTTTACATTTTCTACACTAAGGACTTTGGCCAGGCTAATGACCAAATCTTTCACTTCGAAAGGTTGCGGTGAAGTGATGTTCATAATAAGTGGCGGGATGCTACAGTGCTCGGTTGCGCGTGCCGTAAATTCTACCAAGTCTGAGTGCGCAATACAATTAATCCGCGAGCCGAAAAAGGTTGGGATTTCCTTTTCATCTAAAATTAAATTAGCCAATTTATACAGCACCCCATAACGCTCGTCATTACCAAAAAAATAGCGCAGGATAACAGCCGGGGTTTTATTCTTGACCGAAAAATACCTTACCATGTGTTCACCTATGAATCGCGAGAGTCCGTAAATACCCAATGGCGCCTCTGGGGATTCTTCTGTAACGGGCTCGCTTGGCAATCCATAGACATTTCCTGTAGAGGCATGAATGATCCCTTTTGCGTTTTTAAATTGCTCCATAATGCGAATCAACAAATACGCGTTGGTTCGGTAGGCACGCTTTGGATCTTCTTCGGCACCGTGCATAAATGCAATCTCGTTAAAAATATAATCGAAATCTGAAGAAATCTTATTTAAGTCTTGCTTAGCTACATCCATTTGAAAAGTATTTATGCCCAAAGCTTCAAGTTGTTGGCGGGTCTCTAGGTTGGTAAAACGAGCAACTCCCAGGACTTTGTTATTATTAACTAAAGACTTCGCAAGGTCAAATCCTACTCGACCTGAAACGCCGAATATCAATATTTTTTTATTTTTTACCATCGAGGATGTGGTACTTTTTCAGCCAATCAAATGTTTTTTTGAATGATTCCGCCAAGGGCGTATTGGTAAATCCCAATTCCCTCCTTGCTTTTCCCGAACTAACATAATGGTTTATTTTTGTAAAACGAGCAATACGTGAAGAAATTTGCGGATTAAACCGAAATAGCTTACCGAGGCCATCGCCAAAATATCCTAATATTAGTAGGAGGAGATAAGGTATCTTAAATTTCGGCGGTTTTTTCCCAAGAAATTCATTAACCAATGACAGAAATTCTTTGTAGGTCATATTTTGATTGGAAAGAATATATCTTTCACCAATTCGCCCTTTTTCCATGGCTAAGAGGTGTCCTTGTACTACATCATCTACATCCACAATGCTCAAACCTCCTCCGACATAAAACCACAATCTTCCTCGTTCTGCTATTTCAAAAAACTTATTTAACCCTGGGCGTTTATCCCAGGGGCCAAAGACATATCCTGGATTAACCACTACCACGGGCAGACCTTTTTTACAATACTCCAAAATAATATCCTCGCCTTCTCTTTTGGTGTCAATATATGGCAGTTTGAAATGTCCCAAATTAAATTCAGTCTCCTCGGTAGCAGGATTTTCTTTTGTACCATAGCCGACTGACCCAATGGTAGAAGTGTAAACCATTTTTTCCACACCTTCTTGCAAGGCGGCCCGAGCCATGTTTTCACTGCCTAAAACATTGGTCTTCTGGAACCGTTCTCTTTCAAAAGGCGCTATTTTTAACAAGGCCGCCAAATGATACACCCTGTTACATCCTTGAACCGCCTTGCGCAAGGAATCATAATCCCGAAGGTTACCTATATGTTCTTCTATGGGCAGACCCGCTAATCCCAGCATATTACTCCACGCCCGACGCAGTATCCGTACGGATTCCCCCTGAGCTACCAGTTTTCTAACCAGATTTGTACCAATGAAACCCGTGGCGCCAGTGACTAGAATTTTAGTGTTTTTCATTTCAATACTAGGTCTTCAACTTAAATGTTAAATTAACTACCTCCGTTGCGATTGTCAAGTATTTTTTAGGAACTAATAAAGGTGCTAAGATAATTTAAGCGACTTTTTATGTACAATGGAGTTAAAACATTTTGTTTTAAAATTTTCTCTTGACAAAAACTTAAATATTTAACATATTTTTGTAGATTTGTAGTCGAATGAATACAAAAACGTCTAATATATAGGATGCGAGTCAAAAAGATTCTAATAATATACATCTAATAGACAATGTCTATATTAAGACATTTGTTTCTCTTATTAGAAATAAAAATAGCTGTATGTTTCGTCTAAAC
>JBHIAC010000003.1:0-82018 GCA_046758365.1 bacterium
CCAGAAGATGTCTCTCGGTAGAAATAATATTCTCTTGTCGCACCTCGATCATTATTACCACAACAGTTAGGAGTACCAGATTCATAAGGGCCTGAGAACCATACATTATGCTTTGATGTAGCCCAGGCTGGTTGACATTGCCAGCTGTCACACAAAGCCGGGTCTGTATCACAGTTTGCTCCGCTGGATACACACAATCCATTTGAATAAAACTCATTAGCGTCATCTCCACAGCAGAAAGCTCCTCCATCATCATCATCGCAGATTCCACCAGGACCTGCGTTAATGCAATTAGAAGGATCAGTAATCCATGTATAGGGAGAGGGACAACCACCTACTGCTCTGTTATTATCATGGTCAAACCATCTACTTGGCATATCCTTGTCAGAAGTGCCTGTACATATCTCTCTATCAGATGATGAATCACCTGTGTCCACTTCTCCACCTCTTGAGTAACATTGACCATTGTAAACACAATCAGTGATAGCATTACAACAGGCATTTCCTCCACTGCAACTAGCACCTGAACCTTGAATCTCACATGTTATTAAATTCTCACCTGAATCGTCTCCGCAGCAGTTTGGTGTTCCTGTTTCGTAATTGCCTGTGAACCATGTGCCATAGTTGCATTGTGCTGTTGGACATATAAATTGGGTTGTATCACATGTACAATCACTATCAGCAGAATCAGTTTGCTCATCACAATCATTGTCTACTCCGTCTAAGCATTGTTCAGAAAAACCTCTTGCGTTTCATACGCCTAATAATTATTTTATAATATAAATCGAATTAATCCTAAAAAATAATGTTCGTAATTTTTGAAAGATAAAGGAGTCATGAATGGCCGTTCAATTTATATTAAGTGACTATGTTGAAAAAGCTATGGAAGCCGCAAAGTACGATAAACTCGAGGACGGTACGTTCTCAGGCCGTATACCTCCTTGCGTTGGGGTGGTTGCATTTGGGAAAACGTTGCGTCTATGTGAGAATGAACTGCGTTCTACATTGGAAGATTGGATTTTGGTGGGTCTCAAACTTGGTCACAAATTACCGATAATCGCTGGAATCGATCTAAACAAGGAGCCCAATCTTGAGCCGGTGGACTCCTTGTAAACGAAAAGACTTTATAAAACGCCTGAAGGGTGTCGGATTTAAAGGACCATACTCCGGTACACGTCACCAGTTCATGATTTACGAACAACACAGATTGGCAATTCCATCTAATAATGAGTTTTCTATTCCACAATTAAAAATGATGATCAGAGAAATTGAAACAATTCTCGGTCGTCGAATTTCTTTGGAAGAATGGAATAAATTGAAATAGGCACAGCCTTTCGGCGCCAAGGGCGTCAGCGAAATCGGCCTGGTGCCGACGGCCGGCGCTGTGGCAAATACGCTGTATTAGTTTGACCGCGTGCGGCGCTACAACCTGCCGCTGAAATGATCCTTTTCGAGGCTCCGATTTGCCCTTGCGAAGGTTTCAAAACTTCGCAAGGATTTTATGGTTGAACAGCTCGAAGCGTCGTACGCCCAGAACTCGTAGGCCCAAAGACCGAGCTATAATCACTTGCTGTGGAGTAGCTAAGCCTTAGAATCCGACTTTCTTGAAGAAAGTCGGGTTCTGCGCCCATCATCATGAAAAATGAGTTTAAACCAAAATTACCCGTAGTTTTTGTACTGGCTTTGTTTGTGTTCTCATACCTGATTTTAGAGAAATTGATTGCCTGGTCAATTGCGGCTGATAGCTCAAACGTTACAATTGAAGTTACTAACCAACAAACAGGCTCTCCTTTGGACAGCGTATTGGTCCGTTTACAAGGGATTAACAATGCTGAGACCTTCGAAGGTTACACTGACACTTCCGGCCGCATCATTTTCCAAAACATTCCCACAGATGTTAAAGCCGAAAATATTCTTTTGCCACAAAGTTTCGGCATTAGCGTGCCGTATCCTCAGCCAACCAAAGACCTGATTAGTGTTGATTTTGCTTTGCCAGAAAACCAGCAAGTCACGATTACGCTCTACAACGTCTTAGGACAGAAAATCTGTCGTGTTCGTCAAACCTTAGGTTCTGGTAATTATCAAGTTATTCTGAATCTGGGAATACTGGCGGCAGGAATGTACATTGTGAAGATTTAGGTTGGTGGTCATGTTGCCAGTGAAAAAATTGTCAAGACCGCATCAGCAATCTCAAGCCCCCACCCTGGTATTCAAATTCGTCCACTTGACCGACCTTTAAAATTGCATAACAAATTTCAATCTCGAAAATCTTTACAATCCATAAATTTTGCGGAATATCTTTCCCCTTTCCATTGGAAATTGGCAAACTGACCAAGAAATCCTACTAGCACAATATAAATCGGGTGCAAAACAGCGGTCAGAAAAAAGACATATGGTTTAAATTGTATTTGAAATATTTTTTGTCCCCTCCTAAGGAAAGTAAATTCCGCCAGGTTTTTGGTGATGAAACCAGCAACACAAACTGGCAACAATTGGGGGATAAAGGGAAGTAGAAAAAGCCCTAAAAGGATAAAAAAGTTGAGCAAGTAAACACCAACCAGTCCCACAGTCACCGGAGTATTGTAATGGCGGCATTTGGAGGCGTATCGAATTCTCTGATGGATAAAGGTTTTTAGATTTTCCGGTGGTTCTGTGGAAACGAAAGTATTTGGATGGGCCGCATAACAAATTTTCCAGGTCGTATTTTCCCGCACCTGTTCAAGAAAAAAGTCATCATCCCCGGATATCCAATGACCGATTTTTTTAAATCCTCCGATCTGTTCATAGACTTTTTTTCTATAGGCGAAATTGCCACCGGTACAGCTAATAGGATATTTGAGGCCAGCGCTGGCTGCAGCCACACAAGACATCGCAAAATAATCTAATGAAAGCATTTGGTGGAAAAAAAGGGAGGTTGAGTTTTCAATTTTGTAGGGATTAAATCCAGCAACTATGCCAACGTCTGAATCGAAATATCTAACCACTTCCGAAAGCCAGTTAGGGCCAGGCTGGCAGTCGGCATCGGTGGTGACAATGATTTCTCCTGCGGCGTGTCGGATGCCTGAATCAATGGCTCTTTTTTTAGGCGCTAAATGGCCTGAACTATCCTTGATTTGAAGTAGTGAAATTTGTCTGTGATTGTCTGCAAAATTTTTTACAATTTCAGCGGTTCTGTCCTCAGAGCGGTCATCTATAACAATAATTTCAAATTTATTTTTTGGATAAGTTTGATTCAAAATAGCGGTCAAACATTTGTGGATATGTCTTTCCTCATTTCTGGCTGCAATAATGATTGAAACTTTAGGCTTTTGTTTGTTTGAACCGGGTTTCAGTTTTAAAAGCCCCTTCCTTAGTGAAAAAAGAGTGGTAACGTAATGAGCTGTTAACAAAACGAGTGGAATTAAATAGTAAATCATATTAATTATCCGGGATCGCTGAAAAATTAATCCCATGTTCCTTGAACTCCTCAAAAGCATTTTCCAAAGCTGTTAAGGTGTTATTACTGTTGGGGTGGCCATCATGAAGCAAAATAATTTGCCCAGGCTTAACAATTTTAATCAATTGATTTTTTATTTTCTTAGATGTTGCTTGCTTTTTAAAATCACGAACCGAAGCATTCCAGAGTACCAATTTGTGCTTGGTCTTTTCTAGGACATTCAGCAAATTCATTCCAAAGATGCCATAAGGTGGCCGAAAGAGTCTTGGCTTTTTTCCTGTGATTTTAATTAGGGATTCGTCGGTTTGGTTAATTTCCTGAATAAGTCGTTGTTTTGATTTGCCCAACATTTTGAAATGACTAAATGAATGATTGCCAATGGTATGTCCGTATTTTTGAATGTGTGAAACGATATCCGGATAAAGTTCGGCTTTTTGACCCAAAAGAAAAAAGGTGGCTTTGACATCATATCTTATTAGCAAGTCTAAAAGCTTTGGCGTAATCTCTTTGTCTGGACCGTCATCAAATGTTAAGTATATATATTGATTCGACAATTGCCATAAGATATTCGGAAGAAAGTAATTTAAAAGTTTTGGAATCATAATGCTTGAATTATTACAGAACAAGAGATTATTTATTAAGCTAAATGTTTTTGAACCTTGATTGCAAATCGAAAGAATGGAATAATGGAAGGATGAAAGAATGGGATATTACGAATGCATGAATTGCTACCTCCACTATTCCAATATTCCAATAATCCACATATTGGCGCTTTTATGATCAAATGAAAAACTTGACTCAAAATTTAAGATGTATGGTTGTTAAAAAGTATAATTTGTCTTGCCACCTTTGTTGTACTATTTTTTAAGAAGTATCCAAAGCCCAATTAAAGTTGGTATTCCTATATTAATTAAAAAAAGCAGGATTGAAGCGTTAAAGGCTTGTGCAGCAGCTAGACCGATCTTATCAAAAATGAAGACCGAGGCGCCTTCCCGAATGCCCAAGTCTCCAATGGATATGGGTAAAATGGTTTTCACCAGAAACACGGAAGCTGCAGCACCAGATGCAGTGATTGGATTAACGACTTGAAAACTCAAAATAAGATTAAGAAATTGTCCTAAAAAGATTGAATAAAATAATGTAGAAAAGCATAAGAGGATAATATATTCTTTTCTGCCAAATATATTAATCTCGGTAAACCGCCTAAATATCAATTTATTAATTGACGGAAATAAAATAGGGCACAACAACGTACCCGTGTAAATCAATAAAGCAGTTTGCAAAATAAGTCTATAGTGATTTTGAGTTAGAAATAAAATTCCTACCAATCCAAATAAAAATGTTATAAATAGATTTGTGATTTTGTCAATGATTACTAATTTTAAAGTTTTGATTTGATGAATTTCTTGTACAAAAAATGCACGACCAATTTCACCCAATCGTCCCGGCGTAAAAATACCTAAAGGATAGCCCACAAGAAGGGATTTAAATGAATTGGAAAAAGAAGTAGCAGGATTCGCCAATTTCAAGAGGTAATGCCACTTGAACACCTGAATCCCGATATTAGGGATGACTAAAAAGATCGCCAAAGCTAAGTAATTCCATTTAGCTGTCTTCAAAACTTCTAACAAAGTCGCCGCTTGAATACTTTTAATCAAAAAGTATAGAGCCAAAAGCGCAAACCCCACTTTACCCCAAAATAAAGCCCGAGATTTAAAGATAGAGCCGTAATCCTTGTGAGCAGTTTGAGCAGATAGTGAGGGAGCCGCGATTTTTGAGTATTTGGGTTCTAAAATTCTCATATTTATCGGAATACCAAATTTTATCGAAATCATTCTCTTGTTTAATGGAGCCAAACGAATGGTGCCCATTTTTGTCAAAGCAGCAGGGAACTACCGAGCCATCCCAATTAACCAGGGTGCTAGTCCATAGCCGGGGACAGGGACCTTTACCTATACGTTTTGGTTCAAGGGTATTTCCATGAAACCGATATCTTCTAAATTTATCTGTTTTTGGTAGCCATTGCTCAGCCTCTTGTGAAGTTTCGACATGCACCGTTTTTTTAAGAAATTTATCTGCACCCAACATTTTAACCAGCTTCTCCATATCCTCAATTTGTTGTTCATTGTGTTGCATCACTATAAATTGGATGAAAATAAGAGGCGTTTTACTTCTCTGCCTATATTTTTCATGTATCAGGGTTTTAACACTCTCTATTACTTGAGAGAGCTTCCCCCCGACTCGATAAGTTTCATAGCTTTGTTGATCAGCTCCGTCTATTGACAAGATGATAGAATCAATGCCGGAGGCAATGGTTCGTTGAGCCATTTCAGGATCTAAATAATGACCATTGGTGCTGGTAGTAACAAAGATGCCTTTGCTTTTGGCATATTCTACAAATTTGAGAAATTCTTTGTTAATAAATGGTTCACCCTGATGATATAGGAGCAGGTAAAAAATACGAGCCCCCGCTTCGTCTATTATTTTTTTAAAGGTTTCAAAATTCATGAGACCGGCTTTGCGGATTATTTTGCCGTGGCCAGTTACGCAAAGTGGGCATTTCAGATTACAGACGTTAGTAGGCTCAACGGTGAGAATAAACGGATGTCCCCAGATAAAGTGCTTTTTAAAAATAGCAGAAAGTAAAAAAGAAAAAATAGCCAAAGTCGCGTTCAGCAGCCTTTTTAAAGTTATAGTTTTTATTAAAAGTTTAAACGGAATTTCTTTCATATTATAGCTTACTGATATTGTTTATTTTTTTACCAATCAAATACCAGGTTGGATTAATGAAATAATTAAAGAATCCAAATTTATCGTTTACCATACCTGTTACTAACTTTTCCAATTTTAATGTCTGTAACCATTTTACTACGTTCAAGTGTAAGTTACTATTTACTACGGCCCTTGGGTGTATAAATAGTTGGGCTGCGATTTTTTGGTTTACAAACTGGAGTTTAATATTTTCTCTTTCAAATAATCGGTTAATTTTAAAAAGTGAGAGCAAGGCTGCAAAATCTCTTCTAACATGATTTTCTCTGTAAAATAGTCTGGTAACAAAAAAGACCACAGTTTTTCTGGGTAACACAGATACAAGAGGGAGATTCCAGTGTGGGTCAGAAATAAAATTTAAAGGAGACCAGCGGTTGGGGGTAGATAAATAAACTGACCCATCTTGTTTTAAAACTCTGGTGACTTCTTTTACTGCCAGCTCTGGATTAGGTAAATGTTCTAAAATGTCTTGTAGAACCACCCAGTCAAAACTATTATTTTTTAAATATAATTGTTGGGCATCTCCTTGTAATACAACAAGATTTGAATTTATGGTTAACGCTTTTTGCTTGAGCATTTGAACCTTTTTCGGGTTGAAGTCAATAGCGGTGACTTTACCACCTCTCTCCACAAGTGCTAAAGTCGTACCACCGTCACCACAACCGAGGTCTAATATCTGCATGTTTGCAATGGGCGAAAATGATTGTAGAATATCTGCCACCAACTCGCCGCGGTTACGAGCAAATTTAGAATAATTTGCCCAGAGATGGTAGTTGGGATGACTTTCTGGTGGAAGAATTCGAAATTCGTTCTGATTGGTTATCTCAGCTTCGCTAGAAATTATTTCCATTTTATTTTACCAACAAATCCAAGAGGAGCAATGAAAATCTGATTTAGCAGATAAAAGATTTCCCAAAGTGGAAACAGGAAAAGTAGATTCTGTTTTTTAACTTTTTTTGAAATAAAAAAAAGAGAAATTAAATCTAAAATCAACTTAAAACAAAAAAGCAGAATAGCCAGTATTAGATATGTTTGTTTAAATATCGCCAAAATCAAAAAGCTAAATAAATAAATATTGGCAAAGTTGAAAAGTAAATAAGCGGCTTGCAGTGGTTTTTTATAATATTTACCGGCAGATACATGACGCCGCGTTTGAGCAATTAGCGTAAACAAATTTTCAGCAGCAGGACTTGGCACCACTGTTTTTGGATTTAGGCAAAAATTGATATCCCAGTGGGTACGTTTCTTTGCCATTTGAAGAAAGAGGTCATCATCTCCCGAAAGGCTGTGATTGATCTTGTCAAATCCATTGACTTCATTAAAAAGTGATTTGCGGTAAGCCAAATTTCTTCCAGTGCAGGTAACACCTACATTCCAACCTGCAGAACCAGCAGACACAAAGGATGCGGTCAAGCTGTTGAGGCTGAGAAGTTTACTCAAAAGAGGGCCTTCGTCTTTATAGGGCGCCAGTCCAATTACCAAACCCACCTCTTCATTGAAAAGAGGAACAGTCGCTGAAATCCATTCTGGCGGCGGCGAACAGTCGGCATCTGTCGTAAAAATCAATTCTCCGGAAGCTTGTAAGATCCCTTGACTCAAAGCATATTTTTTGGAGCTGATATTTTCTGGAGTTTTTAATATTTTCACGATTTCAAGATTGGTATTTTGGGATTTGTGCTGATTTAGAATTTCTGGTGTCCTATCAGAAGAGCGGTCATCTACCACGACGATCTGGGTCAACTCTTTTGGATAATTTTGACAGAAAAGGGCCTTGAGACAATTATTCAAATTCTTTTCCTCGTTCCTGGCAGCCACGACCACGGAAACGGTTGGTTGATGGTTTATTTCTTCCCCATTTAAGTGGAAATAACCTGAAATTAAAAATGTCAGAATAGATAAATAAATTAATCCTGAGGTAATTGCTGCAAAAATATAATAATCTGCCATCATTTAAGATAAAAATTTGTAATTATAAAAAAATATTAAAAATTACACAAACTTTCAAGTTGTTTTTAGAAGACGACTAATAAAATATTTGTCATATATTTTGCAACCCCAAACTATCATAACTAAACGAATGACATTGATTAAAATCTTAAGTTAGAATTTGATTTTTAAATATGAGAAAAAAAAATTGACTTTTTAGATTAAAATGAATATTTTTTAATAAAGAAAAAACAGGCTGCTCATTAGAAGTGTGTCAAGACGCTTACCCCGAAGGATTTCGGGGTGAGTGTCTTTTTATACCAATCAAAAGCTAACCCCGAATGCTTTCACATAGGCGTCAACTTAAGCTTTTCTGTTATATCCCCCTTAAAAAAGGGGGACCTGGAGGTTGTTAAAGCCTATTTTATTATATTCATTCATTCTGGTTAAATGCTTAGCTCCTGTTTCTTAATTAAGCAACAATCTCAGAAATATATACAAATACAACCCCCTAAATCCCCCTTTGCTAAGGGGGACTTTCGCTTAAGATGACGCGAAAACGAATGCTTTCGGGGTAGCTTTTCTTAGGAGTATTCAATAGAAAATGATTTTGGTTGAAGTTCCCTTAGCTTATGGAAAAGAAATTTTGAAATTAAAACTTAAGTCCAAGCACCTTTTAGGGATATTAAAACCAAATAAAGTTACTGTCCAACAAACTCCCAAATTTCTAATTTCTAAGTCCTTGAAATTTCCAATTTCTACTCTAAAGTTTGAAGAAATTTTTCACCACAGGGAGAAAACCGTCATCATTGTACCTGACAAAACTCGTCAGTGCGGGGCATCTATTTTTCTTCCGATATTGGTTGATCGGCTTAATTCTGTTGGAATCGAGGATCAAGATATTAAAATTATTTTGGCCACCGGTTCACATAGTACTCACATGTCTCAAGAGATTGAACAAATCGTCGGGTTTGAAATTTTCAAGCGAATCAAAATTATCGAACATGATTGCCACAACTCTGACGAACTGGCCTATTTAGGTGTAACGAAATTTGGAACAGCAGTTTATATCAACCGACATGTTGTAAATGCCGAGCGTCTTATCGTCACTGGAACGGCTGTACATCACTATTTTGCTGGATACGGCGGCGGGCCTAAAATGATAAATCCTGGGTGCGCGGGATATGAGACCATAACCAGAAACCATGCCATGACAATTGACGCCGAAACAGGGAATATACACCCTAAGTGTCGCGCTAGTGTTTTAGTAGGTAATCCTGTCATGGAAGATATAATCGATTCGATGAAATTTATTCGAGCGGATTTTCTTTTGGAGACTATATTAAACGAGAATAGCGAAATTATACAGGTGTTTAGTGGAGATTTATTTGAGGCCCATCAAAAAGCTTGCGAAACTGTTGATTCATTTTATAAAATACCAATTCCGAAAAAAGCGGATTTGGTTGTGGTTAGTTGCGGCGGTTATTCCAAAGATGTCAATTTTATTCAGGCTCACAAATCGATTCAAAATGCTTTCAATGCTGTGAAACGGGGAGGGGTTATTTTAATTTTAGCTGAGTGTCGGGATGGAATTGGCTCTCAAACATTTTTAGAGTGGTTTAATTATTCTGATGATGGGGCGTTACGAAAAGCGCTTAGACAAAAATATAAACTAAACGGTACTACAGCTCTTTCATTAAAAATGAAAACCCAAGCTGCCAAAATTATCATGATTTCCAAATTGAAAAAAGATTTAGTGGAAAACTTAGGAATGCTTCCTGCTTCAACTTTAGAAGAAGGGTGGAGCCTGGCCTGTTCGCTACTTTCGGAAGATTTCAAATGCTATGTTATTCCAAACGGTTCTTTGACTTTACCTTTTATAAATGAAAATGAAACATAGAATTATTTATTTGATTTTTATCCCTGGTCTAGTTTTAGGAACCATCCATTGTGGTGGGATGAAACCAAATCCTCAATTTAACGAACCGCATTCTTCTGTTAGCAAAGATCGTGATCCAGAAGAGATGTTTTATACAAGTAAAGAGTACTTGCCTCTGAATAAAGTACAGTTAACCCAAGAAATAAAATCTTATTTAGGTGTACCTTATCGGTGGGGCGGTACTAGCCGAGCAGGGATGGATTGCTCAGGATTTGTGAGCACGGTATATCGAAAAGCTCTGGGCTTAGAACTGCCGCACAGCACGGTAAAGATGTCTCGGCTCGGTGAATCAGTGGCTAAAAATGAACTGAGGTTTGGTGATTTGATATTTTTTAAAAATATCGAATATTCTGGGGTTTCTCATGTTGGAATTTACTTAGGTAAAAATTATTTTGCTCATGCCAGCACTACCAAAGGGGTGACCATTTCAAATCTAAGTGAAAAATATTATCGTAAACGCTTCGTTAGTGCAAGAAGAGTTTATGAGCGATAAATTATATGTTCATTGAAATTGATTACCCAATTTAGACAGGATTGACAGGAATTAAATGATTTTAAAATATCTGTTTAATTTTAACTAATGGAGGATCCATGTCACAAATTGAGCTTATTGAGATTCAAAAATATTTGAAGGAAAACAAAATTGATGTGTGGCTGATTTTTGATTTTCGTGGTCAAAATCATATTGCTATGAATTTTTTTGATTTGCAAAAAGAACGTATTCTTACCAGGCGTTGGTTTTACTGTATTCCCAAAAGCGGAGAACCTACGTTATTAATCCACAAGATAGAACGGGACAATTTTCCCCAGCCGCCAAAGCAAACGCAATTTTATGTTAGCTGGCAGGAACTTAAGGAGAAACTTGGTAATATGCTTAAAGGAAGTAAGAGAGTCGCCATGGAATATTCTCCTAATGGTGCCATTCCGTATGTATCTTGTGTCGATGGAGGTACACTTGACCTAGTACGAATCTTCGGGGTTGAAATAGTTAGTTCAGCCAGTTTGGTGCAATATTTCCAATGCCGCTGGACACCGTCACAGTTGCAGTCGCATATAAAGGCTGTTAGAAATCTGGAAAATATAAAAAACGAGGCTTTTGCTTTAATCGGCGAAAAAATAAGAAATGGCAGTTCTATTAATGAATATGAAGTTCAAAAATTTATTTTAAATAAATTAGAATTATTGAATATGTTAACCGAAGAACCGCCCATAGTCGCTGTGAATGCGAATGCCAGCAATCCCCATTACGCCCCCTCATCAGATCGATGTAGTCCTATTAAAATAAACGATTTTGTACTAATAGATTTATTTGGCAAAGAAAAAATATCTAATGCTGTGTATGGAGATATTACCTGGGTAGGTTTTGTAGGAGAAGTAATTCCTGAAAAATTTGTCAAAATATTTAATCTCGTAGCCCAGGCGAGAGATGCAGGATTGGAATTATTAAAAGATTCCGCAGCCAAAGGAGAAGCCGTTCAAGGGTGGCAAGTGGATGCTCGAGTGCGGGATATTATAACTCAGGCAGGCTATGGAGACTATTTTGACCACCGAACTGGGCACAGCTTGGATACGAATCTTCACGGGAGTGGTGTAAATATCGATGGCTTGGAGACCCAGGATCAACGAGAAATTATACCAGGCCTTGGATTTACAATTGAACCAGGTATTTACCTCAATGAATTTGGGGTAAGAAGTGAAATTGATGTTTATTATTCAGAGGAAGGTCCCAAAGTTTATGGACCCATACAGCGAGAAATAATCGCCATTTTAAAGTAAAGTACTTTATAACGTAGGTGCAAGCAGCTAAATATCGAATTTACGATTGCGAAAAGTGGAATTATCCTTTTTTGCACCTTCATCATGATAAAAAACTATAATTGCACACGGATAAAATGATAAATAAGAAGCGGAATTAATTTAGACATCTATTCTAATAAGTTGATTTTTTTGATTAAGCTTTACCCTTGGTATCTCGCTATTTTCTCAGCGACCGAGAAAAAACACGACCCCGATTTTCAATGTGATCTCTTTTGCGTCGATATCGATTCTATTATCTGGATTATTCTCATCCGCTGGGCCGGGTATATTATTAATGGTATTATATTCCACAGCAATATCCAACCAAGGCCCCAAACCGATATCGTATAGAAAACCACCGCCAACATTCCACCCTAATCTTGCAAGGTTATCTTGAGAATCGGTAAAAACAATGAAACCATCTGAAACTGTAACATTTGTACTATAAAAATAAAATCCACCCATGCCAAAAAACTGAATTTTTAATCGACCTGTGCCAAAAGAAAATTGCGGCCCGAAAGTGAGTCGGAATGACATATTTTCGGTACGGGCTGGTACTATGGTTCCACCAATATTGACGCTCCTAAAATCTGTCCCATAGGATATAAATCCAAAATCTCCCCGCAGGGAAAGACCATGCAAGGAGGCAAAGCGGTACATACCTTTAATACCGAAACCCCCGCCTGTGTCAGATATATTTGCAAAGTCTTGTTGTGGAATTGAAACAATAATATGGGGCCCTACGGACCACTGGGCTTGACTCAGTTTTGGAAAATTTACCAAGGACAATATAACCGCCAAAATAAAAAGTCGTTTCATTTGTTTGTTCCTTATATTAAATGAATTACTTTAATGTAGTATAACTAAATATATCCAGTTTTATTCCCTAATACAAGTGATTAATTCTTAATTAAATTTAACATTATAATTGAGTAAACTACAAAAAGGTGATTGATCCAAAAGCTGACCTTCTTAACTTATGAAAAGATCGCGGTTATTAAAGAGTTACATACAGTTATGAAAACCAATATTTTGATAAAAATTAAGAGAAGGTCAGCTTTTTGCCGCCTACTCATAATTGAATTTTCAATCGATTTTTTTCTATTCAATTTTTACTTTAATTTCATTTCGGATTGACTTTAACAAAATTCACGCTTAAAAAATATACAAATAATTCTTGTCGTAATCAACTCATAAAATTTTTTCTTAAATGGGCCAAACTTAGTAAATAACTAAACAAACGAAGGACAAAGATCAGTCTTGAAAGCTTTACCTTGATTTTTTAAAAATGCCTTTCAATTTTTTGATTATCTTTTTAATCCCCTTTTTCTTTTCTTTTTCAACTTTTACTTCAATTTCTTTTTTCTTCTTGTCAAGGATAGCCATCTTATCATTTATGACTTTCTCAATTTTGTCAAATTCAGAAGAAATCTGTTTTTGACGATTATTTGTAAATGCGAGGGCTTCCATTCTTTTGGGTTCTACCAAAGTTTTGAGCCTCCTGCGAATTTCAGCCTGTGCTAACCGAATCGATTCTCCAACGACTGCATTAATTCGTTTCGCCAGAATATCGTCAATATTGGAACTGATTTTCAATTTCAGGTCATTAATTTGACCGCGGATATTTGCCCCAATACGCAAAATGTCTATTGAATCAAAAACGCCACGGGTGACTTTCGAGATTACATCATCTTTAGTCAAATGATGTGGAAAGCTAAAGCTTACCGGACGGGCAGTTAAATGCAAACGGAATTCAAGCTGATCGCTCATGAAGTTGAAATCAGTGGAGATATCACCGCGATTAGCGATGATTCTGGAAGGCAAATAAGGACGTTCTGGTAAAGCAACACGCCCGATATGAATACCAGAGGCTTTGATTTGAAAGCGTTCTTCAGGGATGTTTTTTGTGTGATCGAATACGCCGATAATCTCATAAGCTTTAGATTGTGGTAATTGGGCATTTAGCTTAAAGGTGAGCGGCTGACCATAAATAGGGGGCTGCGAAGTAATGCCGTTAACTTCACCACTAACGTATAATACCTTGCTTGTATCCTCTTGATTGGTTGAGCCACTGATTAAAATGTGTTCCATTAGGAAATCTGGAGGTTGATTTTTTAAAGGAAAGCGTATGTTTTGGCCTTTAAAACGAGGGGGTTTTTCTACTTTGCCTGCTGCAGCGAACTGCTGGGCCACAGGCATATATTCTCTGACCAGGCTAACATATTTAAGTAAACCAAGGGTGGGTAAAGCCAGGGCCTCACCAAAAAGCATATTACCAACATTTTGAGAGGTAAATTCCCCAAGTTTAGCTTTGCTTTTGATTGCGTTAAAATCTTCCCCAATCAAATTATCCACATGAGTTAATACACTCGTGAGTTTTGTAAAATCTTTCGTTGCGGTCTTCTTTTTAATCTCAATATCTTTTTTTAGCTCTTCTAATGTTTTGTAAACACTTTTAGTTTTTTCTAATGTTGAAACCAGGTCGTCAAGGCCTTTTACTTCTTTAGAAGCTATTTCGTTGACCTGCTTCTCAATATTCTCTAATTCTTTTTGGGGTTCAAATTCTGATATAATTATTTCCCATTTCTGGTGAGAAGAATCTGCATCCTGTTTTATTTGTTCAATGCGTTTAATTGATTCAATATCTATCGTTGCTATTAAACTATCCACATTGACCTTTTTCTTTAAGTTATCCAGATTTAAAACAGGGGCCGAAGAAACTTGCTTCATAAGGCTTTTTGAGGCTTTGTCAACCCAGCCGGGCGTCTTCTTCGTTTTATTTTTCGAAATACTGCCATCCGTTTTTCTTTCAGTGCCTATCCGGATGTCAGCCACCGAAACATCGTTAATAATGATTTTTTTTCTGATTAATGGTGTAAATTCCATATCGAATGACATACGACCGGTTTCAAACAAATTTTTCCAGGTATCGTTGGGATTGGCCACTTGCAGCCGATCAAGAGATATGGAAAGGCCAAGCAGACTAAAGTTTAGATTGTCGATTTCTACTTTTGCTCCAATGATCGACTCCCCGGCTTTTTCAATACCTCTTTCAATGAATTTATCGCTCAAGAGGTAAGCTGTGATTCCGACTAAAATGACAATAACAAGAAGTCCAGTTAATCCTTTTGGTCTCATGACTACCACTCCAAATCTCTTATTTTAACATACCATTTAAATAGAGAACTTCCTTTGACAGCTTTTACAATTTTCCATTTTTCAATTTTCACTGCCCAGGATTTTCTATAAACGACAATGCCTTTTTGTGCCAGAACGAACATTGGTACAGCCAAAATCAAAGCCGTCAACAAACTCCCCATAACTACCGTGTTGTAAAAACGAGTAAATGGGGCAATGGGCCAGTTGTAAATGGTCGTCCAAAGTCCCTTTAGAGATTCAATCTTGACAAGCAAAACATATCCCAGGGTATGAAACAAAGGATCGAAAATGTAGGCCACAAAGCTGAAAAGGAAGATAGAAAAAAATACCGCTGCCAGGTTTATTTTGGTCAAAAAAGCCAGGGCTAAGAAAGCCATATTTTGCAGGGTCCAGAAGGGCGTGAGACCAACCACAAACCCTAAAGCAAATCCACCTGCAATAAGCGACGGAGATTCACCCGAACGCAGGACTTTGATGAATTTGCTGATAAATTTGAGCCAGAACACGAAATACTCCTTTTAATTTTAAGAATCACCCTGAAAGATTAAGTAAAAATATACAAATGTTAATTATAAAATTCTATAAATCAATCCTTTTTTTACCTGTTTTATATGAATCTTCAGAACTCTAAATTCAGTTCCATGAAAGTCGCGCCTTTGACAGGATTGTACCGATAAGGCTCAATGAATTTGAATCCTAACGATTGGTAAAGTGCATTCGCTTCTTTCATAGAAGGAACGGTATCCAATCGCATGCGTGTATATCCAAGACTATAAGCCTCTTCTATTATTACCAATGCCAAGGCTTTGCCAATGCCTTGGCCTCTAAATTCTGGCCGGACATATAATCTTTTCATCTCACAAATATCATCCGCAATCTTTCTTAAGGCTACACAACCAGCAATTTGTGTATCATAGATCGCTAAAAGTAGACGTCCTTCTGGAGGGGCATATTCTCCGGGTAGATGTTGAAGCTCGCTCTCGAAGTCTTGAAAAGATAGCTCAAAATCCAATGAGGCGGCGTATTCTTTAAATAGGTCTCGAATATGCTCAAGGTATTGTCCCCTATGGGTAGGGATAATTCTCAGCATTTTTAAAGGTTGAGTTGATTAATATATTTCAATAAGGGTATGGGGTATAAGGGAATATGGCCTATACCCTTATACCTTATATCCTTAATGATTTGTAAATAAAAAAATTATTTTCTAATCGCCACCAACTCCATCACATCTCCTTCCTGAATGGCGTCCACCACATCCATTCCTGAAGTTACCTGACCGAAAACAGTATAGCGGCCGTCCAGATGAGGTTGGGGCGAATGGGTGATAAAAAACTGGCAGCCTTCGGTGTCTTTGCCAGCACTGGCCATGCCCACGGTTCCCCTTAAATAGGGGTGCTGGTTAAATTCCGACCTTATGGAGTAACCCGGTGAGCCCCAGGAATCCCCACGAGGATCACCACCTTGAATTACAAAGTTAGGTACCACTCGGTGAAAAGTTAAGCCATCATAAAACCCATTTTTCGTCAGTTGAGCAAAATTTAAAACTGTCAGCGGGGCCTGCTCAGTAAAAAGTTTAATTTCTATGTTTCCCCGATTTGTTTTAATCAGTGCTTTTGCTTTTTTGAGTTTCAGAATATCTTTATACGAGAAATTCGAGTAGGGTTTAGTGTAATTTGCTATTTGATCAGAATAATCTTCACCGGTAATTTGATGGAGCGCCTCAGCGGCGGTTTTTGAAAGCACCTTGTCCGGTGTTCTTAGGGCTTCTTCCAAAACAGGAACCGCTCTTTTGTCCCCTATTTTTGCCATGACTTGAAATATTATTTGGGCCGATTCGACATCGATAGGTTGGGTTAAATTTTGGTAGGCGTCAATAATGGCTTGGGCATAAATTTTATTTCGCAAAGTATCCTGACTTAAGGCTTTTGCTGCCAAAGCCGTGAGCACCATATCGCCTTCCTGAAGCGCTTTTAAAAATATCTGAGGATTTGTAAATCTATTTAGTTTAGGTAAAGCGTTGAGAACAGCAACTTTTACTATTGTGGGCGAACTTTCATATTGTTGTTCCAAAATTCGCGCAGCCTTGGATGCATGGGATTCACCCAATGCCTCCATTGCTCGAGCACGTAATTTATGATTTGGGTGTTCGGTAAATTGTGCAATTAAATCAATGGCTTCTTTACCCATCAACTGGGCATAGGCAATTAATGCCATTCCTTTCTCAGAGAGTGTCCAAGTTTCCGTTTCGTTATTAGACTTTAAAATCTCTTCTAATTGAAGTCGTGCGAAATTAAATTCCCGGCTGTTTTGACGATTCTTTTCAATATCTTGTAAAGAGCTGCTACCCAAAGCTTGTATTGTGGCAATTCGGACATGGTGTTTTTGGTCAAGTAGAGAAAGATAATTAGAAACCATTCTAAGCGGGTGACCTGCTAACGCATTGGCTGCTTTAACTCTAACACGCCAATCGGGGTCTCTTCTTAAAATCCGACCCAACGTTTCTAAGGTGGACAGTTCTTTTAACTTCCCCATTGCTTGTACTGCGAACATCCTAACCCGAGCATCTTTATCTTTTGCAGCCTTTAGCAAACTTTCAGAATTTAAATCTTTTGCAATTTGCATGAGGGAATAACACGCCTTCCATCTGACTTGGTCGTTTTCATCTTCCAATAGAAGCGTCAAAGAATCGGTTACTGATTTATTTATTAAATTTCTTAAAGCCATACGGCCAACTGAAAGAGCTGCTTCGGAACGAAGATTTTCATCGCTGGCCTCGAATAGTTTGATAAGAACCGGGAAAGTTTTATCCGTCCCAATCTTGCCTAATGCCTCCAAAATTCGAATTTTTACATCTAAGGCTTCTTTGGTATTTAGACGCTGAATGAGTGGTTCCTCTGCCTCAGAGCTCCCCAATTGTCCCAAAGCAAAAGCTGTCTCCAATCGAACATAATGGTTGGGGTCGTTTAGCATTTTTAGCAAAGTATTTAAACATTTAGGATCTTGTAGCTTACCAAGTGCCTCAACCGCACGAGCACGGAAATTAGGCTCGGGGCTATTCAGAAAGATAAGCAGACTGTCGCAGGCAACTCTCTGATTTTCCAGCCGAACTATTTGCTCAATCTGAAAGCCACTTTTTGAACAAGCTGATATTAATAAACTTATTAACAGAATAATATAAATTCGCTTCATGCCAAGCAATATAATATTTATGTTAAAAGAAGTCAAGGGGTTTGACAGACAAAAAATTAATTGATTTTAATTTTATTTTCTTTTATTTTAACACTTAAAATTTAGGGAGAAGAGTCGGTGAAAATAAAAGTTGGTCAAGTAGGTGTTGGTCATTTAGGAGCGCGTCATTGTGCTGCACTGGCTGAAATCTTGGAGGCTGAGCTAATTGGTATATTTGACATCGATTTCGAAAGGAGTCGTCAAGTTGCTCAAACTTATGAAGTAAAAGTCTTCACAGATTTAGAAGAATTGTTGGCGCAAGTTCAGGCTTTGATTGTTGCCGTACCAACTTGTCACCACTTTGAAATTGTTCAAGCGGCTTTGACAAACAAAGTTCATGTGTTCGTTGAAAAACCTATTACTGCTACAGTGGCTGAAGCGGATGAACTCATTCGCTTAACGGAAAACAACCATCTAGTTTTGCAGGTTGGACACATAGAACGCTTTAATCCTGCTTGGCAAGCTTTGGCCTCTGAAAGCCTGAATCCCAGGTTTATTGAATCCCATCGTTTAGCTTCTTTTAATCCGCGAGGAACCGATGTTTCGGTGGTTTTGGATTTAATGATTCACGACCTTGATCTTATTTTACATTTAGTTCCAAGTACCATTAAAAAAATTGATGCCAGCGGTGTGTCTGTGGTCTCTCCTGAAATTGATATTGCCAATGCAAGAATTCTATTTGAAAATGGATGTGTAGCTAATGTCACTGCCAGCCGAATATCTCAAAAAAAATTGCGTAAAATGTGGCTGTTTCAAAAAGATGCCTATATTTCCATAGACTTTTTTCAAAGAATCTCAGAAGCGTTTAAATTAGTAAAGCAACCCGTCAGTACAAAGAATGACCAAGTTTTTTCTTTAAATGCAATCGATAGAAGCTCTTCTAATAAACAAATAGTTTACGAACGTTTGGCTGAGGGAATCCATGATCCTCTAAAAATGGAGCTTAAAGCATTTCTTAAATCAGTCTATTCGGGAGAGAAGCCCCTTGTAGATGGAATTACAGGTAAGAAGGTTTTAGAATTGGCAATAGAGATAATTAAAATTATCGAACAGCAAACTTCACTGTTAGTTTGAGAAGCCATCCTTAAATAGAAATCAAAGTTTAACTTCTGCAAAATAGGGTGTACAACCTTTAGGTTGAGATTGTCATAGGCAGGCTGAAGCCTGTACACCCATTTTGAGCATGCTTTAAATTAATTTTGCAGAAGTCTGAAATCAAAGTGAAAAAGAATTTCGTATTGGAAAATTAAATAGATCATAATAGCTCAAAAATTAAAGGGCGTGCCTGTGATTGTCGATAAAATGAGAGGTAGAGCTGGTATTGAAACATTAAGCGAATTTAGGCTTGAAATATTACATTTTGATGGCGGTTTTCAGCATAAATGTTTGTATAGAGATTTGTATATAGTTCATTTGGAAACTGCGATACTGAATGAAAGATGTGGTCTTCCAGCGAGAGTCTATTGCGTATCCATAAGCATTCTTTCTCGTGCCCTCATCCTTTTGTTTACTAAAGTCAATCAATAGAAATATACGTTACAATCAAATATCAATTTCAATGCATTGCTACACTCATATTGAATTGGAAATGGAACTTTATGTATAGAATTAGCATTTGTTAAATATTAAATTGATATTTAGTTTAATTAATAATAATTAAAAATCTCTTGAAAATCATTGCAATATTTTGTATTATTAATTTAAATTCACAATTAAGGGTGCAAAACAAAAATCTCATTAACATGGAGAATTAAAGTGAACAGGAGGGCTCCGAAAAATCAAATTTTAGTGGTAGATGATGATAAAAACATCTGTAAGATGATTGAGATAACTTTGCGGAGAGAGAGGTCTTACGATATTAAATCTGCCACCAATGGTGAAGCCTGCCTAAAAGTCATCAGAGAATTGCCGCCGGATTTGGTTTTACTGGATATTCAAATGCCAGGCATTGATGGAATTGAAACATTAAAACGGATTCGAGAAAATGAACCAAGAATTCCAGTAGTAATTATGTCTGCTCACGGCACCATTGAAAAAGCAGTACAATGCATGAAACTGGGCGCCTACGACTTTATTACTAAACCCTTTGCAAGTGATCGGCTTTTGGTAACGGTGAATAATGCCCTGATGACCTATTCATTGAAGCAAGAAGTTGACGATTTAAAAAGAGAGTTGAAGGATCGTTACCAGTTTAAGAATATTATCGGTCAAAGTGGCGTAATGCAGGAAGTTTTCCGATCAATGGAAAAAGTAATTGACAGCAATGTAACGGTATTGATTCAGGGTGAAAGTGGAACGGGAAAGGAATTAATTGCAAGAGCTATTCATTTTCATAACAAGCAGAGATCTAACCACCCATTTGTAGCCGTAAACTGCACCGCTTTACCTGAATCTCTTTTAGAAAGTGAGCTTTTTGGACATGAAAAGGGTTCCTTTACCGGCGCCATCGGGCGAAGAATTGGTAAATTTGAAATGGCCAACGGAGGTACCATCTTTTTAGATGAGATTGGCCTTATGTCTCCAGCTACTCAAGCAAAAGTTTTGCGTGTTCTCCAGGAGCGAGAATTTGAGCGTGTAGGTGGAAATGAACTGGTGAAAGTCGATACACGAATCATTTCTGCTACCAATAAAGACTTAGAAGAAGCTGTTAAAAAAGGAGAAGTGCGAGAAGATTTATATTATCGAATTTCGGTTTATCCCATTAAGTTACCACCTTTGCGTGAACGTAAAGAAGATATTCCGCTGCTTGCTGCTCATTTTATAACCAAATATGCCAGCCAGGAAGGCAAAGAAATTGAAGATATTTCTCCAGATGCGTTAGAGTTACTCATGGCTTACCACTGGCCAGGAAATGTCAGGGAATTAGAAAATGCTATTGAACGTGCTGTCGTTCTGGCTAACCCACCAGAAATAACCGCCAAGGACCTGCCTGCATCGGTTCGATCCTTAGGAGAGAAGAAAATTTACGAGACTGACAATACCCTCTCAAGTTGGATTGAAAAGTTGGAGGAGGAGGCTTTACGTCAAGCTCTTCTGGAATGCGAAGGCAATATATCTCAAACCGCTAAAAAATTGGGTATTGGAAGAGCCACCATTTATCGAAAAGCTAAAAAATATGGACTCCCTATGGTTAAATAGATTAATCTTTTAAAAAATATTTATTTATATTACTCGAAGCCACTGGATAATTGTCCGTGGCTTTTTTATTATTTACAAGTCTCAGCCTGATACATTGTTTCACCAAAACACAAATTATGAAGCTGTAATATTTATTTTTAAATTAAATAATGAATTCGTGTAGCTATTTACACAATATTAATAAAAAAAAGAAAAGGTTGGCTGGTATAGATTTTGCAAAGAATTAAGAATCATTAAAAAAAATGGGGAAAGGGAGCCTATGATGAACACCTTTGTTAAAACAACCAACTTATCAAAGCTCGTATCTTTAATTTGCCAGGGAAATTACAGAGAAACCGAGCTTATTGAATTTGTAAATCTTATCCAAAAAATTTCTCTCAGCTATTTAAAATACCAAGAAATAATTGGTAAAAATATTTGTTGGAATCGAAGTAATAACATAGGTGAATTAGAAGATTTAGCCTTGGATTGCATAGCCGGCTTGTTTATGCGCAATGATAGAGACGAATTTATCCAGTTTAAAAAATATTTTTGCCAAAATTCAACCAGCATTGAAAAACTTGATGATGTTGAGGTTTTAGTATTATTGAGAAGGCTGGTGATTAAGAAAACCAAACAGGAACTCTCAAGAATATTTAAAGAACGAGATCCTGAAGGCGCCAAAATAGTAAGAAATATCAAAGTAGCCATAAAAAGCTCCTCGGATTTTGATTCTTTTAAAGAAATGGGGCGTGAATATATATATTTAAAAAATAATGATAATGGTAAATATTCAAATCATAAAATATCCAATAATAACAATGGGAAAAATCATTCTTTAAATTATTATTCAAAAACTGGCAATAAAAACCTGAACTATACCTATCTTAGAAAAAGCCAACCATCCATTCCTGAGAAATCATTAAGGGGCGAATATCTAAACTGTTATTGTCCTAAAGACCCAGTATCGGCTGGAATTAGAAAGATGTTACTGGTTGTAAAAAACGATGATAAATATCAGAATTTTCTGCCTGTGGATATGATTGCCCGAATTATGCGACACACTAATATAGAAATGGCGCGGGATAGACTAAACTCACAAGTTTATGATTTATCCCCATTGGATGAATTAAAAATCAAGGAAATTGAGAAAAGAAAAAATACCGTATTAAAGAAAATAAAAAATAAAATAGAAAATCAATATGTAAAAACAAAAAAAATCTCTAAAAAGAAAGGTGATGTTTATTACAAAGCCCTATCTGAGATTTTAGAAGACATTAGTCAAGGTAAAAAATATGACTCCTATTTTCGACACCTGAAAAGATACATGCCAGAGTTAAGTCAAAAAGCTTATCGTACCCAAGAAAGAACTATCTTTGAATATTTAGGAAAGCTAATTAAAAAATGGTTTCGAGAATCTCTTATGGAACTATTATAATTTAATTTTCCGAAAAAAAGGAGATTTGTATGTATATATAGTTTACAATTAATATAAAAATAGTTTAAGAATAGCCTTAAGGCATAACTATTTAAATTATGCTGATAGACACAAAAGGGTCGGGTGACAAAAAGTTGAAACAGAAAAAGGTAAAACAATGCCTTAGGGAAAAAGAAATAGAAATCTTTGTTTTACAAGAACAATTATGCATTGGAGGCAATGAAGTTAAAATTTCAAATCACATTAAAATTTGCAATAAATGTTGCAAAAGATATTTTGAACTTCGCAGGTTTCATCAAATATTAAGTATGGAATTAAAAAAACCTATTTCTTCACAAATATTAAATTTAGTAGAGGGACTTCAGAGCAACTGATTAATCGATTATCTATAGGTTAAAATTTCACATTTAGTCCCATCCCCATTCCCTAAGGGCCAGTGATAACAATTATAGAGTCACTGGCCTTTCGTTTTTAATCAAAAAAATTGTCTTGACTTAAGAATAGATTTTATTTATATTCATAATATATAAAACCTTATAGCAAATAATTATCAATAATGGTAATATTTTGCGATTGTTGCTCAATTTTTAGTAATAATATGTGTAGGCATTGAATAATGGATAAACCAATCATTCTCATAATTGACGGGGATCCAAAGAATTTGCAAATTCTTAAAGAAAGTTTTGAATCTTCAGAGTTTGAAGTTATTACTGTAAGCAACGGAAATGATGCTTGGGGTATGCTTCAATCTCAAAAACCTGATATTATTGTTTCTGAAGTAGATATTCCTGGTATAGATGGTTTTCAACTTCTAACTAAATTACAGAAAGATCCTGCAGTAGCATCAATTCCTTTAGTTTTTTTAACCAATCGACGCAATTTAGAAGACCGCATTAAAAGTCTGCGTTCAGGGGTTAAAGATTACCTGATTAAGCCCCTCCATGTTAAAGAGGTCATTGCTCGCATTCAAATGATTCTTAATAGGTTAGAGAGGTTAAAACATGAAGAAGTCGAATCCAGCAGAAAAATGGTTGGGCAATTAGAAGACAGAAGCGTTGAACAGTTAGTAGAAAGCTTTGGCGTTGAAAGAAAAACAGGCATTTTAACAGTGTATGATGAGAGTAATAGAAGCGGTGAAATTTATTTTCGGGACGGGGCGGTTGTTAATGCTTCTTTTGGAAATTTTAAAGCCGAAAAAGCAGTTTATCAAATGCTCTCCTGGAAAAAGGGCCACTTTATAATGATTTTCAAAGAAATTAATATCGAAGATGAGATATCTGTTAGCAATCTTGGGCTTTTACTTCAAAGTTTTAAACGTTTGCAAGAACAACAGAAATTTATTAAACAATTACCTCCATTTGACTCAGTTTTCATAAAATCCACACTATTTCAACAAATATTGAAAAAGCGGGCAATAACAACCGATGCTAACAAATTTATCTCTTTATTTGACGGGAAACGTACTATTTCAGACATCATAGCTGACAGTACCTATGATGATTTGAAAACATTAGAAAGAATAACAAAACTTTATCAGCAAGGTTTTATTCAGCCCTTAGGTTCTGAGTACAAGCAGCCTCATCTCGCAGAGGAATTGCCTAAACCTTTGCAAGCTTTTCAACCAAAATCTCCAACATTTAAAAAAGACAGTTACGAAAGCGAGAAAAATACTTTACTTCAAACAGAACAACAAAATAAATTAGAAGATGATCTAAAATCAAAAATTAGATCAAGGTTTGCAATAGAAGATGAACTTGAACCGGAAATCCCTCGATTCCCCTTTAAGAAAACAGAAGAGTTATATCCCGTGAAACCAGCGATGACTTCAGAAAATAAAATGTTTCAGGACTCTTCATTCGCCGATGGGAAAGCTAAATATGAGGTAGTGACGAAACAAAATTCTTTTCCCACTGAGTTTACTTCTATTTGTGATGAATTATTTAAAAATCGAACTACTAAAACTGGGCATCTGGTAATAATAAGTTCAAATCATAAATTACGTAAAGAGTTCCTCTCTATCTTGACAAGAGGACACTTTTCGACTAAAACAATTGAGCAAACTGCCGAGCAATCCATTGAATTAGGAAAAATTGAAACCCCTAATCAGCACACCCTTGAAATATTAAGTATCTCAACAGAAACAAGGTTTCTCCAAATGCTGGATCAATTGTCCACCACACTAATTGGTTATGTAGTTTTAGTGGCGGGGGAAAATTCTTCTAATTTAGGTTACATGGGATATCTTATTAATTCTCTAAAAGTTAAGCTCAAAGTTCCACATGTGGTTGCTGTTTATTACCCATCCGAGAAAAAGTCTATGCCACTTGATATTATTCGCCATGGATTACAATTAAATGAAGATGAGCAATTAGTAGAAATTGATATTCGAGGGGTTGAATCAATAAAGCATTTACTAACTCAACTCATACCACCAGAATATTCCAAAAATTCAATTATTGATAAAAAGAATATAATTCAAGAAACTGCATAAACAAAGTAAGCCAAGTCATTCATCTTATTAGACAGTTCGAATGGAAAGAAGAAGAATATTAATAGCTGATAATAACCCGCAAGAAGTTCAAGACCTTCGAAAGTCTTTGGTTGCTTCAGGCTATGAAGTAAAAATCGTTGACAATGGTGTTGACGCATTAAATATTTGTCGGGAATTTCGGCCACACCTTGTTTTATCTGAAGTAAAATTACCTAAAATAGATGGGCATCATTTATTGCGGGAATTAAAATCTCAAACTACTACCAAGTCAATTCCTTTTATTCTAATGAGTAGACATAGGGCCGTAGAAGAACGGGTTCACAGTATTAATTTGGGAGTGGATGATTATATTTCAAAGCCGTTTGACATAAACGACGTGTTGCTACACTTCGAGATAATTCTTAAAGAAATTGAAAAATTTGAATCAACTCCAAAAAATCATACCAAAGGATTCTCTGGTAAATTAAGTGAAATGAACTTGATCGAACTCCTGCAGACTATGGAAATTGGTAAAAAGACTGGTGTAGTAAAATTACAAAATGATTCCAAGGAAGGTATCGTTTTTTTAAAGGATGGTGTAATTTTAGATGTATCACTGGATGACTTAGAACCAAAAGATGCGCTATATCGATTGTTCACTTGGGGAGAAGGTACATTTAGAGTGGAGATAAAGGAAATAAACCGCACAAAAGTTCTTAAAGAATCCATGGGAGATCTTATTTATCAGGGTTTAATCCGCCGGGATCGATGGGAACGATTAAGCAAGCGTCTCCCACCATTACAAGCTGTGATTAAGCAAGGGCCAAAACTTAACGAAAATAATTTGACAAATGAGGAAAGATCACTAATTCGCTTAATCAATGGGAAAATGAGACTCATTGACCTAATTGAACTCAGTAAGTGTGATGATTTAAAAGCCCTTCAAATAGTTTCGGATCTTTTCGTGAGAGGTTCAATCATGGAGGTCCCGTTAGAGGAAGATATAAATAACGGCAATTCATCCGGTCAAGAAAGCCAACATTATACCGATACGAATGAAACGCGCTTCGCCAAATTGATAGTTAATTTTTTGAGCAATCCAGAAGAGCCGTTCACCACTCATAAAAAAGAGAGAAGACGAGGAGAACGCCGACGAAGTCTTGATCGTAGAAATCGTTCACGCCGATGGTCAGATTATGTTAATGAAAAAAACAAAGTCTATTTAAATAAAAGTGAACTTCTAATGATACGTGAAAAACTCTCACAAGACTTAAAGGCAAAGGAGGCTATTGATAACTTATTTTAAAAAATATAACTTGATCTAATAAATATGAGAATTGGAGAAATTGCTATTCTTGGTCCAGCTAAAAAAATTAAGCAGGATTTTATAAAAGCTGTTTGTGATGAGATAGTAATCCAAACCGATAAGCTGATTTTTGGCAGACTTCTAATAGATAACCAACTTGTTGTTCATCTGTATGGTCTCGAAATATCAGAAAAAGAGCTAAGTTTTGCTTGGGATTTAGTATCAAAAAAATTATTAGGGTATGTGGTTCTTTTTAATTGGAATAATTCAGAATCCCTTTCTTCAGTGAAATCAATTATTGATTTTATGACTTCTCGTTATAATATTCCTTTAGTTATTGCGGCTAATTTAGAAAAAGATTCGGAGCCTATCCCTGAAGAATTCATAGATGTTGATTTTCATATATCCGAACAAAGTCAATTTACATTTTGTAGACTATCGAAACCTGAAAGTGTAAAAAAAGTTTTAATCATTCTAATAAATTCGGTCATTGCTTTGTTAAATTAAGACTTGTACTTTGTTCCTTTTAATTAAAGTAAACATACTTTTGTCAGAATCAAGATATTTTGCCGCTGATTAGAACATTGGAATTTGCGGCTTTTTTTATTTTAAATCATTTTAGGAGACCTTGAAAATGCAAAACAGGATTTTAAACAATGTTTTGGAAACTGTAGGAAATACGCCCTTGATTAAGCTCAACCATGTGACTGATGAGATTAAAGCAACAATTCTTGCAAAAGTTGAATTTTTTAATCCCGCGGGGAGTGTGAAAGACCGCATTGCGTTCACAATGATTGAATCAGCAGAGAAAGCGGGTCGTTTAAAACCCGGTGGAACCATTGTCGAAGCTACTTCGGGAAATACTGGGGCAGGGTTAGCTCTGGTAGCGGCATTAAAGGGTTATAAAGCTGTTTTCACGATGCCTGACAAAATGAGTGCTGAAAAAGTGCGACTTCTTAAGGCCTATGGCGCAGATGTAGTTGTTACCCCAACGGCGGTTCCACCAGATTCTCCGGAAAGCCATTATGAAGTCGCTAAAAAAATTGTAAAAGAGACTCCCAATGCTATTTTAGCCAATCAGTATTTTAATGTAGTAAATCCTGAAACTCATTACCGTACTACTGGTCCAGAAATATGGGAACAAACAGGAGGAAAAATTGATTACATTGTTGCAGGTATTGGTACAGGCGGCACCATCAGCGGGGTAGGCAAATTTTTACAAGAAAAAAATCCAAAAATTAAAGTTATAGGTGCCGACCCACAGGGCTCTATTATTAGGGAATATTTTTACAAGAAAAAAATGACCACAGCCACCCCTTATAAAGTTGAAGGCATTGGTGAGGACATCATTCCCGGTACGCTCCATTTTGACTATATCAATGAAATTTATACTGTTACAGACAAAGAGTCTTTTAATATGGCCAGAAGAATATCCAGAGAAGAAGGAATATTTGTCGGTGGCTCCAGCGGTACCGCAGCCTGTGCAGCTTTGAGGATCGCCAAAGATTTGCCAGAAGACAAAGTGATTGTGGTTATATTTCCAGATACCGGTGAACGCTATCTTTCCAAATTTTATTCAGACGAATGGATGAAAGAAAACCGCTTTTTTGATATTGAAAAAGTTTCTCTAAAGCGGGTCATGGAAGTAAAATCAAGCCATCTGCCACCTCTAATTGCTGTATCACCGGAAGATAGCGTGCGGATTGCCTTGGAAAAAATGAAAGAGTATAATATATCGCAACTACCAGTTATTGCAAATAATAAATCCATTGGCAGTTTGGAGGAGGGTACTGTCATGGGACAAGTAATCGAGGATAACACACTGATTGACACCCCTGTGAATAAGGTTATGCAGAAAAGCTTCCCCGTCATAAGCCATACCGCTTGTATCCTAGACGCTAAAAATCTCCTCTCCCGTGGGTATCCAGCCGTCTTAATTGAAGAATTGGGCAAAATTGAAGGAATCATTACTAAGTATGATCTTCTGGAATTTATTGCTTCTTAAAAGTATTAAGAGACGCTGACCTTTTTACAAAAGGTCAGTGTCTTTTTCACTAAACAAATGCTAACCCCGAATGCTTTCGGGGTCAGCGTTTCCTAAAAGTTGGAGGAAATATGGGATTTGCAACCGATGCCGTTCACGCTGGTCAAAAACCGGATTTGGATTGCGGAGCTATTATTACCCCTATCTATCAAACTTCTACCTACGTTCAGGAATCGCCAGGGGTCCACAAAGGATATGAATATGGCAGAACGGCAAATCCGACACGCCAAGCGTTAGAAAAAAATATTGCCACCTTGGAGAAGGGAGCCTTTGGTTATGCTTTCAGCTCAGGCATGGCGGCCATTTCTGCGGTCATGGGCCTGGTTAAACAAGGGGACCACATCATAGTCACTGATAATGTTTATGGGGGGACCTATCGCTATTTTCAACAAGTCATGACCGATTACGGACTTTCATTTAGTTTTGTTGATACAGCCAAAATAGCCTTGATTGAAGAGGCCTTAAAGCCCAATACCCGAATGGTTTTTGTAGAAACGCCAACCAATCCCATGCTTAAAATCTCTGACCTCGCCCAAATTTCTCAATTTTGCCTTCGTCGAGCCCTGCTGCTTGTAGTCGATAACACATTTTTAAGCCCCTATTTTCAACGGCCGCTGGAATTGGGGGCGGATATAGTCGTTCATAGTAGTACCAAGTACCTAAATGGACACAGCGATGTCATTGGCGGAATTGTGGTAGTTAAGGATGAAAAGTTAGGTGAACGGCTTGCATTTCTCCAAAATGCGGTGGGAGCCGTTCCCAGCCCCTTTGATTGCTGGTTAATTCTTCGTTCTACTAAAACCCTCCATTTACGAATGCAGCAGCATCATAGTAATGCAATGGAAATTGCTCGATATTTGACAAAACATCCTAAAGTTGAAAAGGTCATTTATCCGGGTTTGCAGTCACACCCTCAACATGAATTAGCAAAAAGGCAGCAGTTAGACCCTGATGGTAATCCTGGTTTTGGTGGAATGATTTCCTTTGAAATGGGGAGTTGGGAGCGTGGAAAAAAATTGTTAGAATCAGTCTCGCTATTTTCTTTGGCGGAAAGTTTAGGAGGGGTGGAAAGCTTAATCAGCCATCCTGCTTCAATGACCCATGCCTCTATTCCCAAGGAAGAGCGCACGAAAATTGGACTCACCGACGGTTTGGTTCGTATTTCCGTCGGTGTTGAATCTGTAGATGACCTTATCAATGATCTAGAACAGGCACTTGAAATATTTTGAAATTTATCATCCAAAAACATGCCTTACCGATAGGATTTTTACTTTTATTTTATTCCAACTTAGTAAGCCAAACTAACTGGTTCACTCTGGAATCCTCTCTATTTCGAATCTACTATTCGGAAGAAGACGACAAAAGTGCTGAGGAGCTTTCCACCCTTTTGGATATAGAATATGCGGATTTAGTTTCTAAAATAGGTTTAGAAATAAATAATACAGTGAGTGTTTTTTTATGTCCTTCGGAGGAGATATTTAATGAATTAACCGGTAAGTTCGTCCCAGATTGGGGAGAGGGCGTAACCGACCCCGTAAGAAACCTGATTATATTAAAATCTCCAAACCTCTCACAAAATCTCTCTCGCTTTCCAAAATTAGTCCTCCATGAACTGACTCATATTTTAGTGGGCCAGTCGCTTGAACATCCCGCCGCAATCCCGAGATGGTTTAATGAGGGCATTGCTATTTATTTTTCTCATGATGAAGAATTTTCGATTGGACAAGCTATTTCGAAAGCCTTAATCAGTAATTCTATTATCTCTTTGGATGAAATTGACGATGTTTTAAAATTTCAACAAGAAAAAGCTCGTCTAGCTTACGAGGAGAGTTACTCAGCTATACTTTTTTTAGAAGAAAAATACGGTTATAACCGTTTATTCCAACTGATTCAGGAGCTTAAAAAAGAGAAGAACTTTAATCAAGCTTTTTTGGATATCTTCGGAATAGATTTGTTTGAATTCGAATGGGCTTGGAACCAATATGTTGAAAAGAAATATCGTTGGCAGTTTCTCTTGGATTTCGAGACTTATTTATGGATTTTTATATTGGTTCTTTTTATATTGGTTTTTATTGCCATCCGATTCCGGAATCGCAAAATTCTTAATAAATGGCAACAAGAGGAACGGATCGTTTAATCCTAAAGATTTTGTGTTTGAATTTTTTCGCGGCTAAAAATGACCTAAGAATTTTGAACTTTGAAACACTGAACCATAAATAACCTCGGTACCAAACACCAAGGTCATAAATATAAGTCGTTATAATAATTTTGGATTTTCAGATAATCCCAAAAAGAAATCAACTATGAATAATTTGTCAGTTCTTAAAATAAATCCCAATAATTTTGATGCAAAAGACTTAGAACCAGCAGTGATGGTTCTGCAGCGAGGCGGTGTGATTGCGTACCCCACAGAAACGGTTTATGGTTTAGGTGCAAACATCTATCATGAAAGAGCTGTTCGTAGAATTTATCAACTAAAAAAAAGAGACTTAACAAAACCACTTTCAGTCATGATTTCTTCTATTGAAGATGTAGAGGATTTGTGTGAAGAAATACATCATTATGGTAAAATTTTAATCAACGCCTTTTGGCCAGGCCCCATTACTCTGATTTTCAAGGCCTCAGATAGCATCCCAAGTTACATAACGAGCAAAGATAAAAAGATTGGACTTCGCATTCCGAATCATCCAATTACCGAAGCTTTGATGAGAATGCATAGTCAGCCGGTAACTTCCACAAGTGCAAATATTACTGGTACAAAGGAACTAATTAGAGCTCAGGATGTAAAAAATAATTTTGGTGGTAAAATTGATTTAATAATTGATGGTGGAGCCTGTTGTGTTAAAATCCCTTCCACGGTATTGGACGTGACTGGTGAAGAACCTAAAGTTTTACGTGAAGGCGCCATTACCCGCTCTCAAATTGAAGAAGTTCTGTTAGGAATTTCATCATGAGTTCAAAAACTTTTAATATATTATTCGTTTGTACCGGCAACAGTTGTAGAAGTCCCATAGCGGAAGGTTTAATGAAATCAAGAATATCTTCAGAGTTAAAAGATAAAGTAACAGTTCGTTCTGCTGGAACGCTGGGTCTTGAGGGAAATCCTGCTACTGAATATGCTATCGCAGTTGCCAATGACTTAGGAGCTGATATTTCTCAACATCGTTCGCAAGGTCTTAGTGAGGCACTGGTCAAAGAATCTGATATCATTTTTGCCATGTCCCCAGAACACAAAGCCTTCGTGGAACGGCAAAATCCCGAGGTTCGGGAGAATGTATTTTTGCTTAGGACTTTTGGTAGAAACCCAGATGAAAAGATCACCGATAGCATCGAGGACCCCATTGGAGGCAGTCTTGAGGTTTATCAGAAATGCGGTGAAATAATTGATTCAGAATTAAATAGAATTTTACCGAGACTCCGGCAAATTATTGAAGAAAAACTAAACCCTGAATGAGACTGAAGGGATTGAAGGCTGGATTTAGGGATATAAGGAAATAGGGATATAAGGGAATAAGGTTTTAATTTGGTTTGAGATTAAACCACCCTTATACCCTTTTACCCTTATGTCCTTATACCTTATAACCTAAGAAAGTGGGCGATATCCCGAGCTACAAATCGGGATGACCTCCTGCTTGTAAGGCAGGCGCTCTAAACCACCTGAGCTAACCGCCCAAAAACACGTCTTAAATTTACAAAATTAAATAAAAAGACAAGGAGATTTGTAAGCACCCGTATGGCTTTGTGAAGCCAATATCAACTTAGACTTTTGATCTTTCGAAACAAGTCTTTGTATTGGGCTAACATTGCTGGCTTTTCTAATGCCTCAGCAAATTGTGATAACCAGTTCTCGATGTAGGATTCATCTAATTTACCATATTGCTCGATTAATAGCGCTTCGATGTCTGGCCAATCCCTTGCTCGGTCAGCCACGGCTTTCTGGATGATTAAATCCTCGGCCGAGCAAATCCACACCGACCGTCCACCTAAGTTTCGGCGTATTGCTCGCTCAATCATTTGTTCTTCGTAACCAGGTAACGCTAATAAAAAATCGACGATAACATGGTCGATGATCACAGAAATGATGAGGGGATATTGGGGTATATTTTCTCTGGCAGGCTGTGGAAATTCTTTTTGGATGGCTTTTGAAATCGCCTCATAGTCGGTTTCAGGAACAAGAACTTTTATATCAATATCATAGGTGGCGCGAACATACCCCCATTATGCCAGGGCGATACCACCGATAACGACATAGCGGTACTCATTGTTTTCGAGAAAAGCAACGGCTTTGTGTAAAGCTGCATTAAGATGTTTTTCCATTGGCCTTTCTCCATGCTTCCAGTCTCTTGACCCGGGCGTAGTAGCGGTCTATTTCTCGCAATTTTTGTGTGCGCTGCCGTTCACTTTGCTGCGGACAAAGTTGCCAGCAAAATTCTACCAAGGCTACATATCGCTGCCACCCTTTTTCGGGTGTTAATTTTCCCGCATTGTGTATGCGTTCGATGAGCTCGGTCTCGTTCCATTGGCGATAGAATTCGAGTGCTTTGCGATACAGGTCTTTGTCTATAGGCATGATAACCACCTACTCTTAAACAAAGCAATATTGCGCTTCATAAGTGTAAAGTCTCTTTGAGAATGTTCTCTTTCAGTTCTGGTCGGATGTCTTCTTTTGGGATCAGGTCAACCTTCATTTTTAGAATTTCACGTAAATAAATCTCCGCTCCAACCAGTTCCAGTAAACTAACGGGCTCTTCAAATTCGGCCAGGAGGTCTATATCGCTACCTCTCTTGTGTGCTCCCTTGACATAAGAACCCAATATCCCTACTACTCTCATTTTATATTTTTGCCTTAATTCTTCTCGATGTTTTTCCAGAATTTCTTTGATTTCAGCAAGCGTTTTCATTACTTACCACCAGATGATAAATTGTGATTCGTTCGCTTTTATCTTTTTGCTTAGCATAGCTGGATCGTTGTTTTTACATTGTGAGACCATGATATCCATTCCTTGATGAACTAAAATTCTTGGCCAAATTCAACTTTATAAAATATCAATTTTGATCTAAAGTTGCAACAAAATTTCGCTTAACGGCTTCGATTTATACTAAGATTTAGAAGAATTAGACGCAATAAAGTGGAAAGTGCAAGGCAGGTGGCCTGGTTTTCACTCTTATTGAGGTAAAATTAAAGGTATAAGGACATAATGAAATAAAGGTATTCAACACCAACACCCTAGACCCTTATACCGTATACCTTATACCCCAAGAGTGGTGGGCGATACCCCGAGCTACAAATCGGGATGACCTCCTGGTGGGCGATACTGGACTCGAACCAGTGACCTCCTGCTTGTAAGGCAGGCGCTCTAAACCACCTGAGCTAACCGCCCGCTTTCGTTTGTTTTTCTAATTTAGAAAAATATTTGAAGAATGTCAAGGAAAATTGGGTGTACTGAAATTTCTGTTGACTATAGCGCAATTTTTTGTTATAATAAATTAACATAATTTCCTATGACTTCTGAAATTAGAACTTCATACCTTATCATTTAAAACTTGCGTAATTGAAGTAACTTTAATTGAATTGTAGACCTCCACTACAGATGTTAGATGTTACTCGAAGAAAATTTGAAAACATTGCTCGAGGAACTTCTCGATGGCTTAATTTCTCAGACGGACCTCACCAAGCTGGTTCACCTTTGCCGTTCCATAGCTGAGAGTTATCTTACTCAACACCGTTCTTCTCTCGTGCACATTTGCTCGCTCAACGGATTCACTGTATCGGACCTTGCATTCGATTGTATCGCACAAGTTTTTGCTCGAGATGCGGATGGAAGGTTTTATCAAATTGAAAGGTTTTCAGCCTCCCTTTTTACCAACCTTAAAGAGACTCCTGCGAAAAAACTTTTTCTTGCCTTTAAGTCTTTTGTCTTGAGAATAGCGAAAGCTCAGCTCTCGAAGATTTACGCACAATCCGATCCGGTTGGAGCTAAAATTCATCGTAACATTAGAGACTGCATCAGGAAATCGCAGGTCTTGAAGCTTGTTGAGGATTTTCGTGGCCATGTGCTGCAACCCGCAAACCACGATCCTCTTAATCATTTAGAGGCTTACCCACTCGACGATATAGAGAGAGATTTAATGGCTCGGATAAGGGGTTCCTCTAATATTCCAGACCTTATCGAGAAACTAACTGCCATTCTTATGGAGCAAGAAGAATATCGTAGATCGATACGATTGATAGATATGGTGCAGATTTTTAGACAATTTTACCTTCAGTTTTCCGAATTAGCTACGACTGAGGAAAGCCCATGGGAGTTTGACAGGCTATCACAACATGATATTGAGGTAATCCAGTGTGAAGTCCGTCGTGCAGTTCAAGAAAAAATTATCACCACATACTTCTTGTCAGGGAAAGTCAGCAAACCAGAAGCTGAGGCTCTTTCTAACATGATGTCCGACATGATCGCCGACTGGTGTCAGGAGCATGAGGTGCAAAACTCCATTTGCCAGTACGTGTAGCGCTATCTTCCCATTTCAGAATCGGAATATGATTCAATGTGGCGTACCAAACTTGAGTACCTCACCAGGATTGCGAGGGAAAAGTTTGCTGCCTGCATCACAGAAAATATTTAGGAGTAAATATTTTAAAAGAATTTTCTGGAGTACTGATTGAATGTCTAAATAATAGATTGGATTAATAGAAGCAACAATGATTTGATACTGGTTACTCGGTGCTGGATACTTGATAATAACATGAACATTTTCATTCCAATAATAAAAATCCAGAATCAAGCATCAAGCATTCAGTATCTATTTTGAATCATACATTATGAGATTACTTCAATACACTAGTAGGAATCTTTTTTAGTTTGAGGAAGGGCTGAGAAAAAGCAACTAAGGTTGTGGTTCCTAAAAAGATTCTTGCATGACATCGGGTTCGTTTGGGGCTTAATGAAATTAGCAGTTCACCGTTCTTCGAAGCGAAGGATCAGCGTCAATTGCTACCAAATGTGCCCGTCTTTTAATGTCAACTTCGAAGTGGGCTTCCGGCATTTCATCATAGTAATCACCTAAATCTTGAGTGTCTAAGAACTCTACGAGTTCATTGAGAGACCTAAAACGGGGCAATCTCTTTGACTTTATATTCTTAAATTAAAGGCATTTCTTTTAAATTCACTTGACCAAGTGCTTGTACTACTGTGGGATTAAATTGCTTTCCGGCTCTTTCCTCTAATATCTGCAGAGCTTCAATATAACACCTTTTTTTCCGATAGTGACGATCGGTAACGATAGTATCAAACGCATCGGCCACAGCAATGATGGCCCCTGCCAGAGGAATTTCATCATTTTTTAATCCTCTTGGGTATCCCTGACCGTTATGCCATTCATGATGACTATAAACAGCCTCTGAAATCGAGGAAAGTCGTTTAATGTGTTTTAATATATTAAACCCTTTTTCAGCATGAGTTTTTATGATTTCATATTCCTTCGGGGTTAAACTTCCTGCTTTAAATATAATAGAATCTGGGATACCAATTTTACCTATGTCGTGAAGATTTCCAGCCAAGGCCAATTCTTCTAATTTATTCTCTGACAGTCCCATCACTTTACCGATGGCAACTGCTACTTGGGCGACCCGTTTTGAGTGACCATGAGTGTAAGGATCTCGTTCATCCAAAGTTTTAGCTAAAGATTTCATAGTCTCAAGAAAAAAGATTTCCAATTCCAGAACTAAATCAGAATTTTTTAAAGCAATACAAGCTTGTGTCGCCAAAATTACTGCGCCATCCACATCGGCGTCAGAAAATTGAGATTCGGTTTTATACAAACAGAGGACATTTTTGACACTTCCGTTACACTTTAAAGGTACCCCAATGCAAGTTTTTGACCATTTTTCTTCACCAATAGATTTGTAATCTGCACCAACGTTATCCCAACTTTCTATAATTACAGGGGACTGCATTTTTAATATTTGTCCGGCAAGACCTAAATGTTGTTGAAAACAAATTTCTTTTTCAATAAATCCCTCTAAGTTGACCCCATAACGCAAATAGATTTGTCCTGTCTCAGAGTCTATTTCGAAGATCCCTCCTCGATCAGCCTTCGTTTCCTTGATTGCAGAGTTTAATAGTAAAGTGTATATTTTTGAAGGTTCATGAACGGAGCTAATTTCATCGCTGTGCATAAAGAAGTTTACTAAAGTTTTTAAACGGATATTTTCTCGTATAAGCTGCCTGCGTTCAAGGGCATTTTTAACTGCCGAGAGTAATTCTTCGAGACTGAAAGGTTTCCGGACAAAATTGCTTACGCCTTCGTTTACAGCTTTTACTGCGGTTTCTAATGTGGCATAGCCTGTCATAACAACAACAGGTAAGTCAGGGGAAATAGTTTTTAGTTTTTGAACCAGCTTTAGGCCATTAATTTGAGGCATTTTAATGTCTGTTAAAACAAGATCGAAGGGATTTCGAGAGAATTTTTTTATGGCTGTGTTAGGATTAGAGGTGGTTTCTACTTCATACCCCGCATTACTTAAACTGTCATAACAAACCTTACAAATATTCTTTTCATCATCAACAACCAGAACCTTATCCACGTGTTCATTAGTGATAATCTTTTTTGACATGCCTATCCAGTGGTAAATAAACTAAAAATTCAGATCCTTTATCTTTTATGCTTTTCACTTTTAATCCACCACCATGTGCCGTAACAATCGCACGCACTGAAGGAAGGCCTAAGCCTAAACCACCTCCCATAAATTCAAATTTACTAGAACTATGATATTTACTGTCTTGGACTTCATAGAACTTTTCAAAAATGTTACCTTGTTCGGTTATATCGATTCCTATTCCATTATCTTTAATACAAATTACACAGTAATCATTTTCTACCTTGGTCGTGATCCTTACTTCACCACTATCGGGAGTGAATTTAATGGCATTCTGTACTAACTCTCTGATGACACCTTTAATTTGACTGCGATTAGCAATTATAGACAAATTCGATTCAGTTTTATTAACTTTTAGCTTTTGATTACGCTTCTTAGAGAGAAGTTGAAAATCTAATACAATTTGTTCAATTAGGGCATTGACTTCAACTCTCTCACGTGGGAGTTTTGAATTGCCATTCTCTAACTGGATAAGATTATGCATATTCATGACTATTTCTTCTAAGTCATTAGTAGCATTAAAAATAACTTGCATACACTGTTGTTTTTCTTCTTCTGAAAGCTTGTAATATATCTCATCGTTCAAAATACTTAAATACCCTTTCAGATGACTCACGGGTGTTCGTAATTCATGACTCGTGATTGCAATGAATTTATCTTTCATTTTTTGTAATTCAATTAACTTTTGGTTTGCCAATCGTAGCGTTTTATTTTCTTCTCCTAAATGAATTTTCTCAAAACATTTTTCTGCTACTAAGCGAATTTGGGCTGGTTTGATAGGTTTAAGGATAAAGTCATACGCTCCTTTTTTCATAGCCGTTATTGCCCCTTCAATCGTGGCGTACCCGGTCATAATAACCACTTCAGCATAGGGGTAATCACGCTTAATAGCTTCCAACAGCTCTAAACCATCCATGATTGGCATCTTTAAATCAGCGAAAATAAGTTCAAATTTCCCTATTTTCATTCGATCTAGAGCCTGGACGCCGTTTTCAACTAAATCAATCTGATAACCTTTTTTTTCTAAGCTTCTAAAGCAAATATTTCTAACCACTTCCTCATCATCCACAACCAAAACATTATGACGTTCTTCTATCATAATTAATATTTTTATGTACTTGGCTGGATTTATGCAAATCAAGGATTTTATTATTACCAGAATAGCCTTGACTTTCTACCCGAGCTATATTTTGAAATTTGTTGACCAACATTTCCAATCTTCCAGCCTGTTTTTCGATTTCTGTAATATCTTTGTACAATGGATGTTCTTTTTGGAGTTCTTCCTTAATTAAAGCACAATAGCCCGTAATTCCAGTAAGAGGTTGATTTAACTCATGACCTACCGCACCCGCTAACTCAATAACAGATTGCAATTTCTCTTTTTGAATCAGTTCTTCTTCATAATTCTTTTTCTCTGTAATATCTCTGATAATTTCTAAAATTCTACCATTTCCACCAATCCCGATTCCTTTGAAAGGGGTTACCGTTACTAAAAATACTTTATCTTTTTTTGTTTGAATCTCAAAGGAAGCTTCTTCAATTTTTTTATATTCTCTATTTAACGGACAGCCTCTGCAAGGATTTTTAAAACCAAAAAATGTTTTATAACACCTATTCCCTCTTAAATTCTTTCCATATCGATCTGCAATCCATCTATTAGCAAATTGAATATTAAATTGTACATCAATAATGTTTACACCTTCCCCCAAGTGAGTTAAAATAGCATCCAATTTATCCCTTTCCAATTTAATATGCTGATAAAGCTGTGAATTCTCCAAAGCTACCCCGGCCTGAGTAGAAATTAAAGATAGGAGTTTTGCATCTTCAGCCGTATACACATTTAAGTTGTAGCTTTGTGTGCTCATTACACCAACAACTTGGTCTCTTACAATAATAGGGGATATAATTATGGATTTAGAAATTTTGCTATTGTGGCTAAATGTATTTAAAACATCTGGTTTGACAGAATTAATTTCTTCTTCTATTCCATTTAAAAGAATTGTTTCTTTTTTAAAAATTGCTTGACTGGCTAAAACATTTTCCAAAGGTTCCACAATTCTTGGATAACGTTTATTTTCATCTATAATAAATAACAAATCCAAATATTTTGTATTATCTTTACACAATCCAATATAGAAAGCATCAGTAGGTATTACCTTTCCCACTAATTTGTAAATATTCCAGAACAGCGTTTCCAGGTCTAAGGTAGAGTTTATAGATTTACTAATTTGATATAATATGTTAAATTGTTTTTTAAGAATTTGTACTTCTTTTTTCAGAGTAGATTTTTTAATTGAGGGATGCATTTATTTTGGGGAAAAAAGTTGACTTTTAAATTTATACCATAAGGAAGCAGAAAATAAGTTCAAATATTCTTTTAATTGAATTTATCGGCAGAATTATTCCATTCTAAAACGTCAAGTATGAATTCGAAGTAAAATTCGTGATAGAAAAATAACTATTTAATTACAGATTCGAAAGTAGAAGCAAATTAAAAGTTCGGAGTTGCCGTTTTATAATGTATAAAACAATTTTAAATAAAAATAAGAGATTGTCAAGTAATTTTTTGTTTTATTTCGTAAAATTAATCAATAATTTGTTCGTGATAGGCCAAGAGGTGTAAATTTATAGAGATATACTTTTAAATTCATTGTATAATTTTAAAACATACGGTATATAATTACTGGTCTCGGCATAAAGAATCCCTTCGGCTTTATTGTTAGCCACCCAAAGGGCTGCCCTTTTTTCTCCACCGTTAAATGCTGCAAGTCCACCCTCCAAATCGTACATCTCAATTAAGGCAGAAAGGTATCGAGAGCCTATTCTAATATTATAAATAGGGTTGAAAAGAACTTCTTGAGATATAGTCCAGGTGATGCCTTCATAATTAGCAATCCACATTCCAGTCGTTGGCATAATTTGCATTAAACCCATAGCACCAGCTTCAGAAACCACTTCTGGATCCCAAGTTCCTCCACTCTCATGAGTTATGGTTGCGCATAACAAATCAACATCCAAATTTGTATATTTTACACTCATATTATAAAGTTCATCAGCAATTTCATATTTCAAACTGGAAGGCATATCTTGATTGTATTTGCTAATTATTTTCATTATTTTTTGAATGTTAAACTGGCGCACACTGTCAACATTCATCGCTGCGCGTATATCCTGAAGAGATTTTTCCAAATCGAAAAGTTTAGAATTATCTGGTACATTAGTCTCCCAAAAAAATTTATAAGAGAACACACCCAACATCACAGAAATTAATACTAAAACAATGCCCTTAATAATTAAAGAGTTTTGAAGCAATACCTTTTGAATGTCTCTTGACATCGAAAACCTCCTTTCTTTAAATATCATAGACTTCTGTAAAATAGGGTGTACAACCTTTAGGTTGAGATTGTCCTAGGCAGACTGAAGCCTGTACACCCATTTTGAGCATGCTTTAAATTAATTTTGCAGAAGTCTGTAAATATCAAATATTCTGGTATTTCAAATTATATTCAATTTCTTCAATGGCTTTTTGAACAACTTTTTTTAAACTTTGACTTATAGCTCTCACAACCTCCACAGGCTCTCTTTTCATAGCTTTGGTTTTTTCAGAGAATTCATTTTCCCAAACAATTTCATTGGATTTAGTATTTTGTAATTGAAAAACAAGAGTTACAATACCATACCAGGCGTTACCTTCATCCCACTCCTCAAAAGCATTAATCTGTCCTTTTAAAATATAATCAATATTAAAAGTGGATGGTATTCTCACGACCCTTTGAAAAAATCCAGATGCTCGGAATTGATTTAATACTTTTTCAGTTACGATCTTTTTGGGCGGTGCAATCCACCGGCGATAGTGATAAAATTGAACTTCATAAGGGGACTGCCGATAAACAATACGGTCTCCTTCATAAAGAATATCTGCATCAAATTGTACAATCCCTAAGGTTATTGGAATAATATCATTTCGTGAATTAGTGCTAGGCAATTCATAGTCAATACGGTAATAATAAGTGGGCGGCACACTTCCACAATGGTTTAAAAAACTCAAAGCCAATAAAACCAAAAGATTTTTTTTCATTCACAATACCTCTTTTCAAATTTTCTTATTAAAGTTCAAGGTAGTTTTCTTTCAGGTGGAGCGGCTTTTCTTACCAATAACCAAGGACGTTCTTTTACCATACGAGTAAATTCTTCCAAATTTTGGGAAGCAAATTGAAAATTTTCCATAATTTCATTAAAGTTATTATTGTTAGTCATCAATATGGACTGGAAATTAGACAATGTGGTCCGAAGTTCAGAAATTAATTGGCTTGTTTCTTCTGTGGTAGATTTTAAATGAGCTAAGGTTAAGTCAAAATTTCCTTTGTTTTTAACCATTAACTCATTTAAATCTTTACTTAATTTGGCTAATTGACCGCTGAGTTCCTCTAAATTTGTTACCAATTTTGAAAAATGTTTTTGCCCATCAACCAGTAAATTGTCCATATTCTCCATTATCGATGTGAAATGGGTACGATTTTCTTCATTGAAAATATCGACTACTCGGGTAATTAATTCTTGTAACTGAGTATTTAGCTCGCTCAAGGGTTCCGCCATTTGCGAAAAGCTGAGTACTTCTTTACTATCGATTACAATTCCAGGGGGTAATAGGTCTGCCCCTAAGGTCCCTGTGGTAATTTCTATATGTTGGTCAGCCATAATTCCAACGGAGGTTATAAAAGCTTTAGAATCAACTCTCACTGGGGTTTTTTCATCTATTTGTATTTTAATAGCAATCTTACTTTCGTTACTATTGGGTAAAGTAATTTCTGATACATAACCAACATCCATTCCCCCATACTTTACCAAAGAACCTTTTGAAATTCCACCAATATATTTAAAATAGATTTGGTATTCTTTTGTCTTTTCGCCAATATCGATACCAAAAATTACTACCAAAAATAATATTAGAAAACATAGGCTTAAAAAAATCATCAATCCTGCTTTTATTTCATTTGCTTTAAATTCCATATTTTTCTCCTGTTCAACTAAGTTTCACCGGTTAATGTATATAGATATCTTTCTCGGTCCACTTCTTCAGCATCAGGTTCTCGATTAAAAAATTGCTGAATGACTGTTTCTGGATTATCGTTAAGTTCATCTTGAGTCCCCACCGCGATAATTTTACCGTCATGCATCATAGCAATTCGATCAGCGATAATTTTGACGGAATCCAATGCATGAGTAACAACCACAATCGTCATATTATGGGCTTTTTTAAGTTTTAAAATTAAATTGTCAATCCCAGCCGCTACGACTGGATCCAAGCCAGCCGATGGTTCATCACAGAATAATATTTCCGGGTCCATGGCTATAGCGCGAGCCAAGCCGGCCCGTTTTTTCATGCCTCCTGAAAGTTGTGAAGGTTTAAAATCTTCGAATCCGGTCAAACCAACTGAAGCTAATTTCATATTGGTCATAATCTTGATGGTGCTTTCTTCCAATTGGGTATGTTCTCTTAAGGGCAAAGCAACATTATCACCGATAGTCATTGAATTAAACAAAGCCGAAGATTGAAAAAGCATACCAACCTTCTTGAGGATTTCTACTTTCTCATCTTCGCTCATGGTAGTAATATCTTTACCTTTAATTAAGATTTGACCACAGGTCGGTTTCGACAGACCAATGATATGTCTAAGTAAAGTGGTTTTACCACATCCAGACCTGCCAAGAATGGCAATAGATTCCCCTTTATTTATCTCCAAATTAATGCCATTTAATATTGTTCTTGGCCCGTAGATTACAACCAGATCTTTTACTTGAATAATTGGCCTATCCATTTAAAAAGTAGAATAAAACAAAGCCGTGAAAAATACATCTGCTACAATAATTAGAAATATAGAGGTAACCACAGACATGGTAGTTGATTTTCCAACCCCCTCGGCACCTCCTTCAACTTTGAAACCTTCATAACACCCAATTTTGACTATGATTAAAGCAAAAAAAACACTTTTAACCAACCCGCTAATGAAATCCTTAAATTCCAAAGCTGAAATCGTTTGATCCAGATATCGAACACTGGTAATGTTTAAAGTGACAATAGCGATTATATAGCCTCCCAAAATTCCGATAAAATCTGCAATGATAGTAAGACAAGGCAGCATAATTAACATAGCGAGAGTTCTAGGAACGACTAAAAATTTAATCGGATTAAATCCCATAGTCTGAAGCGCATCAATTTCCTCATAAACTTTCATAGTACCAATTTCAGCGGTAATAGCTGATCCGCTGCGACCTGTAATAATAATAGCTGTTAAAAGTGGAGATAGCTCTCGGATTATGGACACGGCCACTAAATTCGCCACATAAATCGTTGCCCCAAATCTCTGCAATTGATAGGCTGACTGCATGGCGATAATCAGACCTACAAAAAAAGCGATGAGAGCCACAATTGGAATAGATTCATAGCCAATTCTGACCATTTGCTCAACTGTACTTTTCCAACTCAACCCTTTGCCTTTGAATGGCGCGACAACTGTCCAATAAATGGTTTGGATAGCCAGTTTAGAAATACGGCTTAGATGACCCAAAAAAACAAACGCAATTTGACCTATACGGCCAAATAAGCTACTAATGAGTCCCAGGTTTGTCAAAGGCCTCTTTTGCATCGTCCACAGTATCATAAATATCAAACACTTTATCTAACCTACTAAGTTCAAACACATCCTTAACACCGGTTTGTAAATTGGCTATCTTTAATTTGCCGCCATATTTTTCTACCTTTTGTAGTGCTTCCACCAGAGTGGCAACGCCCGAACTATCCATGTATTTAACCATACTCAGGTCAACTATAATAGTGCCAGTTTCAACGTCAGTAAGCTTGATAAGCCTTTTTCTTAAATTAGGCGAGGAGTAGAGATCCACTTCTCCTTCAATCTCTACAATTGTAACAGAAATTTGATTTTTAGTTTTATCTATTTTCGTTCTAACCTCTAACATTAGCACTCCTTCTTGCCTGGTAAAAATTTTGCCAGGGTCAATTGATTCCCTTTCTCAAGAGAATTGTCATAAATAACCACATCCATAGTACTTTTTATTAAATGAACGCCTAAACCACCCGGTCTAATATCTTCCAAATCTCGTGACTTAATTGTTTTTGGATCTACTTTTTGCCCAAAATCTCGCAGTTTCACTTCCAATCGGTCCTTTAATAACTGAAATTTTAAAATGATAAGTTGATCTTTTTGGTCATTGTAAGCATGTTTTATAATATTTGAAGCGGCTTCATCTACAGCAAGTGTAAAGGCATTACACTCCTCTTTAGAATAGCCACAAACTTCGCACAAATGATTTATGGCGCATCGAACTATTTTTAATAATTTTGGGTCGCTGGGCAGCTTTATTTCAATAGTGTCCATAGCAAATTCTCCTCAAAACTTACCGTTAGTCGTATTAGCATTCCTGTAAATAATTTCACTGCCATTTCAGCGTCATACTTATTTAAATCATGATTTTAGTAAGTAGGTTGTGAAAAGATTTAAACGGACCTGAACTGGCTTCGGTCTTCCTGACGCATTTTAAACCTTTTCCATTTTAATTTAAATTTGTTGTCGTAATGAATCGCTTTTCGATTAAAAAAGATAAAATAAAAGCATCTCAAATGCAAGAAAAAAAAAGAAATACTTATATTTATTATTTTTAATAAAAATAAAACCTTGAAGATTTTGTATTCAGTTAAAACAGAATATTTGTCCAATTTCCGAACACCTGTTCCATAACTACACAATTTGATTGGTTAATAAAATAAGTTTTATGGGGCTAACGTATATAAATATAACAATTTATCTTATTTCCCCCTTAACTTACAACATGGCACATTTATTGCAAATTTCCTTAAATCATTTAAAATAATTATATTTCTTTCCGCACCTTGAGTATTTTGCACCTATCATAATAAATATGTAAGTCTAATATTGTCAATTTATAAGCATTTTAGAAATCGTTAATATAATTTATGCACCATGGGTACAACCTCTGAGATGATACTTGCTTATAACAAAATTTTGGACAATAAATACGAAATTGTCCGAGAAATTAAAAAAGGCGGTTTTGGAATTGTATATTATGGAATAGATAAAAAACTTAATAAACCAGTTGCTATTAAGGAAATTGCGCCCGAACTCTTGGAGGAACCCAAATATTTGGATATGTTCCAAGAAGAGGCGCTAAACATAGCAAAATTAAGTCATAACAACATTGTCCATATATATGAATTAAAAAAAACTGCAGATGGTCGTCTTTATATCATAATGGAGTATATCGATGGTATAGATTTAGAAAAAATTATAAGACGGGCTAGAAAGTTAGACAACAAAATTCCACCCCATTTAGCTATTTACATAGTTGCAGAAATTTGTATGGCGCTTGAATATGCCCATAACCGTCGAGATGCCTTCACAAACAAGCCCTTAAATTTAGTCCATCAAGACATTTCTCCTTCAAACATAATGATTTCCCGATATGGGGATGTAAAGCTGATCGATTTCGGGATTGCTTCGGTACGTAGACATCAAACCAAAGAAAAACGGGATGACAAACTCCGTGGTAAAATTCCATACATGGCTCCGGAACAGTTGATCATGGGAAATCATCCTGACCATAGTTCAGACTTATTCTCTTTAGGCTTAGTGCTGTTTGAGGCGTTAACAGGAGAAAGGATATTTAATTCTCAAGAAGAATTAATATCAGCAGGTAAAAATGCTAAATGGTTTAAAAAAGCTATAAAAGGCAAAAAAATCCCATCACCATTAGAAAAAATCCTCTCTAAAGCACTGCAAATAGACCTCACTAAGCGCTATCAAAGCGCCAACCACATGTACATAGATTTGCTTCAATATCTCATTTCTTGCAATGAGACTGGCGAATTGATGGATCATTTAGCTGATTATATCGGTGAACTTTTTGTAAATGGTAAACTTTCTGAATCAAACAATAACAGAAAGAGTGATATAATAGAAATTAAAGAAGATTCACAACAATCCACTTCAAACCAGTTAATCTCTCCTCATTGGGATGCTGGTATTAGATGGAATAAAAATGATCCTCTTTCAGCAGATAATACACATCCACTTTTGCCTGATAGTCACAGAATGTCACAGCCAAAAAGTCTCGCTCCGGTCGAATATGAAGACGAGGAGGAAGACCTTAAAACGGTAATTGATGTACTAAGAATATCGGCAAAAAATCATAAAAAACGGATCATACAAGTAAACATAGGCGTACTGATTGTAGCCATCATATTTGGGGCGTTTGATACTGTCAAAGGATGGACGCCGTTAGGGACTTGGATTTATGATTGGTTATTTCCACCTGCTATTGAAATTATAACCGTTCCACCTGAGGCTCAAGTATTATTAGACGGCAAGGAAATTGAAGGACGCACCCCGATTTCCATTGATGAAATTTCGCCAGGTGTGCATAGGCTTCAACTTTCTTTAGAAGGATACAAGCCAATAGTTAAGTCATTATTTGTTCCAAGGGAAGGCACAATTCGTGTACAAGGAGAATCAGAAAACGAGAATAAAAGAAGCTATCTTTTCAGATTTAATACTGAAATTGAAATTAATTCAAATCCAGCAGAAGCTTTGGTATATATTAATGGCATCCGCTTCAACCAAAAATCGCCTTGTACCATATCTTGGGAAGTGGGAACGCCCCTTTCCATTGAAATGGAACACAATGGATTCGAGCGCCTTATAGGTTATTCTTTAAATACAAAAGATGGATATGATGAAGTTGAAGACCACAGATTTTGGGAAATGTCAATACGAAATGAACCTTATACTAAATATTCAGTTAATGGAATTTTCCGAAAAAGAGTAATCATAGAAACGATCCCAGAGAGTGTTGAAATTTATACCAAGGAAAATAATAGAGCGATGGGTGTCACCGGCAGGAATCATAGCATTTTATTAACTGCCGGAACTCATGAACTCATTTTGCAGAAAAAGAATTTTTTACCTAAACGAATCAAATTAAATATTGATGAAAATTTTAACAAAAAGGTTACGGCTGTCCTTTCTAAAAGAGTATACTTTACCGCTTATGAGGAGTTAGATTTATCGCAGCAGGACATTGGAGCAACTTTAGTGAGTTTGAAAAATGGAAGAGACAATATTCTAACCAGCAGCAAAATAACCCCTTTTGAAATGATATTATCAGCCTATACTTATACCGCCGAATTTCAAAAGCAAGGATATCAAAAGGCTAAAGTAACAGTTAGGCCAGAAGTCCAGGAAGTGAAAGTAGAAATGCAACCTGCGAAAGCGATTGTGCAGGTTAAAGTGTTAGACGGCTTAACTAGTCAACCGATTTCAGATGCTGAAATTTCTTATAATTTTATTGGTAATCCTCAAAATTTTGAAACCTACTTTGACCAAACCGATGCAAATGGTGAAGGATTTGGAGAGCTAATTGAGGGAGAATATATTTTTAGTGTTAAGAAATCAAGATATAATATTCTAAATAAAAATCTATCCACACGCGCTGGCGAAACCTATAGAATTGTATTTAAAATTTACCCGTCGAACTAAGTGAATTGTCTTATGCCTAAATTATTTATTAAAAAAAACGATCAAGTTATTAAAAAACTATCTGTTCCGGATGGAGTTCTTGCCTTTACCGTTGGCTCTGAACAGGGAAATGATATTATTATAGAAGATGAAAAAATATCATATTTTCATTTACAGTTTGAAAAACAAGGAAATGAATATTTCGTTCGAGATTTACAGAGCCAATTGGGTACCTATGTAAATGGTACCAAAATTAATGGCAGAACCCTCATAAAAAATAATGATGAAATTGGAGTAGGCCATCATACTATTACTTTCCAAAATCCAAAAGAGACTCCTACACCCTATCTTATATTGGAAGATTACGAGTATGAACAATTGCAATCAAATTCTAATCGAAGAATTGAAGATAAAATTGCCAGTGTGCCAGCTCTAACGAAATTAAACTCATGGCTACACGAAGAACACGATTCCTTTGAAAGAAAAGGGGATTTTTTTATTGAAAGCGACGAAAAGAATGAAAATGATTCTTTTCTAGATTTTAAAGAAAACAATGAAGCAAGTGCAAAAGATTCTGAAAGAAATTTTACTGAAAACAACGAATTAGATGACAATGATTCTGTACAAGATTTAATTTATGACAACGAAAACAGTGAAAAAGAGTTTGCTATAAATATTGAAACCGAAACATTACTTCAAACGGAACAAATACCGACCCCGAAATTAGATGCAAAAGATGACCGTTTAACTTATAAAGAACAACCTTTAAATGAGACCACTACCCACTATCTCTTAGGGATTTATGGGCCTTATGTTGGGAAAAAATTCAAACTCAAACATCCAGAAACAAGGATTGGTCGGGACCGCAAATTTAATGATATAGTAATCAGAAAAAATTCTAAAGGTGATCTTGACCAAAGCGTTTCAAGAAGACACGCAACCATAGTATTTGAAAATAATAAATTCAATGTGATAGATAAAAGAAGTAAAAGCAGAACCTATGTTAATCAGAAAAAACTTGATGTAAACGATAAGGTCTGCATTGTACCAGGGGATGAGATTGAAATTTTAAGTGACAAAAAGAGCCATATTTTTAGACTGGTTCGAGAAGGGGATTGGAATTTTTCTTTTCCTAAAAAAGCAGGGAACTGGCATATCAGATACCGAATGGCTATTTTAAACTTATATTCGATAATCTTTTTTTTGATAGCAGCATTATTTTTTACAAATTCATTCAAAACAAAATATCTAATTTCAAAAAAGCCTAACCCATTAAAAGTAAAAGAAGCAATATGGCTTTCAGATAAAACCGATACAGAGCTTAGTAGTCCTAAGGATTCATACTTTTCAACTTTTCCAGCCATTGCAGATCTTAACGGTGACAAAATTATTGATCTGGTTTACATAGATGGCAAAGGGAATTTAATAACCATCAATGGTAAAACTAAGAAGCCTCTTTGGACTAATTACGAGTTTCAGGCTTTATCACAAATTCCGGTGACATTAGAAGATTTAAATAACAACAGCCTACCAGATGTGATTGTAGTTTCAAATGATTCACGGATACGAGCGATAGATGGCAATTGGGGGATAGAAATTGGTAAAAGCCCGATTTTAGCTGGCCCGTTAACGGGGCCGCCCGTAGTTGGAGATTTTAATGGCGATGGCCTTAAAGATTTAGCAATAGCTACTTTAGAAAATGTAGTATACATCGGATTTTTAAGACTCAAAAATTCTCGCTGGATAAAATTAGATTTTGAGGAACCAATTCGTTCCATCGCATCCGCAGATGACCTTACGGGCAATGGCATTCCCAATATATTGATTGGCACGGAAACTGGCAAAATAATAATAATTGATGGTATCCACCAAAAAATTCTGGGAGAAGTAAACGTCAATGAAGAACTTAACAAAGCAAGCGGGACTTTTGAACAGGACAACCAAGTTCGATTTCCCACGGCATTTGGAGACCTTAACGGTGATAATACTACCGACATAATTATTAGTACCATGCAGGGAAACCTAATTGCTTTTAGCGGCACAACGCTCGAAAGAATTTGGTATGATCAAACAAGTACAAAATCTTATAGTACTCAAAGTATGAACCAAAGCATTTCATTGGGCGATTTGGATGGAGACAGGCTTTTAGATGTAATAAGTCTTACTCCCGAGGGAAAGATTCGTGCCTTAAAAGGTAAAGGGGTAGGCAAGGATAGAAAAATGGTTTTATGGGAGTATCCCATTTCAGAAGTTGGCAATTTTGTGGGAACCCCGACTTTAGCAGATTTTAACAAGAATAGTACTATGGATGTGGTAGCCGTTGATAAAAATGGAAACTTTTATATTTTTGAAGGTTCCACCGGCGAAATCCTTTGGAAAAATACAAAAGCAAGCTTGGCTGTATTGAGCTCGCCCCTTATTGGAGATCTTGACAACGATAATTATTTGGACATTTTGGTATTAAAGTCAGATAGAAGATTTTATAAACTATTAACAAATAGTCTTACATTGGGAAACACGGTAGTCTGGGGTCAAATGTTTGGTAACAGCAGACATACGAACATTTCTTCACATAGATATCAAAATGCCTCTGTTTATTATTTATATATGGGTATTTCTATTGTTGTAATTCTGGGTTTAATAGGTTTAAATGTTTTGATAAGGAAAAAAAGAAAAGAATTGAGTTACAGTCATAATATGATGTAAATAAAGGTCATTAAGAGTATTGAATGGGATGTTATCTGAATTGAATATTCAAAAGTCTTTATGAAGAAAGATAAAAAAATTCAAGTTACCACGGCTGCTTTCAGTGATGTTGGAAAGATAAGAAAATTTAATGAGGATAGCTACTATATTTCTCAGGATGAGAACTTGATAATTGTATGTGATGGCATGGGCGGTCAGGTGGCTGGGGGGTTAGCCAGCAAAATTGCAGTAGAGACCATTAAAGATGTTTTTTACGGCCTCCAAGAGGAGCAATTAGTAAAAATCATTTCAGATATTGATTTAAAGCTTGGACTCTCAACACGGCGATTGGTTGCGGCTGTAAGGATAGCAAACAGAAGACTTTTCAAGATTGCTAGTAAATTCCCCCAACTAAGAGGCATGGGAACAACGGTAGCTGCGCTCACTTTTGATAAAAGCGCAGCCGCAATGGTACATGTAGGAGACAGCCGTATTTTCCGAATAAGCGATGGAGAAATCCTCCAACTCACTGAAGATCACTCCTGGTTAAATGAACTGATTGAGGACAACGAAATAAATGAAGAACAGATTGAAACCTTTGGGCAAAAAAATGTAATCACTAGAGCCCTTGGGACTGGGCCTTCTATAAAAATCGACACGCACAGTGAAAAATACAAAAAGGATGATATTTACATTTTGTGTACCGATGGCCTACACAATTCTGTTGAGAGTGAAGAAATTAAGCGTTTGTTTCAAGAAAAAAATGAAACATTAGAAGATCTTATTAAAACATTAATTGAAACAGCAAAAGTTAGAGACGGATCAGATAACATTACAATAGCGGTTGCGAAAATCAAAGAAAATAGTAAAAATACTCAACAGGTTGGAATTTCTACTACTATACCAGAAGAAGACGAAAAGGTTTTGTCAAAAGAAGATAAACTCATTCAAGATCACTATGGGGATCCTAAACTTAAATTAGTTAAAAGACCTCAGCAGTCTATTATAAAAAGTCGAAATATCATGTTGACAGGATTAGCGCTGTCTATGGCATTATTTGGATTTTTCTTAGGGATTATTTTTCAGCCAATCAAATTAAATTCCAACACTCATAAACTACCATTTTTCTCGGTAACCAAAAATGCGATTTCCACTGAATCCGTAGCATCAAAAAATAAAGTGGACAAGGTCCCAGCAGAAAAAGCTTCTAAAAAAGTAGTGGTGCAGAAGCCTAACCTTAATCCACTTACGCCTATCAAGCGCTCCAAAGTGAGCCAAGATGCGGTTTTAGCTTTTGTATTCTTCAACAGTGTGAATGATTACAATAATGCAATGTTGGCAAAAAGAGGACTTGTGTTAGATAAGTTTTATCCTTACAAAAATAAAAAAAATAATCTATTTAAGGGAAATTTTTCCATTTTTCTTATTGATTCCTCAAGCAATGTTTTAAGTCAATCAACGGGGATTCAACTTCCACCGATTGCAAAAGATTAAACTGGAGTTGTGCGAGCTAAAGAATTTCGGATTATTGTTCAATCTATGAAATAAGATCAATGAGAAAGCCTTTGAGTTTATATAGTCTATTAACACATTAAATGATTTACATATTATTACCAATTGTTCTTTTATTTGTTTTTCTCGTTATTGGTATCATCTGGTTTACACCAGAATTCCGAGTTAAGATATTATTAAGGCAAGGGAAAGACCGAAAAGCAAGAAAAATCTTGGAGTATCTTCTTGAGCAAAATCCAGAAAGGATAAATTTATACCGCAAGTTAGGGCAGATTTATTATTTAGAGAATCGAAGGGATAAAAAGGCATTAAGGGTATTTGAAATTATTATTAAACTAAAAATTCCCTTCCAGTGGCGGGAAGAAATTTTACCTCTTGTGGCAAAATACTATGTTGATGAGGGGCGAAAAGATTCCGAAGCAATCAAGCTTATTGAAAAAGCTGTTGAAAAAGAGATAAAACAGTTGAAACGGTACAGTTAAGATAATGCAAAATAAAGAGGGGCTATCTAAAAAGTTTAACTCTCATGTCATTCTCAGGAGGCATCTTTTTATATTTGGTTAGGGTGCAGAAAAAGTCACTTCCGTTGCCGTCTACAAAAAGATTCTTTCAGAATGACATCTGGGAGAGCCTATTAGGCTGGGGTCATTTGGAAGAGTTAACATAATCGCAATTTTATGCTCACATTAGATGTAAAAAAATACAATAACCTAATAATAATGTTGATGGCCTTGGGAGAGGCCTATTTAGAAAAAGGTCTTTACGCAGAGGCTGCGAAGAGATATCAACAACTTCTTGAATTTAACGTGGCCAACAAATCCATCTATACCAATTTGAGCAAAGCCTTGATAGGGTTAAAAAAAATTGACCATTATGCCCTGGAAGTTTATCAAAAAGCAATACAATATGACCCTAGCAATACGGAATTATATGACATATTGGCCTCTTGTTTTTTAAACGAGGCCCGGAAGGATCCGCAAGCCATTCAAATTTATGAGATAGCCTTAAAATACGAAACTCCAATTTTTAATCAATTAGCCGATCACTTAGGGTCTTTATATTTTAAAAAAAGGGATTTTTTAAAATGCAAGGTAGTTACAGAAAAACTTTTTCAAAAATCAGGCTTCCAATCAAGGCCTTTTTCTTTATTTTTACAGAGTTGTTGGAAGACTGGAAAGTTTAATGATGCTATCACTCAAATAAAAAGATTAATTGATACATCGGAAAACAAAAAAATTCTATTAAAATATCTGTGCATCACTTACTTAGAAAAAAAATTTGTTGGAGAAATTAAAAGTCAAAGAGTAAGATTCAGCTACTTAGACCGACATTTAGTAGCAGATTATATAAACAAAAATTCCTGTTTTAATCAATTACAAGACCTTAGCCTTTATCTTGAATTAAAAAGATTTTTAATAGAAAAAGAGCATTGGGGTGGGCTTTATCCATTTTCTGAGGAAGAAAAAGAAAGTGTGTATGTTTATCAATCTTTGGAGAGCTCTCCCGAGGCAAAGGAAAATGTAGGACATTTATCATTTAACTTATCCAATGAAATCCTTGAAAGATTAAGTTCATTTGAAACATTAACTGGCCGCAGCATCGGATCACATTCTACTTTAACTTATGAAGATTTTAAAAAAGAAGGGGCAGCGATTTTCTCCAAATCCGAAAGAGAGACCAGAAAATGGGGTCTTCCAGAAAACGCTGAAATTTTAATAACCATTGAATTTTCAAATTATGACCACCTCCGTTTAAATTTCGGAATGGACCTGGTGCAGCAAATAAGGAAGAAGCTGTATGTCATTTTAACGGATTATTTAGAAAAATTCAATTTAACGCATATCTGGGGAACTTCTAATGGACTGCTCATTTTTGCCAGTGATATCTTGACTGCGGTTTCCTTTTCTGTGGAAATGCTGAATAAATTGAATCGATACAATGTTGTAAGCAACGCCCAAGAAGAAATTCATTTGACTATTGGAATACATCATGCCAGGGAGGGTTTAGGGGTAAAAAGTGAACAAACATTAAAAGAGCTCTGCACAGGTCTAAAAGTAGGCCTTGTAAGTGAAAGAGACCTATCTTCAGAAGACCGAGCGGTATATAGTAAAATATTCCAAAGAAGTGATAGAATTTTTTTAAGCGGCAAAGCCTATAGAGAGATAAAAAGTTCAAACAGGTTCAAGGTACATTCTATTGGTCAATTTAGACTAAGGTATCTCAAAGAAAGTTTAAGCCTCCATCAAGTAGTATGGAGGAATCCTTTAGATGATTTGAAATTTGGATTTATTAAAAAATTAGGGCGGTTTGACCTTTTAGCTGACATCGGTGGTAAAGGCGTTTTTAAAGTTTTTAAGGCAAAAGATTCAGTACTTCAAAGATTTGTCATTCTTAAAGTAGTTCAGTCAGAAGTATTTAACTCAGTTCCACCAAACAATCAGCAAAAGGTAGCTTTCTATCAATTAGCCAAAAATCTTGGCCAGATGAGTCATCCTAATATTGCTAATATTTATGAAGTGGATGAAGACCAGGCTCTTACCTACATGGCTCGAGAATTTGTTGAAGGAATCCCGATTACAGAGATCTTTAGAAACTCAACTCAATTTAATCCAGAAAGGCTAGTACAGATAATTTATCAGATTTGCAAAGGCTTACAATACAGTCACCGATTTGGATATTATCATTACAATCTGAAGCCCAGTAATATTCGAGTCGGGTTAAATGATAAAACCAAGATAATGGATTTCCTCATCCCAAGGACCTTGTTTGAGGACTATGAAAAATTCGAAGAAAACCAAGACCAAATTTATTATTTGTCACCAGAGCAAATCCATGGAAAACAGGGGGATGGTAGAAGCGATATATTTTCTTTGGGCACCATCTTGTATCAAATAGTAACGCGAATTAATCCATTTGCAGGTAGAGTAAATAAGGACATTGCTGAAGCTATATTATATAAAATTCCACCATCGCCAAGTGAATTAAACAACCAGATTCCAGAATTCTTTGATGCTTTTATTCAAAAATGTATAGCAAAAAATCCAGAAAATAGGTTTCAATCAGTAAATCAAATGGTCGCGTTATTAAAAAAGAAATTTGAGCGAGTCATACTTTCTAATTTCAATTATCAAATTTCCCAGTCCAGGGATTCTATTTGATATAGAAAATTTAATTCAATTTAATTTTTAAAAAACTACATGGTCTTATCAGCAACAATGAAAGCTCTATTAATCAGGTTATTGGAATCCATGATAAAGAACCGGCCGCCGCCGGACCGGTAAGGGAGGTGATAGAGAAATAATCGGTGGATAGTTCAGCAAAAAATGTAATAATTTGGACAAATGAATACATTTCTATATCATTTCTAAATAAACGAACTGTAGCCGCGAATTCCCTTTGTCACTTGAAATGATAGATGGTGTTTTAATGTATTCAATGTCTAAGGGTTAATATCAAATAAAATAATAATAAAATTTTATAACCTAACTGATTTAGGAGGTTCAACCATGGGACAACAACAACTTTTACTCTTAGTGCTCAGCGCTATCATTGTTGGCGTATCGGTCGTGATCGGAATTAATATGTTTTCACAAAGTGCCGGCCAGGCCAACCAGGACGCTGTTTTGCAGGACATCATGACCATTTCATCAAGAGCGCAAGAATGGTATCGCAAACCAACTTTACTGGGTGGTGGTGGTCGTACTTTTGTGGGTATGACTCTTGCCGACCTTAATTTCGTTACTCCTAACAACAATGGTTCCTATACGTTAAGTGGTCTGCAAGTGGATCAATTTACGGTTACCGGTTTGGGGCTTGAAGATCAAGACAATGATGGAAACCCACTACAAATACAAGTAGTCGTGGAAGCAGACACCGTTAATACACCAACATTTCTTAATAGGTAAAAACAATATATTGGGCGGGTAATTTTGCATAAAACTACCCGCCTTACACATAATAATGCAAACTGAGTAGGCACTGATGCCAGAATACCGATATATTGGCGTTAACGTAAACGGGAAACCCCTTCAAGGGACTATTTTCAGCCCGGATGGCAAAACTGTTAAGAAAAAAATAAAAGAGATTATCCAAACCAAAGGTATCCGGGTAGATGTGATTCAAAAGAAATCGACCTATATTTATAAGGTGCAGAAGGGACTCGATAAACCTTATACTGGCGAACAAAAAGCGTTTAGCAAAGAGGAGGTACAGAAGGCATTAATCAAGATGGGCTATAGAATCCACTATATAAGAAAAAAGTGGTTAGATTTTAATTTTAGAGTCCCTTCAGATGATTTGGTTTTGTTCATACGAATTTGTGCGGATCTGCTGCGAGAAAAATTTCCTTACGATGAAATATTAACGATGGTAGCCAACGATACTGAAAATAATAAACTCCGTGAGACCATCCGCGACATTCAAAAAGATTTGAAAGCTGGTGAGGAAGGACAGCGGGTTTACGGGAAACATGTCGAGGTGCTGGGAAGATTTACAGCCCACATGTTAGCCGTGGCTTCGACCAGCGGCAACATGGCCGCAATTTATGAAAGTACCGCCAAATTTTTAGAAAGGGAAGCAGAATTTAAAAGAAATTTAAGAACTATTTTATACATGCCCACAGTAGTAACTTTAGCAATGATTGCTGCTATGGGATTTTATGTCATGTATATTTTCCCCAAAATGACAGGTCTCTTATCAAAATACAAAATTGATCTTCCGCCCATGACCAAAGCAACTATGGAAGTAAGCCATTTCCTTCAGAATTATTATATAATCCTCGTGATCTTAATTGCTGTTCCAATCATACTTTTTATTCAATGGGCACGAACTGAAAGAGGAAAATATATTATTGACCGAACCTTACTTCGGCTACCTTTAATTGGATCTGTTCTCCAAAAAACCAGCATTGAAATATTTTCTAGGGTCTTCTACGCTCTATACAGCAGTTCCGGTGAAAATATTACTGCCATCAAGATTGCTGCCGAATCGTGCAGAAATAAGTATATTGAAAAGCAAATTGTTGGTATGGTAATACCGAGAATGTTAAAAGAAGGTAAAAGCTTTGTTGAATGCCTTTCGCGTGCAAATTGCTTTGCCTTAAATGCTATTCGAAGACTTAAATCTGGAGAAGAATCCGGTACGCTGCGGGAAAGCGCTTTACAACTTGCTAACTATTATGAAAAAGAGACTTCCCACAAGATGAAAAGACTGGTGGATATGATTAACATAATTATTTCTTTTATCATTACAATATTGATAATAGGGTTAACTTTAGTTTCATCAGAAATTGGATTTGTTAGTCCACCTTCACCGCTCATGAGATAACTATGGAAAATAAACCTGTATTAAAAAAAACCGACATAAAAAGAAACATCGAAGACAGAGACATGAGTGATTCAACCATTACATTCACGAAAAGTCTCAGTCGGTTGGCTCAAGCGCTTCTTAATCGGGGCATCATCAATGAGGATATGATTCAAAGGGCAGCGGCCATTCAAAGCCGGGAACCGCGCAAAGCCAAACGAAAAATAGTTGATATTTTAATTCATGATTTGAATGTTGACAGAAATGCCATCTATGGCGAAATTGCTCGTTTGTACGGTTTTCAAACCATCAATTTAAATGAGCAAACAGTTGATCGGGATAGAATTGAATTTATTAAGGAAATAATATACAGTCTACCTGAATCCGTTTATAATCAGTTTCTTCATAAAAAAATATTACCTTTCAAGTGGCATGATTATAAAAGAGATGTTCTGGTACTGGTTACAGCAGACCCCACAGACCAAGAGGTACACGAACTGGCCAAAAATTTAGATATTGCAGACTTCGAAGTGGCTTATGCTCCCTTAGAAGATTTAGAAACGATAATTCACGAAGTTTTTTATTCTAATAATGAGTTTCTCCAGAAAATATTTGATGAATCTCAAGATATTGAAATATTTGATGACGGTTCCGGGCAGATTGATGAAGAAGCCTTAGATAACGAAATAAACAAAAGCCGGCTAACAAACTTAGTTGAAGGTATGTTAGTTGAGGCGGTACGAAAAGGCGCCAGCGACATTCATATCTTACCTAAGGAAAACAACGTTACCGATATGTACTTTCGAATAGATGGCAAACTCCAAACCTGGTATGCTTCAACTGAGATCAAACCTGAGGCGGTCATAGCTGTGATCAAAGACCGAGCCGTAAATATAGACCGATTTGATAGATCAGTAGCCCAAGATGGGTACATTCAAAGAAAAGTAGATGGTTACTATATTCGATTCCGTGTTTCAGTGATTCCAATAGTCGGCGTTGAATTTGACCGCCGATTTGAAAGCGTCGTCATTAGAATTTTAGATGACCGCAAAATAATTACCGACCTGGAAAAACTTGGCTTACAAGCACAGGCGTTGCAAGACTTTAAGAGATCGATAGAACAACCCCAAGGTATGGTTATTCTTACCGGGCCAACCGGCAGTGGAAAAAGTACGACTTTGGTGGCTGCTCTTAGTCATGTCATGGACCCCAGCAGAAATGTATTAACCGTAGAAGAACCCGTTGAATATTTGATTAATGGGGCCAGGCAGATAAAACTTAATCCAAAACTCAATTTTGATCAAGCTCTTCGCTCCATTTTGCGTCATGATCCCGATACTGTGATGGTGGGAGAGATGCGAGACCTCAAATCAGCCGAAATTGCCATCTCTTTAGCCAATACTGGACATTTAACTTTTACAACCTTGCATACAAATGATGCGCCTAGCGCTATCTCTCGACTTTATATGTTGGGGGTCGAACCATTTCTCATTGCTAACGCCATAAATATCGTCATGGCTCAGCGGCTGGTTAGAAAACTTTGCCCAGGTTGCAAACAACCCGAGGATAATCCGAATCCCGAATTCCTGTTGAGGTTAGGGTTTACTAAAGAAGAAATAACTAAAACTACCTTTTATAAACCAGTTGGTTGTAAGAACTGCTTTGAAGGATATAAAGGCAGAATAGCAATCAGCGAGGCTCTGCTTTTTAATAAGGAAATTAGACATGAAATATTAAGAGCTAAAGACGAAATTGATGAAGAAGCCATAAGGCACATAGCCGAATCAAATGGTATGTTGTCTTTAAGAGAATCTGGAAAAGAAAGAATAAAACAAGGATTTACTTCAATGAAAGAAGTTGTGGCAGCTACGGTTGAGCAGTAAGGAATGGCTTTTGAGGAATAAGGGTATAAGGTATAAGGAAATATGGTATTCGTGTTCGGACTAATAAATGGGGAATTAAATTCCTTTCTCATCGTGTGTTCGGGATTCCAAATCCCGAACGAGCTAGTAATTTATCGTGCAAAAAAAATAATTAATAATACTATCAATAACTATTTTTACTGCGCTGCGGTTAATTTTAGCAGTATTAACTTGTGAGTTTAACAAAGTCCGATGGATTTTCAAAAAACCAGACAAATTATAAAAAAACTTTCCAAGGATATCAAACCACATTTATTTGGTGAGACGCGTTGGATCTTTATCAATAATTTGCTGGAAGAACAGCCCGACGAAATCAAATTAGCAATAAAAAGTCATTTTGATGCCTTTCTAAAAAGGATGAAAAAATTAGAGGCATCAGATATTGACTTAGGAGGTCCAGGGTGTAGAAATCAAATTTGGTACCGAATTTTTGGCAACAAAAAACCAGATTCGATTTTTAAAGAATACAGCATCGACGAAACGGACCTTTTAATTTGCAATATACTCACCAAATCTGAACGTAAGAAACTTTATAAGCAACGTAATCTAGACTTTTCTTATAGAGTTTATGATAATGAAAGTAATGTTTGGACGCGATTTCGGGCCACGGTCTATTTTGATCTTCTCCATTTGACTGTGAATATGCGTCGTATAAACGACCAAATCATACCCTTTACCCAACTTGGCCTTCACGAAGAGGTGGCCAAAGCACTGAGCTTAAAGTATCAAAAATCTGGCTTGATTTTGGTGACGGGCATCACAGGTTCAGGAAAAAGTACTACCTTGGACTCCATTATCGATGCCAACAACAAAACCATGGAGTCTCACATTGTAATTATATCGGATCCGATTGAATATGTTCATATACCTATCAAATCTATTGTAAAACATCGAGAAATTGGCCGGGATGTCCATTCATTTAAAGAAGGTACAATTCAAGCTTTGCGTCAGGATCCGGATATTATCATAATCGGAGAGATGCGGGATGCGGGCACCATCATGACTGTTTTAGAGGTGGTGGACAGCGGCCACAAAGTTTTTTCAACCCTTCATACCTCATCTGCGGTCGAGAGTATTGACCGCATTCTTGGGGAAATACCACCCGAAGAGCAAAATCGTATTCAGTCAAGATTAGCAGATGTTTTAACCTGTGTTATTTCACAAAAATTGATTCCCAGTAATGATGGCAAACAGGTTCTCGCTAAGGAAGTCATGCTAACCAATTCCTCGATTAGGACCGCGATCAGAAATAACAATACCGGGGAGATTTATCAAATTATTCATCAGTCAAATGAACATGGTATGAATACCATGGAACAGGATTTAGCAAGATTGTATTCAGACAATACAATATCTTATTTCGAGGCTTATATCAACGCTAATAATAAAAAGAGATTTGAAGAATTAGTAAAGTACAGTTATTAAAACATGAAATCAAAACTGGCTATTGGAATTGCAATTAACGGAAATGAGGTTAGAGCAGCCTGTCTCAGCCTCGTTAGGGGAAAAGCCTGCATCATGGCGTTAGAATCGACCACTCTGACTTCGCCATTAGAAAATTCAAAACAATCTGATAAAAATCAAGAGAATGTTTCAAACGAATTAGAAAAGGCCTTTAACATCGATGATCCGCTTACCAAAAAAGATGAACAAGAGGAAGAGGTTTCTGAAAGTTCGAGCCAAGAAAACAATGTAAGTATTGTTTATTCATTAATTGATAAATTTCATGATTACAATACAAATGTAGGGGTTAATGCTCCCATCTTAACGGTGAAGTATGACCATCTAAACACGGAAAATATTTCCAAAGATAAAAATTTCAAAAAAAAGATTAAACAAAAAATCGATATCTGGGGAAACGATGATGAATCCAAACGGACTAATTACCTGAACATTAGCAGTGATAAGATTCTTAAAATAGATTATGAATACCACCCTCCTATTGTAGACCTGATTGAAGAAGTCAACCAGTTCCGGGCAGGTCATTTGAATATAGTGCTTATGGATACCAATGAACTGGCCTTGGTGGATCTAGTTAAGGAAATTTACAAACTGAAAAAAGAGGATATTGCGGCCATTATTTATATCGAACAAGATTTCTCAAGGGTCATCTTCTTAAAAGGTCAAACAATTCATCACATCACCCCTATTATTCACAAGGGAAGCTTATCCCCGGATGTAATGGATGTCATTTATCGCAAGATTATTTACGCACAAGATCAACATTTTATTCCAGAGTTAAACAATATATTTTTGGCATCCCACTGTTCAAAACTGAAGGCCAAACGGTATTTCAGACAAAAATTTCCTTACGCAATCACAGGTTATATAAATTCCAAAAAGATTTTATCAGAACTACGGTTTAAGGACCGCGGGCTTCTTTTTTCACGATATGCGATTGCGATAGCCTTAGCATGGAAAGCTTTGCAAAAAAGAGTTGTATCCTCAAGAAGCACAAATTTTCTTCCTGATTATTTATTAGAACGGCAAAAAATGCCAAAGTTGGCCTTTCACGGTTATATCCTATTAATACTTTTAGGGCTAACCGCTTTTGCTTTCACTTGGATGCTTATTACTAAAAATGTTCAAATCAGAAATGTCACTCAAAAAAACAATCTCATAAAGTCACAATTTGAAAATAATCAATCTTTAGCAGATAAGGTAAAACATTTTGATGAACAAATTATTGAATTCCAGAAAAAAATTGCCTTAGTCGATAGCTTTAGTCAGGGCTATGATGAAACCATCCAATTTCTTAATAAACTAAATCAAAGTATTCGTAAAACAGGGGATATCTGGATAACTCAGTTAAACAAACAAGGCAATTTGGTAAATGTTAAAGGCATGTCCAAGCGGCGTGGAAAAATACCAATTCTTTCCAATACTATTGGTGGAGCTAGTTTAAAAAAAGTAACCAGATCCGAATTTCATCAAACCAAAGTCTTTACTTTTCAAATGGACAAGAAGATCGATGGAAATGTTAAAACTCAAAATTTAAGCTTACTTTCAGTGATAAAAGGCAAAGAGGCTGAAACTAATAAAGGGATAAACAACATTTCAAAATCCAAAGTCAATTCTAAAAGTTCAAAATAATGTTTGCAAGAAGAAATAGTATAACTTTAGTTATAATATGGATATTACTGCTCATTATCGGAGTCTTTTGGTACATAAAAGATACCCGGAAATTGGTTGAAGTGTTTAATCAACAACGCAATCTATCAAATCTTTTATCTAAATCGCAAAAAGAAATCAAAAGGCTTACGGAAGTCGAAAAATTACATGATGAACTAAGAGAGCAGTGGTTGAATTCGTCGAAGAAAATTATTACGGCTGACGAGCCATCTTTTTCACTGTCCTACATTAACTGGATAAGCTCTAAAAATAATCTATCTTTGGACTATGATTTTGTTTTAAATGAAAAAAAGAAGTCCGGTAACTTTATTAAATTTGTGTATACTCTGTCTGGGGAAGGTACCTATAATGAAATATATAAATTGATTTGGTATCTCACTTACGAACCAATTTTATATAAAATAAATTCGATTAGTCTCAGTCGCACTGATGAAAATTCTGAATTACTAAAATTTAATATAAAACTACAAGGATTCACAGTGGAAAATGAATCTGAGATAAGTGAAGATTTTACTGATCTAATACCCACAAACCAAAAGGTAGTGAAGCTCCAAAATGATATATTTTCACCCTTGGTTAAATCAAAACCAGTGGTAGTAAAGACACCAAAACGTGAAAAACCCAAACTTCCGCCTAAATTACCAGGACAAATTGACGTTGAAAAAGCAATGTTAAAGGCGGTTACCAATAACTCAATTTTTATTTCAGAGGGAAATAGTGGGGTTGTAGAATTAAAAATTGGTGATCCTGTGTATTTAGGCAAGTTGGTTGGAATAAATCAAAAAACTAATGAAGCGGAATTTATCATAACTAAATTTGGGAAATCTCAACGAATAATTTTAGGAATTGACCATCGAAAGTGACTTATATCCTAACTTGGCGGAGCTGCAAGTAGAATCAATCCCGAATAAGTTTTGGGATTCGATCTAATAAAAGAGAAACGGATTGTTCCATTGTTCGATTGTTGAGCCTGAGGAACTGTCGCGGCCAGTATGTATTCATATTTCCAAGAATATAGCAATTTAACAATTCAACAATAGAACAATCCCCATTTATTATTCCGTGATATATAAAAGTTCTTTGCAAAAAAAACAAAGATTTGATTGATAATACTATAAGGGCATTGGAACACATAGAGACAAAATCAATTAACAAGGCAAATATGATGAAATATGACAATTGGAAGTATGTAGTCCAATTTGCACTACTTCTTTTATTCGCGGTTAAATTACTATCGCAGGAAACCATTCCCAGAGAATACAATCCCAACGAATTTGTGTCATTTGACAGAAGTCTTTCAATGAAAACAGCGTTGGATATTTTAAGCCAATTTAGTTCAAGATATGAAGGGAAAATTATCATTGATCCACAAGGACAGTCGGGGTCTATTGGCGTGATGGTGAACAACATGTACTGGAAAAGAGCCCTGGAGTACATTTTACGCTCTAACCTGTTGAAATATGTTGAGCACGAAAAGTATTACGAAGTAGTTCCCTTAACTGCTGTCAAGAAACCTGAAATTGGGAAAAAAATAATTAATCAAACAACAAGAGAGATTGAAATTCATGCGATCTTTTTTGAGGCGGATTATCAGGCTCTGGTTGAGGCTGGTATTGATTGGTCGGCCATTAGAAATGGCAAAGTTTCTGTCACCGGTAATTTTGCATCCGAGGTAACTAAAGATTTATTCTCCGCTGGCTATATTGATAGTTATGGCAAGTGGGATATTTTCGCTCTGCTTCGCACATTTGAAACCATGGACAAGGGTGAAATCATTGCCAATCCACAAATAAAAGTTATGGAAGGGGAAGAGGGTAAAATTAAGGTAGGGACAAATTTCTATTTGACCACCCGAGATTTTGCCGGAAATACGCGCTTTACTGAATATGAATCCGGAATTATCTTGACTGTAACCCCACAAGTAATGGGTGATAGGGATTCACTATTTATCCATTTGGATATTAAGGCAGAGCGCAGTAGTGTTATTCCGGATCCTGTAAATGTAACTAAAGTCATTACGGAGAGCCACACTCAAGTTCTTCTTCTGAATGGGGAGGATACCGCAATTGCAGGCTTATTTTCAAATGAGGTGCGAAATGTAAGGAGAGGCATTCCATTTTTGAAGGATCTGCCTCCCTGGTTTTTTGGCCTACGCTATATTTTTGGATTTTCATCAAAATCAGTTAAGAAAAAAGAATTGATCATTTTACTGCAAGCCAATGTCATGCCTACCATAGCCGAGCGGCTTAGCATGAGATTAGGCAAAAGAAACTATATAGAACAAAAAAGATTGGAATTTAGAAGAAGGTTGCAGAAACTAAAAAATAAAAACGGGACAAATAGTAAAATTTATAGACGCCGCAAAAAATAATTTGGAAAAATAAGATGGGACAGCGGGAACTCTTGCTGACGATTGGGGCTATTATTATCTTTTCTATATCAAGCTTTTCGGTTAACCAATTAGCTTTAAGAAACAGTGAGGCAATCTACATGCAACAAGCTGAATTTTATGCTGTGAAATTGGCCCAGCAGTTTATTGAGGAAGCCAAGATTAAGGCATTTGATGAGACGACAATTGTGGGTAATCCTGTATCTATACCCAGCGATTTTAAATCTATCCCAATGGGACCTGAAGGGGGTGAGACTTATCCCAATTTCGACGATGTAGATGATTTTAATGGCTTCTCAACGTCAATAGCCACGAATATAGGAGCAATGACGATAAGCCTCTCTGTGGATTATGTGAACGAAACGGATCTAGATTCGGTTGTTACCACCCAGACCTTCTACAAAAAGATGAGCGTGACAGTGCAAAGTGACTATTTGACGAATCTGGTAACGGCTCATTATGTTTTTGCATATCAGAAAAATCCTTAATAATTGATTAAATCATGGACTCTAATATTCAGCTCATCGGTAGTATAGTTATTGGAAGTATTTTTCTTTTGGGCGTGCTGAGTTTTTACGGGGGCGTATTCGATTTTTCTCATGAAAAGACCTTTGAACTCCTCACTCAGGAAACCATCGCTTCGCTCATGGAAATTATAGAACACGACTTTCAGAAGATTGGTAGCGGCCTCCCTTTCCCAGCGATGGCAATTACTGATTCCAATACTATCACCTTTTTGGGCGATATAGATGAAGACGGCGTTGTGGATACAGTAAGATACTCTTTAAGCGACACTTTGGCAGCCTCATCTACACCCAATCCTAACGATGTGATTCTCTATCGCGACGTCAACAGCATCAGAACCATTGATACCCCAGCCGGAGTTACAGCTTTTACAGTTACTTTGCTCGATGAGTTTGGAAACCCCACCACTGAATTAATGGATATCAGGAGGCTAAATGTTTCTTTAACCGTTGAAAGCCTATTTCTATACGATGGAAGATACGCAAGAGCGGTGTGGCAAGAAAGTTTCGCACCAATAAATCTTTACAAAAAAACGTTTACAAACTTTTAGTCTTAATCATATAAAATCTGCGTCTAAAAATGGGAAAAGCATTACTAATAATTGTCATCGGATTTTCCATTATTTTCAGTGGAGTAATGTTTAATGTAACTTCCAATCATCAGCGTTCTGCCAAGGAGATTATCAAACACTATGAGAAATGGATAGCACACAATTCAATAGAAAGCGCAAGCAACGTGGCGATTTCCAAGCTTTATCAGAACTTTAATTGGAATTCAGGATATACCAACCTTGCTTTCTATGGGGCCGACTACTCAGTGACTGTGACAGATATCACAGGCGACTCCGCAACCGAGGCAAAAAAGGTTCAAATAACTTCTGTTGCAACTTATAATAATGCAAGTGATACAACGATTGCTGTTTTTATGCAGCCTGCCTATTCCTATTATTATTATTTTGTGAACAACTGGCCGCTTTCTTTGAAGTATAATACTGGGGACACACTATTAGGTCCTATTCACGCTAATAGTAAGATTAAAATTAAAGGCGATCCGGTATTCATTGCTAGAGTTTCTTCGAACCAAGGCACTTACCTTCCTGCGGAAGCAAGCCCAGATCCAAAGTTTTATGGGGGCGCAGAATTTGGAACCCAGATTATTCCAATGCCAGACTTGACTCCAATAACCAATGCAGGACTTAGTGGTGGTGATGTTTATACCGACAAGCTCTGGCTCACCTTCTTTACAGACGGTACCTATCAGTGCTCAACAAGTGTTGTAAATACAATTAAGTCCATATCAAGTCACAACGGCATCATTATGACTACAAGTAATCAGTATATTCACGTTAAAGGTGTGGTTAATGGACAGGTAACCGTTCTCAGTGATAGGGACATTTTCATTGATGATGACATTGTCTATGCCGACGATCCAAGAGTCAATTCAAATTCAGATGATTATCTTGGCTTAATTGCGGCTCATAGAGTTAACGTTGTTGATAACGTAGCGAATAGCTCGAACGTAGAAATTCATGCAGCTATTTTGGCGCATCATGATGAATTGAACGTGGAAAATTACAATATTGGGTCTCCTCGGGGAACTTTAACCATACTGGGATCCATCATTCAAAATGACGCGCTTCCCTACGGAACATACCATGAAGGAACGCTTGAAACCGGTTATGAGGGTAACCATATTTGTGATATACGTCTTATTGATAAGACGCCTCCTTATTTTCCGAGACTCAACCGAGTTGAAAAAGTATACAGAAGTGATTAATGGAAGAAATCCTTTTTATATCAATTAATAAATAAATTAATTCTATTAAATTTGAATCAGATAAATACCCTGTCATGAGACTTGAAAGTTTTACATTCGTAAGAACATTAGATTTTTAGAATTATATACTGTAAAGAAAGAGGTATATAAATGGAGACCTTAAAAGTTCTGAACAACAGATATCAATTTCTTTCGGTTATCAAGCGAGGGGGATTCGGTATAATTTATAAAGGCTACGATAGTGTTTTGGGCAAAGACATAGCTATAAAAGAAATAAAACCGAATTTATTGCAGGAAGCGCAGTATATCGATCAATTTCAAATTGAGGCCCGACACGCTGCGAAAATGAACCACCTAAATATTGTGCACATTTTTGACCTCGTGCAAACCGAAGATAAAAAATTTTACATAGTGATGGAGTATATCGACGGACTTGATCTAAGCAAGCTGTTGAAAGAAAGTCAATTAAGAGGAGAATTAATTCCCCAACACTTAGCCGTATATATCGTAGCTGAAGTGTGTAAAGCATTGGATTATGCTCACAATTGCAGCAGCACAGATAATAACGAACCTCTAAACTTAGTTCACCAGGATATCTCTCCCAGCAATATAATGATTTCAAATAGTGGACTTGTCAAGCTCATTGATTTCGGCATTGCAGGTCTGTATAGATTGTCAATTACTGAGAAAGACAAAATTTCCCTACAGGGCAAAATCCATTATATGTCTCCAGAACATTTGAGTTTAGACACCCACCCAGATAAACGCTCTGATCTATTCTCATTAGGGCTTGTTTTATATGAAACTTTAGAGGGAAAAAGATTTTTTCAAAATGATGATAGAAACGAAATTATAGAAACGCTAAGAAATGGAAAATTCAAATTCAAAGATTTACAACACACTCATAATCCATTACAAAAGGTTCTCCATAAAGCATTAGAAAAATCACCAGAGAAACGCTATCAAAACGCGAATCAGTTTTATATTGAGCTTGTAACTTACCTGGTCCTAAATACAGATTCATCTCAAATAGATACTGAGCTTGGTGAATTTGTCTCCAAATTCACAACTAATAAAAACGAAGAAAAGCCAATTAAAGGCAAGTTTGAAATCCATGATTCTGATAATTTTTTTGAGACTGTTTTCGATGATTTTAAAATAGTCAATACAAGGGGCGGTGAAACTGAAATTCAGAACATCCCATCTGAAGAAAGTAAAAATATTGAACCTTACCAGAAAGATCTACACGAAAGATATACTTTTCCTCCAGTTCAGAAAGAATATACCCCCAGGAAAGATGATGGAAATTTACAAGATGACTTAGAGGGTGAGGATGAAATTAAAACTATAATAGACGTGGTACGTCTTTCGACTCGAGGGCATAAAAAGCAATTCCTAAAGGGATTGATTGGCCTGATCGGGCTAATAGTAATCTTTTTTGTTATGGACATTACTTTTCAGTGGACCCAATTCGGTATAAAAATATATGATTATCTATTTCCCCCAGCGATTAAAATTTCTTCAGTCCCACCGCGTGCACAGGTTTATTTAGACAACAAACTTTTACCCGGGGAAACACCGATCTCTATTGATAAAATTCAACCAGGGGTTCATGAATTAAAACTCACCGCATTAGGTTATGCGCCAATAGTAAAATCAATTCATGTACCAAGCAAGGGGAAAATATATATTAGAGGTGAGCAGAGTCGCCAAGGGAATCGACCATACGTTTTTAGGTTTAAAACTACAATAGAATTTGAATCTGTTCCTCAAGGGGCTGAGGTTTACATAAATAATATCAAATACGGACAAATTACCCCCTGCACAGTTACCTGGGAGGTTGGTGAATCCTGCCAGATTGAGATGCGTAAAATAGGATTTTCTAATCTCACTCACTTTACTTTGGATACAGAAGAGATGGTCGAGGATGTTGAAGATAGAAGGATTTGGAAATTGGACATTAACCAAGAGCCTTATATTCGATACAAAATAAAAGGCGTCTTTGGTAAATTTATAACTATCAAATCAAACCCTTCTAACGCTGATATTTATTTAGGCAAAAATCCTAATTCCATTGGAATCACAGGAAAACGAGATAAAATTTTCTTTTCGGCTACTTCCCATACTATTATCTTGAGAAAAAAGGGTTTTAATCCAAGAACGATAAAACTCAAAGTTAATGAATCTACACCTTTACAAATTTCAGCAAATTTATCTCGCCCAGTAAAATTCTTTGCTCAAGATGCCAATCAAGCGAGCGGTCAGGAAATAGGGGCTGTGATTACAAAAATTGTTAGAAACGATAAAATTGTTATTCGGGGAAAACACACCCCTTGCCGCATCAATTTACTGCCTTATACCTATTATGCAATTTTCTCCAAGAAGGGATACCAAGATATCAAGGTTCAAATATCTCCCACAGATAACTTCGTAATCGCTAAAATGGTCCCGTTAGAAGCAAGAATTACATTGGTGATATTAGATGAATTATCTGGTGATCCTTTAAGTAACGTGGAAGTGAGTTTCAAATCTTTGGATAATCCAAAGACATCAGAGAAGATCTTTGATGTGACCGATATAGAAGGAACCTGCAGTGGGCGCTTACTACCTGGTTTATATGTATTTCGTACGAGCAAAAATGGTTACAGCTATCAAGAAAAATCCATTATGGTACAGGCCTTCGATATGAATCTAATAGAATTTAATTTATCTAAACTATAAATGACGGAGGTGTAAAAGAGTAAGAAGCGAAAATTTTTAAGTAGTAAAGGGCGTTGGATAGATCCCGTAGGATATTTATCCAACGGGATAAAAATCCCACGTCCTAAATATTGAAATTAGACTGTTTGCACCAACGTCATAAATTAGGGGAAAACAATTATGCCAAAATTAATTCTTAAAAGGAAATCGGAAATAATAGATGAATTTGTGCTGGATGATTCGAAATCGAGTTATACTATTGGGTCAGATACCAACAACGATTTTATCATTTCTGACAAAAAAGTCTCCATGCAGCATATCAAGATAGAAAATATCAACGACAGCTTCTATTTAGAAGACCTAAAAAGCGCTTTTGGAACTCAATTAAATGGGCGACCTTTACTTAATCGTGCCCAAATTGTCCATGAAGATGAAATTTCTATTGGTGACCTTACGCTTGTTTTTGATAACAAATCCAAGACAAATCTTAAGGTAGAAATGGTGAATAATAATGATGAAATTGAAATAATAGATGATGACGATTTTGAAGACGCAATAAGTTTCGATAGTTTTATCTATTCAAACCCAAACATTATACAAGATCAAATTACTTCAGAAATTGAAAATTCTGTTGCCCAAACCTATGAAGAAGAGTTTTATGAAGTTGAAGAAGCATCCGACGACAATCAAAGGAAGGAATTTGAAGCCAGGGCGCAAAAATCAAGTAATATTTCATCAGACGAATCTTACTACTTGTTAGCAATTTATGGACCTTATTTAGGGAAAAAGTATGCCTTGAAATTTGGAGATACTAGAATTGGACGTGATATCAAGCTTAATGATATCATCTTGCGAAAAAATGAAAAAGGAGAACTTGACCCCAGTATTTCTCGCCGTCATGCAACTGTAAGTTACAAAAATGGTAGGTTTTTTGTTACCGATAAGCGCAGCAAAACCCGGACTTATGTTAACCAAATTAAACTAAGTCCTACCGACGAAGTACCTATCAACGTTGGGGATGAGATTGAAATTGTAAGTGATCAAAAAAGCACCATTTTTCGATTAGTCGTTAATGATCAGCTTGATTTTGCACTGCCTAAAAAAGCTGGCATCTGGTGGATTCGAAATAATCATAAGTTGGGCACAACGCTGTCCATTATTTTGTGTATTATTGCTTTGTGGGTTCTGGGGCACTCCATTAAGAATCGTGTAGCCATCAATAAAAAACCCAAAACATTGAAAGTCATAGAAGAAATGTGGTATCAAACTCATGATAAAATCTCGATTATAAAAAATAATGGAATTAGTAAAAATACTCCAATAGAAATAGGTAACCTCGCTTTAGCGGACCTAACAGGCAATAAAACGGTTGATATAATATTTAGTGATTTTTCAGGAAACCTGTTAGCCTTAGAGGGTGAGAGTAAAAAAATCATTTGGGTAAACAAAGACATTGGTGTTCAAAGTAGTATTCCCATAGTTCTTGCGGATTTAAACGAAAATAGCTTAGTAGATGTATTAGTCGTAGGCAATGATTCCCGTCTACGTGCGTTGGACGGTAGCAATGGCGCAGAGATTTGGCTCAGTCCTATTTTGGGAGAGTCTTTATCGGGGCCCCCCATAGTTTGCGATTTGGATGGAGATGGTTTGCAAGACATATTAATTTGTTCTAAAGCTGGTCAGATTCACCTGGGCTATGGTGACATTTATACAATGAATTGGAAAACTATAGATACCGGGCTTGCCATCCACTCCGTTCCGTCAACGTGGGATTTGGAAGGCGATAGCAACAGCCAGGCCTTCCTTGGTACTGAAGAAGGTAAGGTTTTAATAATTAACGGTGCCACAGGAAAAATAGCCAAAGTATTCGATTTTAATGAAGGCTTAAGTAAAGCCACGGGTAATTTATATCAGGTACACGGCATCAGAAATCCGGTCGCTTTAGCAGATATGAATCAAAACAAAGTGATGGATTTGTTGGTTAGCTCAACCACTGGAAACTACTTGGCCGTTGATAGCAAATCATTAACCCATATCTGGCATGAGCAATTACCCCTAAATTCTGACCTTAAAGCTGATAATCTAGCCCCCGCGTTAGGGGATGTAAACGGAGATAAAATGACTGATGTAGTTTTAGTTTCAAATCAACTGATAAAAATTATTAAAGGGTCAGCCGACCCCAAAAATCGCAAACAAGTTTTATGGGAATTTAGCCTCGACAATCAAGATGCATTTGTCACTCCTGTCACTTTAGCAGATGTAAACAAAGATAAATCAAATGATATTATTATTGGTAGTAAGTTTGGAACAATCTATATACTGAATGGGAAAAATGGCCAGGTTATTGCCCAGATTAATAATGAAGGGAATCCACCCATTTCCCCCCTAATCGTGGCTGATATAGGAGGAGACAGCTTTCTGGACATTATACTAATGCGGAAAGACCTTAACATTTACAAAATTCAAACTAATTGTTCAATACAAAAAAATAGTGTAGTTTGGGGACAAATTTACAGTGATGCACAACACACAGGTAAACTTAATTATATAAGTCCAAAAGCTTTGTCCTACAATTTATCTATGACAGCATCTGGGATCCTGTTATTTGGAGTTATCATTTTAAATGTCGCGGCCCGGAAAAAAAGACAGCTACGGCTTGAAAGAAATCAAAGGGCCTGATAAGATATTAATAAATTTGATGGGTAACATAATAAAGAAGTTATAATCCAGTTCACCCCATTGGAAAATGTGCATGTATATCCAATGGGGTGAATCTTGTTAATCCTGTCAAAATATGTGATTTGCTATGCATCACTCAACTCTTACTAAAAAAATCTTGCTAGCCCCAATAATTCACGCGGTGCGTAAATCGGATACATTCTGCATTTTGACTCAAATCCGAAATGTAATTTATGAATTCTCGGGGCTAGTAAGTGGCTTTATTTGTTTGTTATTAATCGTTTCTTCACCTGATATTTTATTGAGCCAAAATAGTGCCGCTGATTGGTTAAATATCGGAATTAAAGCACAATCTTTAGATGAAAAAATTCAAGCCTTTAATAACGCTATTAAATTTGATCCCACTTACGTTGAAGCTTATTATTATTTGGGTCTGGCCTACAAAATGAAAGGAGAATATAGAGAAGCTGAATATACTTTGAATAAGGGATATTTTATAAATCTAAATGCTTTAAATAATGAAAATAAAACCAGAATTTTGTATGAACTTGGCACCATATATTCCTCCCTTGGAAAAATAGAAGAAGCAAGAGATGCGCTCTTAGGTGCAAAAGGGTTAACTGATGATAAAACGCTTAGAGCCAGGCTGTGTTATGAACTGGGGCAAATTTATATTAAAGAAGGAAAATTTGATAAGGCATTGCTTGAACTAAACGAGTGTGAAGCACTTTTACCCCAAAGTGCCACTATGATTGAAAGGGCTATTACCATAGCCCATGAAAAAAAATCCATTAATGATAAATATAACACTGCAATTTCCATGTTAATTTCAGAACGATTTGAAGAAGCAATTAAGTTGTTTAATGAAGTTATTAAATTAGACCCAAATTTTAAACAAGCTCAGCAAAAATTACAAGAAGCGGAAATTGCATTAAATCAAAATAATAGGTATAAAAAATTAAATTCACTTTATGATCAGGCCACTCTCAAGGTACAAAACAGATTAATAAACGATGCTGTCAAATTATTCAAACAAATTGTTAATATAGAGCCAAATTTCAAAGATTCTAATGCTCAATTACAATATCTGCTAAAAAGATTAGATAAAATGTCACGGGATCAAAAAGTTGAGCGTTATTATAATGTAGGCGTTGCAGCCATTCAAAGAAGAAATTGGAAACGGGCGTTAATAGCTCTGCAAAAAGCCAATAAAATAGACGGACATTATAAAGATATTTCAAGTTTAATCCAACAGATAAAAACTGCTTTAGAAAGAGAAGACAAAAAGAAGGCCAAACTCTACAATCAAGGAATTGCCCTGATGGAATCTGAAAATTGGGCCTTGGCTTTATCCACCTTTGAAAAGTTAAAAAAACTCGATGCCAACTATTCAAATCTTGAAAATCAAATTCAGAGCGTTAAAAAAGCTTTAGAGAAAGCAAAAAATAATAATGACTCAGCAATCGAGAAATTTTATCAAGAAGGTCTTTTTGCCTTACAGAATGGTGATTGGCTTCAAGCAGTTATAGCATTTGAAAAAGTACAACTGCTCAATCCAGAGTATAAAAATATACAAAACAATATGGCAGACGCACGTTTTAACCTAACGAAAAGTAATTTAAGCCAGATTCAGCCAGTTCGCCACAAAAGTTCCAATACTATACTTATGATAGGGTTCACCATTTCAGCCTTTGTTTTACCCATCTTTGGTGTTCTGGTATTTTCACCAACCACTCGAGCCAGATTATATTTACTTCAAGGGAAATATGATAAGGCTGCTTATATTTTTGAAAAAATGCTGATAAAAAACTCGGGGAGGATTAAGCTCTATCCGCTTTTGGCTAATATTTATTTACTCGAAAATCGTCGAGATGACAGAGCCCTAAAAGTTTTTGAAATGATTTTGCGTCTGAACCTTTATACTAAAAAGAAAGAAGAAATCAATTCAATTATGGCAAATCACTATCTAACCCAAGGTCGTACCGATGCTAACGCAATTAAAATACTGGAAAGAGAGTTAAGTGCGAAATTGAAGAATTTACAAAGCGATTAATAATGTTGGACATTAACCAGAAGGATGATCAGCAGGTTATTGATTTGCTGAAAGCATTGGGACGAGCCTATTTGGAGAACGGCGAGAACCAAAAGGCCTCTGAAAAATACAGGCAACTTATAAATCAAGGAATAGAGGACCCAGAAATTCTGCGAAATTTTGCCCTGGCCTTAGCAAGAATGCAATCAATAGACGATAAGGCTCTGCATATTTACAAGAAAGCTGTAGCTACTGAACAAAACGATGAAGCCCTTTATTTAACCCTTTCTACCCTTCTTTTAAAAGAAAAAAAAACTGATGAGCTGGCACTGAAAGTATATCAACGGTCTCTAAAGTTTAATCCACCATTTGAAGAGGAACTACGCACGGCCCTAGAGAAAATTTTTCAAGATACCACCGAAACCATCTCCATCCCAGAACTTCGGCAATCCTTGTTAGACAGTCATAAAAATCCAGAACTGCTTTATCTCTTTCTATTCACGTCATGGCAAGAAGAAAAATATGACGAGGCGCTTCATATTCTTAAAGACCTTTACCTTCGTTCTCATCAAAATTCAATTTATTTAAATGCCATCTGTCAGACATTGTTTGAAAAAAAATCCAATGCAGAAGAAAAAGGCCTCGAAATCAGGCTATCTTCTGTTGATATTCAATACTGTTTAAAATTCAGAAACTTAGAGGAGCCATTTAGACGCATAAAAGAAATCGAATTTTATCTCGATTTCAAAAACCTTTGCTCAGCATTACCTAAAGATTCGAAGAAATTAACCGGTTCTAATAATGAATATGAATTTTTCCTATCAGATGAAGCTTTGGAGAACATTGAAGAAATTACAGAATCCAAGATTTCTTGGTTAGAAAGGGAGTCTTCTTTTAAAATTATCCAGAATTTTATTGATAAATTTGGTCAAATTAATGAAAATAATCAATCAAAGTGTTTCAAGAAATCTAACTTAATAAATTTGCTCAATTCAATAGCGATTTTTGAAATCCTTAATTTTAATGACAATCCAGAAAATTCGCAATTGCCATTTTCAACCTTTCTTGATTTGATTTCACGCAATTTAGCGGGGTTTGATGGCATGATTTTGTGTCGAACAGAAGACGGTCTTATTACATTTGGCACAAATCCCAATGAAATCATTACTGCAGCCGTGGATACTCTAAAACAATTGGAAAGATATAATCAGGTCGTTGAAGAATTTGAAAATATAGATATTCGAATTACCCTTCACTTGACTCCTGAGCCTTTGATTAAATTTGAAAATCAAGGATTGAAAGAACTCAGAAAAGCAATTAAAATTCATAATATTGGACTAAGCGATAGGCTAAGCTTTACAATGGATTCGGGGAAAGATTTCTCAGAATCTAAATTATTGCTGATGAGCGAACCGGTGGTAGATTATGTACAAGGATTTAGCTTGAAAAAGGTAGGTGATTTTAGACTGCCTCATTTACCTAACAAACATCCCATTTATGAAGTGCTTTGGAAAGACACAATTGAAAAAATCAAAATTGGATTAACCAAAAAATTCGGTAGGTTTGAAGTATCTGAGACAATTAAAGAAAATCAACTTTACTCCACATTCCGCGGTACCGACCCACAATTAGATCGACCGGTCATTATTAAAGCTTATAAAGCTCAGGCCTTCGCAGGATTTAAAGATTTTACCCAATTGAGAAAACAATTTTATGAGGAAGTTAGAAAGTTAAACAGAATAGTTCACCCAAATGTTGCTGTCATTTATGATGCTGGTGAAGAGGGTGATATTTTATATTTAGTAAGAGAATATATTAATGGAATAGATTTGAATCACCACTTAAGTCAGCAAGGATTGCCTGATGTCTATAAAACTTTAAAGTTTTATTTGCAAGTAATTAAAATTTTAGTTTATTATCATCAAAGTCAGATTTGGCATAAAAATTTAAAGCCAAACAATATAATTCTCACGCAACAAAATGACATCAAATTGGCGGATGGCGGGCTGCTGCAAGTGCGTCATACCGATAAAGTTTGGCACGATGATTTAGAGTCTCAATCTTATGCCTCGCCCGAACAGATACAAAGCTCAAAACTAACTCAAAGCTGTGATGTCTTTCTACTAGGCATCATGCTGTACGAAAGTTTAACTGGCACCCATCCATATTGGGCTCAAAATGCCTCGGAGGTTAGGATTAAAACCTTGGCCGACGACCCTGCGCCCCCTTCAAATTTAAGGTTCGACCTGCCAAAAGCTTTGGATGGTATTTTAGCTAAAGCCCTAGCCAAAAGTCCTGAGGATCGTTATCAATCAATCAATGAATTTGCTTCAGCACTTCGAGGGGTGTATGGTGAACAAGAAATTCCCAAGGAAAAAAGGTTATTTGAAATGTTGAAATGAATCAAGCCTTTAAATTAAATTAGATGGGTGATGGTAGATGGTAAATGGTAAAAGGACCACTTTTTTAGACCTAAATTGAGCGATTTTACCTTGAATTGTTTCCTAAACGAGTTTCGGCAAGATCAGTGTTGGGTGTTCACACTTTAGCGTGATGTCCCCCCCTATACAAGCTGAAGCTTGAACACCGTCCGCTCCCCCAATATAAAATCGCTCAATTCAGATTAGAGATATTTCTAGATTTTTTAAAATATTGAATTATATTGATGACATAGGTGAGAAAATGTAGGAAGCTAAAAATTTTAAGTTGTAAAGGACGTCCTATATAATGTAAAAATACTTTCCCTCCACTGCGGTTCAATCACTGATTTTTACACTTCCTGAAGATAGTAAAATTTTGATTAAGATGCCAAATGAATGAAAAAGACCCAGGAGCAACCGCTGTTCTGAATTTCTTTATGGCTGAACCGATTCGGCCAATTTTGTAATACTCAGTTTGGAAAAGACATATTATTTGTTCTCATTGGTCTTATCACTTTTCCTATATTCTGGATTTGAGGGGATGCTTATAAATCGGCTAATAAAATTAATGCCAAATTAAACCAACAGGCTTAAAGTAAAAAAGGTTCCGGACTATCTCATAATGTCTGGTTAGTATGTTGAAGCAGCTTCGAGGAAATAAAAATAATAATAAATTTTACTTGACTTTTTATAAATTCGAAATATATTGATAATATAGAAATTATTGGAAAAGTAAATGCCAATACTCAATAACAATTTTTGGGATAGATTAAATTAAAAAGTATAACTTTAGTTAAAGGGTTACATTCTTTTGTTTTCCACATGAACCTTTATATTTTCATTTTAGAACTAACTTAAAAATTTAGAGGAGGATTTTTAATGTTTAATTTATTTTTCTAAATAGAACTTTGTTAGCTTTTCGTCCTCTCTGCCCCCTAGATTAGGTATTTACAAATTCGAAATATCCAAATACTTCAGCTATGAGCTAGCTTGCAATTTTTCCTAAAGCTAAAAGGAAGGAGATCTTAACCCTCTTTCGACTAATCTGATGTAGTTCATATTTCAGTTTGTTGTGTCAGTCAGTTGCTATTGTTTAATCCTCACATCATTCATAAGATTTCTGATCCTTACTTACTAATTATTTAGGCTGTTAATTTAAAACTCATTGTTAACTTTGTTAACAAATTGGATTCTCGGAGTTTAGATATTTGAGATATTGGAGTGCAAAAAATATCTAAATAAAAATCAAAGATGTACAAAATGGAGACATGACAATCACGGAAAGTCATAGTAACCTCTACAACCAAAAAGGAGGTTTTAAAATGTTGAAAGGAAAATCAATTGCATTTATGATATTATTTTTTACTTTCTTTTCATTTCAAATCATTAAAGCGCAATCCTTTGATCCAGAAAATATCACTTCCGATGAGGAATTCCAGAATGTGAATTCCATGACTTTAGCTGACATACAAACTTTTCTTGAATCCAGAAATGGCGGATTAAAAGATCAAAATCTATGGCAGCAGTACCACTTCTCTTATCCTGAATATTCGTATTTTTACAACTATGTTTTGGCCAATGGAAAATTGGGTAGAGAATGTTCTCCTTCTGAAATAATATATTATTCAGCAACGGATGATCAAGATCCCAATTATCCTTTCCCAAATCATGTGAATCCGAAGGTTTTAATTGCTATGCTGCAAAAGGAGCAATCCTTGATTGATGACCCTAGTAAGACCACCCAATCCATATTAGACAAAGCGGCAGGTTATAGTCTAGGTGATCCTAAATATAAAGGCTTTTTCAATCAGGTTATCAGCATGGCTTTTGAGTTGACCAAGGACTTTAATGCTCGGCAGCCTGGAGTCCAACCACCCATGCAAGTTAATAGTGTCAGTGGGATTGTGACGATTACTCCGCAGAATCGGGCAACGGCGGTGCTGTATGAGTATAATCCGAGTATTGAAGGGAATAAGAACTTCTGGGAAATCTATTGCTTATATTCTGCATATACAGGAGACATAAGCAGTAGAATGAATTCTTCTATGAATGGTGTATCCTATTTTAGCCAACTTGATAATAGATGGAGTTCAGATACTATGGTTTCCTCTTCTTATACGATCGGTTCGTCGGGCTGCACTATGACATGTGTTGCAATGGTATTTAATTATTATGGTGTCCACGCAGTACAATATACATTCAATGATTATTTTACCAACGACACTAACCCAAAAGACTTAAATTGGTGGCTAAAAAATAATGGGGGCTATACTTCGGGAAATTATTTGGTCTGGCCAGTAACTGAAAACTACTCTGATGTAGCCAGCAAAAGCGTAGATTACAGAGTTGATCTAGCACAAGACTGGTCGGGGGGTATAAATGCATCTGATTCTCAAACCTTAATAAATGAGATTAACAATGGCCATCCCGTTATAGTTAAAGTGTATACTGGATTAAGTACTTATCCGTGGCATTGGGTACTTATCATAAACATCTCAGGGAGTAATTTTTATATTAATGATCCTTATTGGTCTGATAGAACAACTTTAGATTATTAGGGCAACACAATTTATGCTGTACGAGTATATCATGGTACTGCACCAAGCCCTCTTGACGAAAAACTCGTCAAAGGATCAACCCCAGAAATATATTTTCTTAAAAATAATGTCTTGCATCATATAACAGATAGTGCATATTTAACTCCATTAGCTCAGCTTTATGGCCAGGTAATCCAATTAACCGATTCAGACATCAATCAATACCCGAAAGGCCCTAAAGTGGTGTCTGATGGTCTCATTTGTAAAGAAGAAACACCTGGAGAGATATACCTCATTCAAAATGTCAAAAAGAGACATTTTGTAGATGAACCATCCTTTACGAGCCGGGGTTACGAATTGAGTGGTGGTGATCCTATTTCACCCACTTTTATTATTCTCAAAGATGGAATGCTTTCAAGTCCAGTATCTTTTCCCCAAGGAGTTGGTATTACCACTTCAGGTGCAACCGTCAACTGCCAACTGTATTTCGAGAAAAATGGCCAGCCAACTTCCACTTTCTACGTTGGAGATTGGAAGGACGCCTATTTTAATGTCATGGTGGGAGATGGTTATACTGTAGTTCCATATTTAAAGTTAACCGCCCCTGATGGTTCGACACATTGGGGATACTATTCCGGAAACAGAAATACTATCCCTGAATCTCCTGAAGATTTTTCGGTTCAAGGTACAAAAACACCCCTTATTAACGGTTTCATGAATCTAAAGGTATTTAATTACCACTTCAATCATTATCAGCACAATTCACCAAGCAATGGGACCTGGACTTGGGAATTGTATTTGGAAGATGCCAATAAACTTAACAAGTCTGAGGCCGAGCGCAGACTTGCGTATGCTTCTGCGACGTACGAAGTTCTCGATCAGCCAACCAACGTTATAATCAGTGTCGATCCAAATTCGTGGAACTATGGGAGCTTTACCGTGGGACAGTCATTGGATAAAGTTTTCACAATTACTAATTCAGCGAGTTCAACAGGAACATTGAATGTAACAGGACAAAGTCTAATTGGTACTAATGCAAGTGAGTTTTCCATAGTTAGTGGCGGAGGCACTTTCAGCCTTGCTCCAGGTCAGTCTCACCAGACAACGGTGCGGTTTGCCCCAAGTACTGCTGGTTCAAAGACTGCCACATTAAGAATCACAAATAATTCAAACAATGCTCCCACAAAAGAAGTTCCGTTGAGTGGCACTGGTGTAGAGCTTGCCCCTGTACTCTCAGTGACTCCCACCATACTAAATTTTGGCACCTCAACAACTCAGATGTCTTTCAATATTTCCAACTCAGGCGGTGGAACTTTGAGTTGGAATGTTTCTAAGGCGGCAACTTGGATTACATCAGTGAGTCCGAGCAGTGGTATGAACAGTGGGACAGTGACAGTGACGGTGAGCCGTAGCGGTCTTCAACCTGGGAATTATCAAGGAACTGTTTCTGTGTCTTCGAATGGAGGTAATCAGGACGTGACTGTGAGCATGGATGTATCTGGTGCAGGAAATGTTATCTTTGCCGACGATTTTAACCGATCAACCATAGGAAGTAATTGGCAGATTGAGCCTGCAAATGAAAGTGTTTCCATTGTTGGCTATCCTCCAGATGGTAAGCTTCAATTGTACAATCCAGACGCTTCTGGAACGCATACATATGCTTGGATAGTTGCCACGGGAACTACTCTAAAAGATGTTATTCTTACTTTTGATTTTGATAATGGTCCTGAACAAAGGCAGAATAATGCAACGTCCATCTATCTTAGATACATTGATGCAGGCAACCACTACAGAATAGATATTTCTGAGGATAATTATCAAGCTCCAAGTAGACAAAAAGTTTTTCTATACAAGACCGTGGCGGGGATAGGTTATCTCTTAGAGCAGCGAGATGCACAATTATTGGAGCCCGGACGATATGAGTTTAGTGCTGTTGGCAATCAAGTAACTTTTAAAAATATAAGCGGAGGCACAAACATTAATATTCAAGTTACGGACAATGTTGTCAATTGGTCAGGTAAAGTAGGTTTTAAGGTTAATTAAGAAACTACTATCTTTGATAACGTTGAGTTAAAAGAAAGCGCCTTGGCAGAGACGGTTTCTACTCCTAACACACCCAGTGGTCCCTCCAGCGGCAAGAAGGAGCAGAGCCTTTCCTTCAGCACGGGCGGCTCAAGCAGCAATCTGGGGCACTCGGTGGAGTATCAGTTTGATTGGGGCGATGGGACCCAATCGGGTTGGGGTTCTTCCGCTGGGAATCATACTTATCACAGCACGGGCACCTTTCAGGTGAAGGCCCGGGCCCGGTGTCAGACGCACACCAGTGTTGTTTCAGGGTGGTCAGGAACGAAGTCGGTGTCTATTTCTCTGGTGAGTTTGAGCATCACGGTGAATCCTTCGGGTTCTGGCACGGTAAGCAAGAGCCCGAACAAGTCTGGCTATGACTACAATGAAAATGTCCAGCTTACGGCTAATCCTTCTTCCGGTTGGCAGTTCGACCATTGGAGTGGAGACTTGAGTGGCAGTCAGAACCCCACGACCATCACCATGAACGGGGATAAAAGTGTCAC